>DATJHF010000050.1:0-32152 GCA_035494075.1 Sphingomicrobium sp. | reverse complement strand
AGTCGAGCCAGCGAAGCGCGCGCGGATCGGCGACGCCCCATAGCGCACAATCGAGCAGCAGTGCCGAGAGGTCGGCCTCCAGTATCTCCGGCGGATCGAAGCGGGGCAGGCCCGCGGTCGCGGCGGCCTCCCACAGGCGATAGGCGACTCCCGGCCCTTGCCGCGCGGCGCGGCCGGCGCGCTGGGTGACCGCAGCGCGGCTAGCGCGCTCGGTCACCAGCCGCGTGAGGCCCGCGCCGCGATCGTAGCGCGGCCGGCGAGCGAGGCCGCTATCGACCACGATCCTGACATCGTCGAGCGTCAGGCTGGTTTCCGCAATGGAACTGGCCAGCACCAGCTTCCTGATGCCGGGCTTCGGCGCTGCAAGTGCGGCGCGCTGCTGGGAAGGCTCCACGCCCCCATGCAGCCGGTGAAGGACGACGTTGGCGGGCAGGTTGCCAAGCGCCTCGGCGGTCCGCTCGATCTCCGCGACGCCGGGCAGGAAGGCCAGCAGCGATCCGTCATGCTCGGCCAGCGCAGCGCGGATCGCCGAGGCCATTTGCGGCTCGATCCGCCCGGCCGGATCGCGGCCTTCATGGACCAGAGTCAGCGGATAGCTTTTGCCTTCGCTTTCGATCTTCGGCGGGTCGCTTAGCAGCCGGGCGAACCGCTCGCTATCGAGTGTTGCCGACATCGGCAGGATGCGCAGGTCGGGCCGCAGCCCCTCGGCCGCGTCGAGCGTAAGCGCGAGTGCCAGGTCGCTGTCGAGCCCGCGCTCATGCACTTCGTCGAACAGTACCGCGTTTACTCCGGAAAGCTCGGGATCGGCCTGCAGTCGGGACAGGTAGACCCCATGGGTCATGGCGATGACCCGGGTGCCCTTACCGACCTTGCTGTCGAGGCGCGTGGCATAGCCGATCGCGGTGCCAGCCTCTTCGCCCCGCTCCCTGGCCATATATTCCGCGGCGCTTCGGGCGGCGAGGCGTCGGGGGACGAGCAGCAAGACATTGCCGCCGCACCATGGTTCGTCGAGCAATGCTGGTGCGACGCGCGTCGTCTTGCCGGCGCCCGGCGGCGCAACCAGCAGCGCGCGAGGGCCTGCGCGCAGCGCTTCGCAGACCTGCGGCAGGACAGCGTCGATCGGGAGACGGAGCCGGTTCATTTAGCCCCAAAAGTCACAAAAAGTCGCACCCCTACGGACGCGGGCGTACGCGCGCGTACGCGAGAGGGCGTGTGGGCATGCGCAAGATTTTGGAATTGGCCGATCGCCGAAGCAAGCATGGACCGGCCTATGTCAGATGCGACGGCTGTAGGACAGAGTCTGCTATGGATGGAATGCGGACATTAGCGTTGCTTGGCCACGGTTCCCCAACCGTCATAGTGAACGTCATACTGGGCTTCGATTTCGAGCGCCGCTTCGGTCAGTTGTCGAATTGCAGTCACATCAGTCGTCTGTTCCCGCTGAACGTCCAAGGCTTCGCGCCCGTCCTCGAGAGGAACACGCTGCACTACGCGCCAACCGAGGGGACCAATCTGTTTCTCCAGAGAGATCACGTTGTCGGTGGAGCCAACAAAGCGCACATCAACCCGTCGAACGATGCTCGGGATATCGCCATTCTCATTGAGCGAACGAAGTACATCAACATCAGCGGCAAGCTCTGCTTCGACCCGTTGGGGGTCGATCGGAGTCGGAGGCATGGCGGCAACCTTTAAGAGAAACAGGAACGACAACAGCAGCTGCATTCGTTTTTCATCGCAGCCGAGGCCAAAGACCGCAATTGGTCGACAGTAATCATGGCCGGAATTGGTGGAAAGCGGACGTTAACGGCTTGGACCTAGAGCAATGCCTCTCAACGGAGGTGTTTGTTCAGTGAAAAATCTCGTGATCGCCACATTGTCCCTGCCGCTTGCTGCGGTTGCTGTCGCAGCTCCGCCGAGTTCATTGCCGCCTGTCAGCGCCAGGTGCGAAGCAGAGGCGAAGCAGATGGCAAAGGCGTGTCCAGTCGGCAAAGACTTCTCGGCCTTCATGGCGTGCAAGAGGCGGAACAGCAGTTTGGCAACGCCCCAGTGCACCGCTGAGTTGAGAGCGCATATTACCGCCCTGGCGGCGGCCTGCCGCAGCGACACGGCGCCGCCTCAATATGCGGCTGTCTGCCCGGCTTTTAAGGCGCATCCCAAAGCATTCTGACTGCTCTTGCGCTAGAGCTCGCCGCCATTGTCGATGACCGTCAGCGCACTTCCCGTGCTGCCGGCCTTGAGCGATTGCGGGGCGACGATGATGATGCTTCCGGGCCTCAGCACGGTCTGCACGGCATGCTTGAAGTCCCACGGCGCGTCGAAGCGGTCGCCTTCGCCCGGCGTAACCTCCATGCCCTGTCCCGCACCCGAATATTGCAGCTTCAGCCAATGCTGGCCGGTGTCGTCCCATGCGCGGAGCGCATAGGCCCAGCCGCCATTGACCGGACCAGTCACGCGTACTGGGGCCGAGCCGATCTCGGTCCCGTTGCGCAGGACCGTCGCGCGCTGGTCGGCTACGCTGATGATGACCGAAACAGGGCCCGAGGCCGACCGTTCCGGATGCCATTCATATGGGGCGCGGGCGAGGGTGGTGGCGGTCGGAGAGATCGGCCCGGCCATGTCCGGCGTCGCGGACTGCTCCGGTGAGACCGGGAAGCTGGTGATGATCACCGTCATCCCGAGTTTGGTCGCTCCGAACAGCAGGCTGGAGAATTGCATCGGCAGGCGGATGCAGCCGTGCGAGGCAGGGTATCCCGGCAAATTGCCGGCGTGCAGCGCGATCCCTTTCCATGTCAGCCGCTGCATGTTGGGCATCGGCGCATTGTCATAGGTCTTCGAATAATGCTCCTTCTTCTTTTCGAGCACGGTGAAGACCCCGGTCGGAGTGTCATATCCCTTCTTGCCAGACGACACGGTCGACGCGCCGATCGGCACACCATTGCGGAACAGGATGGCGCGCTGGGTGGCGAGGTTGACGACCATCAGCACCGGCCCTTCCGGCGCGGCATCGGGCGCCCAGACGAACTGGCCAGGTTTCAGCCTGGTGGCGGCTTCCAGCACCGGGCGGTTGTTCAGGCTGACTTGCTGGGCCGACAATGGCTGCGAAAGCGCGCAGGCCGAAAGCAGAATTGCCGCGAGGTACTTCATGGTTTTCCCCACCCCTTTGCGTGTCAAGCCATGCCTAGATGATTTGGCGCGGCGGTGGACTCAGGTGAATTCCCGATTGGAGCGAAAGAGGATGGTTAGCCATCCCATCGGGCCAATGCGTCCTCATACGCCTGGCGCGCGTCGTCGACCTTCTCGTTTGCATCACGCCGAGCCCTGGCGTGGCGCTTGTCGAGTTGGCCGCGCTTGCGCTCCAGCGCTTGCAGTTCCTGTTCGACTGCCTCGCGCTCCTTCGACTGCTTCTGTTCCAGTTCCTCGAGCCGCTGCTCAGCTGCGGCGAGCTTCGATCGGCTTGGAGATCTTGGTGCCGGCTTCTTTCGAGCCGCTTTCTTCGGCGCGGGAGATCCAGCCTCGTCCCCGGTTCGAGTCAGGCGGATCACTTCGCCTGGCTGGGCCAGCGCTTTCTTGACGATCTTCGGGTCGGTGACCTGCCGGGCGACGCCCATCGAAAACAGGTCGGTCCTCGCGCCCCATGCCTTCAGCGCTGCCGGCCGGCTTGGCGCGGCAACAATCGAATCGTGGAATCCGCTGGTCGCGCAGAACACTTTAAGTTTCGGCATTGAAGTGCCTCCGCAGCCGAAACCGTTGGGGCGGGAATTGGCTGCAAAGCTATTGCGGCATCTCGACATGACCGCCGAATCCGAAGCGCATGGCGGACAGCAGCTGGTCGGCGTAGCTCTCCTCGACGCGGCTGCGGAAGCGGGCGAACAATGCCGCTGCGAGGACGTCTACCGGTACCGACTCCTCGATTGCGGCGTCGATCGTCCAGCGCCCCTCGCCGGAGTCCGCGACGCGCCCGCTATATTTCGACAGCGACTGGTCCTCGGCCAAAGCGATGGCGATGAGGTCCAGCAGCCATGACGAGATGACGCTGCCGCGGCGCCAGACCTCGCTGATGTCGGACAGGTTCAAATCGAAGCGCATGCCCTCGGGCAGGTTCCCGCTCGCGCGTTGCTTCAATATGTCGAAGCCCTCGGCATAGGCCTGCATCATTCCATATTCGATGCCGTTGTGGACCATTTTGACGAAGTGGCCCGAACCCGCCGGGCCGCAGTGGACATAGCCCATCTCGGCCTGCCATTCGCCCTTGGACTTGGGGCGATCCGTGCGAGGGATGGCGCCGACTCCGGGAGCCAGCGCGCGCAGGATCGGGTCGATGTGCTTGACCGCCGCATCATCGCCGCCAATCATCATGCAGTAGCCGCGTTCCAGCCCCCAGACGCCGCCCGAAACGCCAACGTCGATGAAGGTGAGGCCCCGTTCCTTCAGCCACTTGGCCCGTTCGAGGTCGTGCTTCCAGAAGCTGTTGCCGCCGTCGATGATGATGTCGCCTTCGCGAGCGATGCCGCCGATCTCGCGCATCACTTTCTCGGTGATTTCGCCGGCAGGAAGCATGATCCAATAGATGGCAGGCGAGGGCAGCAGGGCCGGGACATCGGCAAGCCTGGATGCGCCGGTTGCGCCATTCTTCACCGCTTCGGCGACGGCGGCCGGATCACGGTCGTAGGCCACGACCTCGAGCCCATGCTGGACCAGCCGGTGCGCCATGTTGCCGCCCATCCGGCCGAGCCCGATCATCGCCAGCTTCATCCGCACCTCCATCACTCCACCCGGCGGCGCGATGTCGCCGTTCAATAGGCCCGTGCCACCGCGAACTCGACCGCCTCGGCCAGCGCCGCCCTGGCCCGGCTGGCAGGGAAGGGCGCGAGCGCGTCGATCGCCCGGCGGCCATAATGGCGCGCCCGCTCCAACGTGTCGGACAATGCACCGGTTTCCTGAATCAGCCTGGTGGCGTGGGCGAGGTCGTCGTCGGAAATCCTGTCGCCCTGCATCGCCGCCTTCCAGAAGGCGCGGTCCTCGGCCGATCCGCGGGCGTAGGCGAGGATCACCGGCAGGGTCACCTTGCCGTCGCGGAAGTCGTCGCCCCGGCCCTTGCCCATGGTCGCTTCGTCCGAGGAATAGTCGATTGCGTCGTCGACCAACTGGAATGCGACGCCGAGATAGCGGCCGTAGGATTCAAGCGCCTCCTCCGACTCTTCGCCAGCCTCCGCAACCACCGGCGAAATTCGGCAGGCGGCGGCGAACAGCGCCGCGGTCTTGGCGTTGATGATGTGGAGGTAATGCTCCTCGCTGGTCTCGACCTGGCGCTGAGCGGTCAGCTGGTCGACCTCGCCCTCGGCAATCACCGCGGAGGCATGGCTGAGGATGCGCAGCACCTTCAGGCTGCCGTCCTCGACCATCAGCTCGAAAGCGCGCGAGAACAGGAAGTCGCCGACCAGTACGCTGGCCGGATTGCCCCAGATGATGTTCGCAGTGCGCTTGCCCCGGCGCAGGCCGGAACCGTCGACCACATCGTCGTGGAGCAGTGTGGCGGTGTGAATGAACTCGACCGCGGCGGCGAGCTTGTGATGCCTCGCCCCGGTGTAGTCGAGCAGCGCAGCGCTCGCGAGGGTCAGCATCGGCCGCATCCGCTTGCCGCCCCCGGCGATCAGGTGGCCGGCGAGCTCGGGGATCAGCGCGACCTTCGATTGCATCCGCTCGAGGATCACCGCATTGACCGCGTTCATGTCGGTCGCAGTCAGCGCGATCATCGGATCGAGCGAGGGCGCCCGCTTTTCGCCTAGCTGATGGATCGTCGCCGTAGTCACGGCCGCCGCCCTAGCCGGACAGCGGCCGTTTTCCTAGCCTACCAGACGTGCACCCTTTGCTCCGGCGGGAGGTACATCTTGTCGCCGGGCTGGACGTTGAACGCCTTGTACCAGGCGTCGACGTTGCGGACGACGCCGTTGACCCGGTACTTGGCCGGCGAATGCTCGTTGGTCAGCAGCTGGGCGCGAAGCGCGCCCTCGCGCTGCTTGGTTTCCCAGCTGTAGCCATAAGCGATGAAGAAGCGCTGGTCGCCGGTCAGTCCGCCGATCACCGGCGGCTCGCCATGCTGGGCGACGTAGCGGCGGTAGGCGGAATAGGCGACCTCCAGGCCGCCGAGGTCGCCGAGGTTCTCGCCAAGCGTCAGCTGTCCCTTGATATGGACCCCGGGCACGGGCTCATAGCTGTTGTATTGGCTGACCAGCGTTGCGGCGTGAGCGTCGTATTTCTTGGCAGTCGCGGGCGTCCACCAATCCCTCAGCTTGCCGCTGCCGTCGAACTTGCGCCCCTGGTCGTCGAAACCATGGCCGATTTCATGGCCGATGGTCGCGCCGATGCTGCCGTAATTGGCGGCCGGATCGGCGTCGGGATCGAAATAGGGCGGCTGCAGGATCGCGGCCGGGAAGGTGATCTGGTTCTGGGTCGGATCATAATAGGCGTTGTTGGTCTGCGGAGTCATGTCCCACAGGCTGCGGTCGACCGGCTTCTTCATCCGCGTCAGTAGCAGGTCCCGGTCGAACTGTTCGGAGCGCATGACGTTGCCGAGCAGGTCGTTGCGATCGACCTTGAGCGTTGAATAGTCGATATATTTGACCGGATGGCCGATCCGCGGGTCGAACGCCGCCAGCTTGGCCACCGCTTCTTTCTTGGTCGGCTCGTCCATCCAGCTGTTGGTTTCGATCTTCTCCTGCAGCGCGGCCCGGATATTGGCGATCAGCTCGCCCATCTGCCGATCGCTCTCCGCCGGGTAATGGCGCTGGACGTAAATCTGTCCGACCGCCTCGCCGAGAGCGCCGTTGACGAGGCTGACGCCGCGCTTCCAGCGGTCGCGCTGGGTGGGGACGTCGCGCAGCGTCTTGGAGAAGAAGTCGAAGCTCGCATCGTCGAACGCCTTGGGCAGGTACGATGCATGGTCGCTGACGAAGTGATAGGCGAGATAGTCCTTCCAGGTGGAGAGGGGCACGCTGTCGAGCATCTTGCCGATCGCCTGGACGGCGGTCGTCTCGGTGACGACGACCGTCTTGACGTCGCCGAGACCCGATTTGGCGAGCGCCCGGTCCCATTGCAGCTCGGGCGCGAAGTTGTTGAGCTTGGTCCGGTCCATCGGATTGTAGATCTTGTCGATGTCGCGGCTCTGTTCGGGGGTCCAATGGACCCTGGCGATCGCGGTTTCGAGCGCGATGATCCGGTCGGCCTTGGCGGCGGCGTCGGGGATTCCCGCCAGTTCCTGGATTTTGGTCACATAGGTGCGATAGGCGGCGCGATAGGCGTCGTACTTGGCGCCCTGCAGCAGATAATAGTCGCGGTTCGGCATGCCGAGGCCGCTCTGGCCGGCGTAGACCGCATATTGGGTCGGATGGGACAGGTCGGGGTAGATGCTGACGCCGACCGGCGATTCATAGCCGACGGTCGCGAACAGATCGACGAGATCGCCCTTGTCCTTCACCGCGGCGATGCGATCGAGGTAGGGCTTGAGCGGGGCAGCGCCCTTGGCGGCGATGGCCGCCTCGTCCATCCAGCTGCCGTAGAAATCGCCTACCTGCTGTCCGATCCGGCCATAGCCGGCGGGGTTCTTGGCCGTATCCTCGACGATCGCCCGAACATCCTTGTCGATCTGGTCGTTGAGCACGGAATCGATCCCGACAAAGGTCCGGTCGGGGGCGATTTCGGTGCGCTTGGCCCAGGCGCCGTTGACGTAATCGAAGAAATCGTCGCCCGGCTTTACCGAACTGTCCATCGCCGTAAGGTCGACGCCCCAGGGCACGAAGTTCGGCTTTCCGTTGGTCGCCCAAGCCGGCGAGATCGTCAGGGCCGAAGCGGCCGCGAGCAGCAATATTTTCCGTGTCATATCAACCCCATCCGAGAATTTGTGGCAACGCTAGCGTCCGTCCCGGGCGTGCCAAGCACCTTTTCGATGAACGGTCATGGTCAGATGACTTGCGGCGCTTCGGGGAGCGACAGTGTGACCGTCAAGCCGCCCAGGTCCTCGCTTTCCGACAGCAAGACCTTGCCGCCGTAGATTTCCGCGACATCGCGAACGATCGCGAGCCCCAGGCCGGTGCCTGGCTTGCCGGTGGTGTCGAGCCGGGTGCCGCGGGTGAATAGCTCGGCGCGAAGGGCCTCCGGAATGCCCGGGCCATCATCCTCGATCTGGATGCTGACCATGCCGCCAACAGGCGGATCGACCGTCACGAATACCCGTCCATGACCATATTTGGCGGCGTTTTCGACGAGGTTGCCCAGCATCTCGTCGAGGTCCTGCCGTTCGACCCTGACCTGCGCATTCTTGTGTCCGGCGATATCGATCGTGACCTTGTCGTAGAGCGTCGAGACCGCCCGCTCCACCGCTTCAACGCTTTCCCACACCGTCACTCGCGCCTGGGTCGAGGCCCTGCGCCCGATCGCACGTGCGCGGGCGAGGTGGTGGTCGACCTGGCGGCGCATCGCCGCCGCTTCGCGGATCACCGTATTGTCGAGATCCTCGGCGTGGGCCGTGGCGGCGTTGGTGATGACGGTCAGCGGTGTCTTCAGCGCATGAGCGAGGTTGCCGGCATGACGCCGAGCCTCCTCGGCCTGGGCTTCGCTATGGGATAGCAACTCATTAATCTCGTCGACCAACGGCTCTACCTCGCGGGGGAATCCTTCAGCGACGCGGGTCTGCGTTCCAGTGCGGATTGCGGCGACTTCGCGCCTGACCCGGCGTAGCGGCCAGAGGCCGTAGATGGCCTGCAACGCGGCCAGCACCAGCAACCCCAGCCCAAGGGCCGCGAAACTGCCGATCAGGGTGGATCGAAGCTCCTTGATCTGTCCATCGATGGCCTGGCGCGACTGGGCGACCTGGAAGCGCCATTGGACCTTGCTTCCGGGCAGGATTACGTCGCGTTCGAGGATTCGGAGCGGCTCGTCGGCGAACTCGAAACTATCCTGCTTGTGGAGTTCGACGTCGGTGTGGCCGGTGTCGACCTTGAGCCTGCGGTCCCAGAGAGAGCGCGAGGGGAAGGTTTCCTGGCCGGCGCCGCTGATCTGGAAATAGACGCCCGAATAGGGTTCGAGAAACCGCTGGTCGGCCGGCGGGCGGCTGAACCGGACCTCGCCGTCCGGCCCGATTTCCGAAGCGCCGATCATCGATTTCAAGACGCGCTCCAGCTGGGCGTCGAAATTCTCGATGATCTGGCGCGAGAGTACCCGGTCGAGCGCGAAGCCGCCGATCAACAGCAACACGCCGATCCAGATTGCCGCAACGACAATCATGCGCCGGGTCAGCGACCCACCGCGGCGTTCCCTGACCCTCACCGCTTGTTCGGTCGCCTCCCGCTGGGGGGCGGCTTCATTCAAGCGGGATTTTCCTCAAGACTGTAGCCGAGGCCGCGGATCGTCGTGATGACGTCGGCGCCCAGCTTCTTGCGAATGCGGGTGACGAAGACCTCGATGGTGTTCGAATCCCGATCGAAATCCTGGTCGTAAATATGCTCGATCAGCTCGGTGCGGCTGACCACCTTGCCCTTGTGGTGCATCAGGTAAGACAGGAGCTTATACTCCTGCGCGGTCAGCTTGACCGGTTCGCCGGCCTTGGTGACCTTGCCCGAGCGAGTGTCGAGGCGGATGTCGCCGGCGATCAGCTCCGAACTGGCGACACCGGCAGCGCGGCGGATCAAGGCCCGCAACCGGGCAATCAGCTCCTCCGTCTGGAAAGGCTTGGCGAGATAGTCGTCAGCGCCGGCATCCAGGCCGGCAACCTTGTCCGACCAGCTGTCGCGGGCAGTCAGGACCAGTACCGGCATCTTGCGGCCTTCCTTGCGCCAGCGATCGAGCACGGTCAGCCCGTCGATTTCGGGCAGGCCAAGATCGAGCACCACGGCGTCATAGGTCTCGGTTGATCCAAGATAATGGCCGTCCTCGCCGTCAGTAGCGAGATCGACGGCATAGCCCGCGCCTTCCAGCGTCGAGCGCAGCTGGCGGCCCAGATTGGGTTCGTCCTCGACGATCAACACGCGCATTTATTCATTCCTCGATAAGCCGTTCGCAGACACAAACACGCGCGAAGCTGAACGGTTGCTTGGCCGCAACGAAAGGAACGGGCAAGCGGTTATTGAAATTCCGCGGAGTCGCGACGCAATGTTCGAGTGGGTTACCAGCATGATCGATCGGGCCGGCTATGCCGGAATCGCCCTGGTCATGTTCCTGGAAGGGGTGTTCCCGCCGATCCCGTCGTGGCTGGTGATGCCACTTGCCGGTTTCGAAGCGTCGTCCGGCAAGCTGTCACCCATTCTCGTCGTGCTGGCCGGCACGACCGGTTCGACAGCTAGCGCGATTTGCTGGTATTTCGCCGGCAAGCTGGTGGGCATTGCACCGCTGAGATCCCTGGCCGAGCGTTACGGGCGCTGGCTGACGATCGATCCGTCCCAAGTCGACCTGGCCGACCGGTGGTTTACGCGCCATGGCGCGCCGGCCGTAATCGTTGGACGGCTGATCCCGATTTTTCGCCATTTGATTTCGGTGCCCGCCGGGGTGTTCGCCATGGACCTGCGGAAGTTCATCCTGTTCACCGCTATCGGCGACGGCCTGTGGAACTTCCTCCTGATGTCGGCGGGATATGTCCTTCGAAGCGAATATGGCCGGGTTCGCGACTATGTCGGCCCGTTGGCGAGCGCCGTCCTGCTGTGCGTTGCCATGGCCTATGCGATCAGGCTGCTAACCTGGAAAAAGGGCTAGAAGGCCGTCAGGGGAATAAATCCCGTGACGTCAGTCCTCGCTTTGCGAGGCTGGCCGGCCTGCGCTCCTCTTCGCGCTACTCAATGATTGCTGAGCAATCCCTTCGCTGCGCTCGGGCGCTTGGCTAGTCGCCCGACTTGCCGATGATCCGCCCGGTCCGGGGATCGACATCGACCCAGATGACCCGGCCGTTATCCATGAACTTCATGCGGAGGTTCTGGCCGCGCAGCTCGGGGCCGAGATAGTCGGCGCCGCCCATCCGCGGCAGGACGCGCTGTTCGATTTGCGGCAGCGGCATCGACCGCCCCTGCTGCTTGTCACGAAATGCACGGTCCTGGTCGCGCGGCCGGTCGAGCCAGGCGAGGTGCGGAGCCTGTTCGGCCGGGCGAACGACAATTGCCTGGCGGCCAGCGTCGTCGTTGCGGCGCGCAAGCGCAGGGGTAGCGACCGCGGCGGAGGCAGCGCAGAGCGATAGGACAAGGGTACGATACAGGCTCATGGGCTTCACTTTCGCCGGCCTGACTATAGCTAATCCATTGAACAAGCTATGAATGCCCCTGTTGCCCTAGGTTAAGCCACCGGATCTTCGCTACGGCATGCAAGCATGCCTACTCAATCGCCCCTCGTGACGTGGCGCGCAAGCTAAGCTAGGTGCCCCGCCGATGGCACCCCCAATTTTGTCTTATGAAGACCTTGGACTGATCCAGGGCGAAGGTTGGCTGTTCCGCAATCTCGACATTTTTGTCGGGCCGCGCGACCGGCTGGCGCTGATCGGGCGCAACGGAGCCGGCAAAACAACCCTGCTCAAATGCCTCGCCGGGATGGTCGAGACCGATGAGGGCACTCGCAAGATCGTACCCGGCACAAAGGTGGTATTGCTGGAACAGGATCCGGTCATGACCGGCCACGCCACGCTCGAAGGCTGGGTGCTCGCCGGCGACGATGCGCCGCCGGCGCATGAAGCGGCCGCCATCGCCGACCAGATCGGCATCGATCTGGGCCGAGATACGGCCACAGCCAGCGGCGGCGAGCGTCGCCGCGCCGCGATTGTCCGCGCGCTGGCGCAGCAGCCCGATGTGCTATTCCTCGATGAACCGACCAACCATTTGGACCTCGGAGCGATCGATTGGCTCGAGCAGTGGCTGCAGCGGTTCAAGGGCGCGTTCATCGTTATCAGCCATGACCGGACATTCCTTACGCGGCTCACCCGGAGCTGCCTGTGGCTGGACCGGGGCCAGATGCGGAGGTCGGAAATCGGATTTGGCGGCTTCGATGCATGGACCGAGGCGGTCTATGCCGAGGAGCAGCGGGCGGCGGAGAAGCTCGATGCCAAGCTGGCGCTGGAGCTGCATTGGCTCCAGCGCGGGGTGACAGCGCGTCGCCGGCGCAACCAGGGGCGGCTTGCCAAGCTTCACGAGATGCGCGCCCAGCGGGCGGCGATGCTGGGACCGGCCGGCGGCGCCAAGCTCGGCCTCGCCAAGGACGATGTAAAAACCAAGACGGTCATCGATGCCGATCATGTGTCGAAGGGATTCGATGGCCGCCCGATCATCCGCGACTTCACCCTGCGGATCCAGCGCGGCGACCGGATCGGGCTGGTCGGCGCCAACGGCACCGGCAAGACCACGCTGCTGAAACTGCTGACCGGCGAGCTGAAGCCCGATAGCGGCGGCGTCACCCAGGCCAAGACGCTATCCGGCATCGTCATCGACCAGCAGCGCAAGCTGATGGCGCCGGAGAAGCGGGTGCGGGATGTGCTTGCCGAGGGCGGGGACTGGATCGAGGTCCGCGGGCACAAGAAGCATATCAAGGGCTATTTGAAGGAATATCTGTTCGATCCGTCGTTGACCGAAGCGCCGGTCGGATCGCTGTCGGGCGGCGAACGGTCACGGTTGCTGCTGGCGCGCGAGTTCGCCCGGGCGTCGAACCTGCTGGTCCTCGACGAGCCGACCAACGACCTCGACCTCGAAACGCTCGACCTGTTGCAGGAAGTGATCGCCGACTATGAGGGCACCGTCCTGATCGTCAGCCACGACCGCGACTTCCTCGACAAGACGGTGACGGTCACGCTGGGGCTCGACGGGTCGGGCAAGGTCGACATCGTCGCCGGCGGCTATGAGGACTGGGTCAAGAAACGGTACGTCGATCATCGCCAGCCGGCCAAGGCCAGGCCAGCCGCTGTTTCAGCAGCGCCGCCGGCGCCCAAGGCTGTGGCAGTCAAGCTAAGCTACAAGGACCAGCGCGACTTCGACCGCCTGCCGGGGGAAATCGAGCGGCTGGAGGCGAGCATCGCCGCCGACGAGGAGGCGCTGCACGATCCGGACCTGTTCACGCGCGATGCCAAGCGCTTCGCCGAGCTGACCGAACGCATCGCCCGACACCGCGCCGACGTCGAGGCGGCGGAGCTGCGCTGGCTGGAAGTGGCCGAGATGGCAGAAGCGTTGGCGCGCTAGCCGCGCTTTGCCGCTTCCGCCCGTTCGACGATCCGCCGTTCGAGGATGGTCAGCGGCATTGCGCCGTCCTTCAGCACTTCGTGGAACTGCTTCAGGTCGAAGCGGTCGCCGAGGATCTGCTGTGCCCTGGCGCGCGCCCGGTTCCAGGCGATGTGGCCGATCTTGTAGCTGCAAGCCTGGCCGATCGAGGCGCAATAGCGCTCAACCTCGCGCTGGACCCGCGGTCGGGCGAAGCCGGTGGTCGCGACCATATAGTCGATCGCCTTCTCCCGGCTCCAGCGCTTCGAGTTGAGGCCGGTATCGACCACCAGGCGGCACGCCCGGAACAGGTAGGACTGGAGGTAACCGGCGCGCTCGATGTCCTGGTAGGCGCCAAGCTCGTCGGCCAGCTGCTCGGCGTAAAGCGCCCAACCTTCGCCATAGGCCGAGTAGAAGCTGATCTTCCTGATCATCGGCAGGTCGGCGCTGGTCTGGGCCAGGCTGATCTGCAGGTGGTGGCCGGGAACGCCCTCGTGAAAGGTGAGGGCGGGCAGCGAATATTTGGGCCAGTCGCCGGTGGTCTTCAAATTGATGAAGTAGATCGCCGGGCGTGAGCCATCGAGGGAGGCGCGGCGGTAATAGCCGTTCGACGCGCCGTCCTGGATTTCCGGCGGGACACGCCGGATCTCGAGCGGCTGGCCCGGCAGGGTGGCGAAGGCGCGGGGCAGCCGCGCCGTCATGTCCTTCACCCCGGTGTTGAGGCTGGCGATCAGCGCCAGGCGGCCCTCGTCGGTGTCGGGGTAAAGCTGCGCCGGGCTCTTGTTGAGCGCAGCCAGCCGTTCGCCAACCGTGCCCTGGGTAAGGCCCGCTGCCTTCAGCAGCGTATCGAGCTGGGCGGTGATTTCGGCGACTTGGGCCAGGCCCAGCTGGTGAACCTGGTCGGGGGTGAATTTGGTCGTGGTCGCTTGGGCCAGCGCGTCGGCATAGATCGCTTCCCCTAGCGGGATCCGCCAGGCGCCGTCGCCGGCCGGCGTCGTCTTGCGCAACTCGGTTACCGCCGCGATTTGGCGGTCGAGGGCCGGATAGACGTCCTTGCCGACGATCGCGGCGGCGCGGGCGCCCCAGTCGCCGGGGATGGAAGCGGTGCGCTTGACGATGGAATCGACCATCGGGCTCTTTTCGGCCGGCGGCGAGCGCTGCTCGCGCATCTGGCCGAGCGCGAGATCGAGCGACCAGCCGGGCGCGACATAGCCGCGCGCCGCCTGGCGCTTCTGCTCGGCGGTTTCATTGTCGATCACCGTGCCGAGCTGCGACAGGCGCGCGAGATAGGCTTCGGCATCGGCTGCGTTGTCGATGGTGTGGGCGCTGTTGAGAAAGTCCGGCAGGGAAAAATAGGCGCCGTCCTGCTGGCTGATCAGATAGGGCGACTGGACGGAATCCAGATCATATTTGGCGGGCGCGGTGAGGTTGGTGCCAAGGTCGTAGAGCACGATTTCCCGGTTCAGCTGGCCAGCGCGGGACAGAGAGGCCGGCGGCACCGCTTCTACGGATGCGATGAAGCGCTTGTTGCGGGCCAGCTCCTCCGCCCGCGCCGCCTGGTAGGGCCGGGTGTCGAGCTTCGACTTGAGGTCCGCGTTGGGACCCTTGTCGAGGCCGAGACTGGTGGCAAAGGTGGGGGAGGCGCGGACTTGCTCTTCGAAAATCCTGTCGAACGCCGCATTGAGCCGGGCGTCGCCGGCGGAGCCGCCGGACTGAATCGCGGCGGCCTTGGCGGGAACGCTGGGCAACAAGGCGGCAACGCTGCCAAGCGAAAGAAATTCACGGCGATCCATGGCCCACTCCAGTCGTTCTGAATTGGGAGCGGACGATAAAGCGGCCGGAGCCGACGGCAAGCACGCTGGTCGAACCGCAGTGCCCGTTCGTCAATTGCGCTGTGGGGAAAGCTAGGCAGCTACCACTTTTGGCCGGCGGCCGGGCGGCGAGAAGTACCGGCCGCGTCGTCCGGCTTGTTGAGCGGTTCCGACAGCGGGGCCCGCTCGGGCTTGAATTTGGAGGAGGGCGTCGCCTTGGGCGCGTCGAAATGCATCGTCGCGATATTGGCGGAAACCGCGCGGCCGAAATGGAAGCCCTGAGCGTCGGTGCAGCCAAGCGCGGTCATTTGTTCGCGGATCGAATCGGTTTCGACGCCTTCCGCGGTAATCGGGACACTGAGCGCCTTGCCCAACGCAGCGATGGTTTGGACGATCGCCGTTGCCTGCTCGTTCACGCCCAATGATGTGATGAAGCTGCGGTCGATCTTGATGCGATCGAAGGGAAGGGTATGGAGCTGGCTCAGCGAGGCGTAGCCGGTGCCGAAATCGTCAAGGGCAATGGCGATCCCGTGATTCCTGAGGCTTTCGAGAATGATCAGCGCCTGCGCGCGGTCTTCGAGCAGCGAGTTTTCGGTAATTTCGACTTCCAGCCGCCGCGCAGGGAAGCCGGTTTCAGTCAGCACCTGGATGATCCGCTCGGCAAGCTGCGCATCGCGGAACTGGCAAGGCGAGACATTGACCGCCAGCTTGAGGTGGGCCGGCCAGTCACGCGCCTGGACGAATGCCTTTTCCATCACCCGCATCGACAGCGGGCCAATCTGACCGCATTGCTCGGCAATTGCGATGAACTCGGCCGGTTCGACCAGGCCGCGTCGGGGAGAGTTCCACCGCGCAAGCACTTCGAACCCATTGAGTTCGCCGGTGTCGAGGCTGATCAACGGCTGGAAGAATGGCACGAATTCGTCGGCTTCGATCGCGGCCCGGATTTCATCCTCCAGTCCGACCCGTGCCTGAAGCTGCTGCTCCATCTGGCTGTCGAACCAGGCATAGCCGTTGCGGCCTGCCTGCTTGACCGAATACATGGCGACGTCCGCGCGCCGAAGGGCGTCGATCGGCCTTGCCTCCGTATGCAACGGCACGAGCCCGGCTGAGACTGAAATCTGGGTGCGCGCCTCGCCGACGTTCACCGGACGGCCAAAGGCTCCGATGGCATCTCGAGCCGCCGCTTCGGCATCCTTTTCATCGCGGACAATCGCGGCAAATTCGTCGCCGCCCATACGGGCTATGAACGCACTGGCCGGCAGTGTGCCGGCCAATAGTTCGCCGACCTGGCGCAGCAGCTGGTCGCCGGCGACATGGCCGTAGAGATCATTGACCCGCTTGAAGTTGTCCACGTCGAGCAGCATCAGCGCGCCGCCCCGATCGTCCTTCTCGAACAAGCCCTCGATCTCGCGAAGCAGGGCGCGGCGGTTGGGCAGGCCGGTCGTGTGATCGGTGTAGGCGTTGACGTAGGCATCGGCCTCTGCCTGTTTCAGAGTCGCCATTGTCTCCGCCAAATCGCGGGCACGGCGATAGCCGAACAGCACGATCGCAATATTGAGCAGGAATGCTGCCACCAGCGCATTGGTCGCGGGATCCTTCACCGCGGTGCCGATCGCGCTGGGGATGACCTTTGCGCCAAGAATCACGAACAGCAGGAGGGCTGCCAAAGTGGCGCACGTCGTGATCAGGTGGCTCGCCGCCACCTTGTACGGAGTTCCATCCTTGCCTGATACGCCACTTGCCATCGTTACCCCCGCTGCGGCTCTTAACGCCCTGCAGGTAAAGGGCGCGTAAACTAATGGTCCAAAAGGACGATCAGCTTCCCAGCTGATATTGCTTCATCAGGTCGTAGAGCGTGGGGCGGCTGATCCCGAGCAGCTTGGCTGCGCCGGAAATATTGTTTTCGGTGCGCGACAGGGCCTGGCGAATGGCCTTGCGGTCGGCCACTTCCCGGGCCGCGCGGAGGTTGACCGGCAGGGATTCAGCCCTGGATTCGGACTTTCCGGGCAGGTCGAGGTCGGCCGCCGCCACCCACTTGCCGTCGGCCATGATCACCGCGCGCTTGATGCGGTTCTCCAGTTCGCGGACATTGCCCGGCCAGCCGTAGGCGTCGATGGCATCGGCGGCGTCAGGGGCAAGGCCCTGGACCTTGGCGTTCATTTCGCGGGCGAAGCGGCTGACGAAGTGACGCGCAAGCAAGACCGAGTCGCCGGAGCGTTCGGCCAGGCTCGGGATTTTCACGACTATCTCCGCGAGCCGGTAATAGAGATCGTCGCGGAACCGGCCGTCGGCAATCATGGCATCGAGATCCTGGTGGGTGGCGCAGACGATCCGCGTGTCGACCGCGATCGGCGATCGCCCGCCAATCCGCTCGATCACCCGCTCCTGCAGGAACCGGAGCAGCTTGACCTGCAGGGGCAGTGGGATGTCGCCCACCTCGTCCAGGAACAGGGTGCCCGCTTGCGCCTGTTCGATCTTGCCCGGAGTGGTCTTGACCGCGCCGGTGAAGGCGCCCCGTTCATATCCGAACAGCTCCGCCTCCAGCAGGCTCTCAGGGATCGCCGCACAGTTGATGGCGACGAATTCGCCCTTGGCCCGGCCCGATTTCTCATGGACCGCGCGCGCCAGCAGCTCTTTCCCGGTGCCGCTTGCCCCGAGCAGCATGACCGACACGTCGTTCGAAGCGACGCGTTCGATGGTCTGGATGACCTTGATCATCTCCGGGCTGGCGGTGAGCATCGCTCCGAGCGCGGCAGCGCCGCCATTGGCCGCCTCGAGCCGCCGGTTCTCGGACTCGATTTCAAAGACGTGGAAGGCGCGGCTGACGATCAGGCCAAGCTCGTCGATGTCGACCGGCTTCCGGTAGAAATCATAGGCGCCGAGCGCGATCGCCTTGAGCGCGCTTTCCCGGGCCCCGTGGCCGGACGCAACGATGACCTTGGTCTCGGGCTTCAATGCCAGGATTTCGGTCAGCGTGGCGAATCCTTCGGTCGTCCCGTCCGGGTCGGGCGGAAGGCCGAGATCGAGCGTAACCACGGCTGGCTCGTGCAGCCGAACCATGTCGATCGCGGTGGCGCGATCGCCCGCGCTCACCACGCGATAGCCTTCATAAGCCCATTTCAGCTGGCGCTGCAGGCCCTCGTCGTCCTCGACGATCAAGAGCACGGGAAGTTCGTTCTGGTCGCTCATGCGATTTTCCGTTTCTGCTCAGCTGCCGGCCTGGCGCCGGGAAGGGAGATGGTGAAGCTGCTGCCTTCGCCGGGCCGGCTTTCGACGGTGAGGCGGCCGCCCATGGAAGAGACGAGGCTCTTGGCTTCGAAGGCGCCGACGCCGAAGCCGCCTTGCTTGGTCGAAGCGAATGGCTGGAACAGGCGCGTGCGGACGAAATCGGCATCCATGCCGATGCCCGCATCGGCGACCGTAATCATAACCTCGCCGTCGTCTCCACCCATTCGCACCGAGACCGGATCGCTTGGCTTGCTCGCGTCGACGGCGTTCCGGACCAGGTGGCCGATCGCCTGCTCGAGCATCAAGGGGTCGGCCATGACCCACAGATTGCCGTCGCCAAGCAGCATGACCTCGTGGTCGCCGCGATTGGCGGCGATTGCCGAGGCGACCAACGGCCGCACCTGGGTCGGCTCGGGCTTGGCGGGGCGCTGATCGGGTGTTGGCGCGAGACGGGCGAGAAGATCGTTCATCTTGCCGACCGATCCTTTCAGCGTCGCCACCATGTCGGCGCGGAAGTCGGCGTTGTCGGCGTGACGCTCCGCATTGCGGGCAAGCAGCGACAGCTGGCTGACCAGGTTCTTCACGTCGTGCAGGATGAACGCGAACCGCCGGTTGAAATCCTCGAACCGCTGCGCATTCATCAGCGCCTGCTGGCCGTGGGCCTCGGCGAGGCTGGATGCGGCCTGGCGGCCTGCGGTGCGCAACAGATCGAAATCTTCCCAATCGAGTGGACGGCGATAATCGGGCGCCGCCAGCAGGACCAGTCCGACAAGCCGTTCCTCATGGATCAGCGGCACTCCGGTCCAGGCCTGTTCTTCCCCGAGCAGGGGCTTGGGGATGTCCAGTTCGCGGTCCCGGGTATCGGCCCAGCCGCCGCCAAGGGCGTCGAAATCGATGATCCGGCCCTCGGCGCCGACGGACAGCCAGAACCCAAGGGCCTCGGGGGTGGGAATTGCTGCGCCGAGATTCGTGCTGCCTGACCAATTCCAGGCTGCCGCAGGCTCGATCGAACCATTCTCATCCGCCACCAGCAACAGGCCGCCGGGCGCGTCGAGGATGTCGGCGAACGCCTTGATCACGCGCTGTCCGAGCGGTGGGGCCTTGGGCCCGATCGCGCCGATCGTTTCGGTGAACCGAAGCCATTCGGTGCGGTAGTCGTAGCGGTGCTCGAAGAAATGTTTCGCGATCTTGACCTTGGCCCAGCCGCGAGCACGGTTGGAGGGAAGCAGGACCATGGCCGCAACCGTCATGGCGGCGAGCAGGGCGACCAGTACTGCCCTGGTCCAGTCGAAACCTGAGCCCCTGAGCGCCGTAACGAGCACCGCCATGATGGCGAAATAGGCGGTGATGGCGAGCAGCGAGAGGCTCTGGAAAGTCGCAGCACGCGATAGCCGCACCCGCCAGCGGTCGTCCTTGCTCGCGCCAATGGCGAAGAGCGGCGCGACAAGCGCCAGCGCGAGGCCCCGGAAGTCGAACAGCCCCTGGGCCGAGGCGGGATCGAAATAGGCAATGGTGTAAAGGTTGAGGTCGTACGCCCACATCGTGGCGATGGCGATCATCGCCAGGCGGATGCCGGTGCGGCTGGCCGGGGCGGCCTGCCCATAGAGGTTGTGAACCAGCACCAGCGAGCCCGCCGCGGCAGTCAGCCGAAGGATGATTGCCGTGACAACCAGCGCATGACCCCGGCTGAGGGTCTCGGTGTCGATCACCAACGGCAGTGCATCGACCACCAGCTGCAGGCCGAGCACTGCAGCTACTGCGGCATAGACCGGCCGGACGCCCAGTTGCTCCTCACTGCTGTCGATGCCGGCGAGGCGGTATAGCACCCCAACCCACACCAGGTTGCGGGCCGTTTCCGAATAGGCTGCAAGCATGGTGGTAGGGGCAACGGCCGTCACCCAGGCCCAGATGGCGGTCAGTGCGAACGCGGCCAGCAGCATGCGCTGATCGCTTTCGGGAAGGCCGCGCCGCAGCTCCCATAGCGTCAGCGACGCGAATAGCGCCGCAGCGAGCGCGTGCGTCCAGAAGGCAATCAGCGCTTCCACGCGCGCCCCGCTGTAAGATTCGCCGACATGTGCAGGGGTGTCGCAAAATTTTACAAATGAATGATGAATCGGCCTCCCGTCGGGCCCTCCATCATTGGCACTGGCACCCAGTCCACATCCCGCGCATTGTGACCGCCATGAGCGATTCAAACAGCGAACGGCCGATCCGCCCTGTGATCCTGGCGGGCGGGGCAGGGACGCGGCTATGGCCGCTTTCGACCGCCGCCAAGCCCAAGCATATGTTGCCGCTGCTCGGCACGGACAGCCTGTTCGAACTGACCCTGCGCAGGTTCGGCGACCGGTTCGCCGAGCCGATCATCGTCGCCAACCACGCCCAGGAGGCCGAGCTTCGCGCCATTGCCGGTCCGGGCGCCAGGATCATTCTCGAGCCCCTCAAGCGCGACAGCGCCGGCGCGATCGCGCTTGCCGCATGCCTGGCCGAAGCGGATGAGCTGCTGCTCATTTGTCCCAGCGATCATTTCATCGCCGATGTCGAGGCATTTCATCGCGCCATCGAGCAGGCGCGTCCGGCGGCGGAGGACGGCAGGATCGTGACCTTCGGAATTGAACCCGAATATCCGGCCACCGGCTTCGGCTATATCGCCGCCGGCGAAGGGGAGGGCGTCCGGCCAATCGCCCGCTTCGTCGAGAAGCCGGACCAGGACAAGGCCGAAGCGATGCTGGCCGAAGGCGGCCATTATTGGAACGCCGGCA
Organism: Sphingomicrobium sp.; assembly: GCA_035494075.1. Taxonomy (GTDB): domain Bacteria; phylum Pseudomonadota; class Alphaproteobacteria; order Sphingomonadales; family Sphingomonadaceae; genus Sphingomicrobium. The sequence goes on along the minus strand of DATJHF010000050.1, from coordinate 11,140 downwards.
TCTTCCTCGCTTCCGCCCAAACCTGGCGGGACGAGCTAAGGCGCTATGCTCCGGCAATTCTTGAGGCGGCAAGCGCTGCCCTGCAGCGCGGCGAATGCGAAAGCCCGGTGATCAGGGTCGATGAGGAGGCCTTCGCCAAGGCGCCCGCCAAATCGATCGACTACGCAGTGATGGAGCATTCGGACCGGGTTGCGGTCGTGCCGGTGTCGATGGGCTGGTCCGATGTCGGCAGCTGGGCCGCCGTATTCGACAAGGCCGAAGCGGGCGAAGACGGAAACGTGGTGGTCGGCAACGCGCTGGTGATCGACAGCCATGGCAATCTGATCCGCAGCGATGGCCCAAAAGTGGCGGCGATCGGCGTCGACGATTTGGTGATCATCGCCACGGCCGATGCGGTACTGGTGACCAGTCTGTCGCATTCACAGCGAGTCCGCGAGGCGGCGGAATGGTCGGAGAAGGACGCCAATGGATAAGCGACCAATCGGCAGTAGCGGGATCGAAGTTGCGCCCATCGCACTCGGCGGCAACGTGTTCGACTGGACCGCCGACGAAGCGACCAGCTTCGCCGTGCTCGACGCGTTCGTCGACGCCGGCGGGACGATGATTGATACGGCGGACGTCTATTCGGCGTGGGTCTCCGGCCACAAAGGCGGCGAGAGCGAGGCATTGATCGGCCGCTGGCTCAAGCGCGATCCTGCCAAGCGCGGCAAGGTCGTAATCGCGACCAAGGCGGGTTACACCGACGGCCTCGCACCCGGGACAATTGGACCAGCGTGCGAAGCATCGCTGCAAAGGCTCGGCGTCGATGCAATCGACCTTTATTACCAGCACAAGGACGATGAGAGCGTACCGCTGGCGGACAGTCTCGGCGCGTATGACGAGCTGGTTCGCCAGGGAAGGATCAAGGCGATCGGCCTCTCCAACTTCACTCCAGAGCGAGTCGGCGAGGCAATGGACGCGGCCAGTTCGAACGGACTGACGGCACCGAGCGCGCTGCAGCCCTGGTACAACCTCATCGACCGTTCCAAATATGAGGGGCCGCTGCGCGATGCCGCCCTCAAAGCGGGGCTGGCCGTTTTCCCCTACTACAGCCTGGCGAACGGCTTCCTCACCGGCAAGTATCGGTCAAAGGACGACGCCTCGAAGAGCGTTCGCGGTGGTCGCATGGGCGACTATTTGAACGATCGCGGCCGCCGGGTGCTGGCGGCGCTCGAAGATGTCGCGGGCGAGACCGGTGCGGCGATGGCGACGGTGGCGTTGGCCTGGCTCAAGGCACAACCGACCATCGCCGCGCCGATCGCCAGCGCGACCAAGATCGAGCAGGCGCATGAGCTGGTGGCGGCACTGACGCTCGACCTGTCGCCGGAGCAGATCGAACGGTTGAGCCAGGCGAGGCACTAAAACGCCGCCCGAGCGGAACGAGCCGGACGGTTTCGCATTTCGGAAAGGGAAGGATTCATCGCCATGAATCGAACTCTCGCGCTCTTCGCGCTTGCCGCGTCCGCCACGGCTTGTACCGCCAACCAGGCTCCGCATGGCCAGGCCGTCGCCGGCAGCGGAAGGTGCTTCAATGCGGCGACCATCAACGATTTCCATGCCGTCGACCGTCACACCGTGATCGTCACGGCGGGCGTCAATCACAATTACCTGCTCGACATCCTTGCGACCTGCCCGGAGATTGACTGGACCCTCCGGATCGGGCTGCGTTCCACCAGCGGCAGCAGCTGGGTCTGCCAGGGCCAGGACGCGGAGCTGCTGGTTCCGGCCCCGACCGGCATTGACCGTTGTCCGGTGCTCGGCGTTCGCCCGCTGTCGATCGAGGAGGCGAAGGCCCTTCGCGCCAAGTCCTACTGAGTCGGATGCGCCGAGCCGACCTGCCGATGGGACCGCCGGAACTTAGCCGGACGGCCACGGTTCGCTACTCTAGCTGGTCATTGGCGGAGAGTCGGGCATGGGTTGGTTGATTGGGCGGACGGCGGCGATGTCGGATCCGGAAGCGGCGCGTCGCAAGGCGCTGGAGAAGCTGCAGGGCATTGCCGAAATGGACGATCCGGAAGGCGCCGTAGTGCCGATATTGATTGATGCGATCCTGTTGGTCGAAAGCTACCGCGGCGCTCGCCACCAAATCACGTTCCTTGACGATTTGACGGACAGCGTTGACGCGTTGCTCCGCGAACTGACGATCCTTGAGAAGTCGAAGGTCTGGGCCGCCGAATAGGCGCTCAATCGCCCGCCAGGGTGAGCATTAGCTCAAGCCGGTTCCCGGCATCACTGGATTCGTAGTGGATGATTTCCGCCCAGGCCCTGACCAGGCGAAGGCCGGCGCCGCCGCCCCTTTGCGGCATATCGTCAGCTGCAGACGCAGTTCGCGGGTCGAATGGTGCGCCATTGTCCAAGAACACCAAGTGAAGCCCGGAAGGATGGCGGACTAGCTCCAACTTTATTTCGCGCTCGGTTTCGCAAACCCCATGCTCGCACAGGTTGGTGATCAATTCCTCGACGACAATGCAGAGCCGCGCCAGATCGCGCGCCGCAAGGTCAAGTTCGAGCCCGTAATGGCGCGTTGAGGCGATTGCGTCGCCAAGGGCGGTGGGGCCCGCCACATGGATACGCTTCCGGACTTCCCCTGATTCGCGTGACGGCATCGAAACGGTTATGACATGGCCACGGTAATCAGGGGAGAGTGGCATGGTTCGCCGGATTTTGGCTGCGGCAGCAGTGGCATCCTTGGCCTTTTCGCCTGCCCACGCGGAAATTGCCCGTATCAAGAGCAGCACGGGGGCCGCGGCCATCGAACGGGGCGCTAATCATATCCCCGCATCGCCCGGCCTGCAGATCAACCCGGGCGACCGCCTCGTGACCGGCAAGGACGGCCGGATGAGCCTCAGCTTCATCGACAATACGCGCTTTGCGGTTGGCCCGAACAGCAATGTCGCGGTCAATGAGTTCCAATATGACCGCACCCGCCAAAAGGGCAGTTTCGTAACGCAGGTCGACCGCGGCTCGCTCGCCGTCGTTTCCGGCAAGATCGCCAAGTCCGGCCGCGACGCAATGAAGGTGCGCACTCCCAACACCTTGCTGGGCGTTCGGGGCACCAAGTTCATCGTCGAGGTCCCGGAATGAGCTGGCCGCGGCTGGCGGCGGCATGCCTGCTGCTCGGAGGATGCGCGACGTCTTCGCTGGTGCTGCTGCCCGACGACGAGGGACATCAAGGCCAGGTCGCCGTGCTCGAGACCGACGGCAAGCCGACCGAGGCGGTCATCTCCCAAGGGAACAGCCGGACCAAGCTCGGCGATCCGACGCCAAGCACCCAGCCGTTGGGCAACAAGGGGTTGAAGGCCCAGGAAGCCGCCCTGCTGACCAGCCTGCCGCCGCCTGCGAAGAGCTTTGTCCTATACTTCGACCTTGGCACCGTTACGCCGACCCCGGAATCGCAGGCGGTGCTGACGGCGCTTCGGGCAGAGATCGCATCTCGCACGGGGCCTCAGGTCGAGGTTACCGGCCATACCGACACCGTTGGCAGCGAGGCAGACAACGACCGGCTTTCGCAGCAGCGGGCGGAGGAAGTACTGAATTGGCTCGCCAGCCAGGGGTTCGACCGGTCCCTAATGTCGGCAACAGGCCGCGGCGAGCGCGAGCTTAAGCAGCCGACGATGGATAACATCAGCAACGCCGCTAACCGCCGGGTCGAGGTGATCGTCCGCTAGGCTGGGCCGAGGTAGCGGATCGCCATCACCGTCAAATCGTCGGTCGCTTCCGTCCCGTCTTCGAATGTCCGGACCCGATCGCGGATGCCCTCGATGATCGCGGTCGCGTGGCCCAACCCAGAAGCGCCATCGACCAGGACCCGGTCGCGACCGAAAAATTCGCCGCGGCTATTCTCGGCCTCAGTCACGCCATCGGTCACCAGCACGAGGCTCTGGCCAGGATGAAGCTTCAGGGTTTCGAGAGGATAGGTTGACTCGGTGATGCAGAGTGGGAGCCCGCCTTCCAGCCGGACCCGCTCGACCTTGCCGTCCGAGAGCAGCAGCGGGTCCTCGTGGCCCGCGCAAGCCAACCGCACCTCGCCCGTCGTCAAGTCGAGGATGCCGAGCATCATGGTGACGCTCATCGTGTCGCCGCTGTCCTTCAGAAGTTCATGATTGATGGCGGTTGCCATGGTCGCAGGGTCGGCCTGCATCCGGGACAGGGCAGCGCTGGTGAGAGCCTTCGACATGGCCATGAACAGGGCCGCCGGAACGCCCTTGCCGGTGACGTCCGCGACCGCAAACCCGATCTGGTCGTCGCCGATCCTGGCGACATCGTAATAGTCTCCGCCAATCGACTTCGCAGGCTCCAGCAAGGCATCGAGATCAACACGCGGATCGAGGTTCCGGAGGCGGTCGCGCGGCGGGACCATGCCCAATTGGATCGCCCGCGCAGCCTGGAGCTCGCCCTCCGTCTCGGCGGCAACAACCCGCTCCTGCACCAGGGCATCGCGCAGGCGCTCCCGCTCGATCCGAGCAAGGGCGAACAGGCCCATCGCGACCCCGGCGACCGCGCCGCCACCGACCAGGATGGGCCGGGCAGGGTCGAGCAGAAGGCCGCCACGGGCAAACGCCAACCAGCTCACGACCGGCAAGGCCAAGAAAATGACGGCCAGCACAATGCGATAACGCCGGCCGAAATAAGCGTTGCCAAGCGCGAGCAGGGCGAGAAGGCCGGCCACTGTCCATTCTGCCAGTTCGGCCCACGCCGGCCGAATTAGCCAGCCGCCGCGCAGGATGGTGTCGACTGCCTGCGCCTGCACCAAGGGCCCGAACTCCTGGGCGGCGATCGGGGTGGCGGCGATGTCGGACGTTCCTTCGGCCGTGACTCCGATCAGCACCGTTTTTCCGGCAATTTCGCCCGGCCCATTCCGGCTTTTCTTGTCCAGCAGGTCGGCGGCGGAAATGATCATGTCGTTTGGAAAGGACCCGAAGTGGAGGCGCATCTTGCCGCGGCGATCGACCGGCACCAGCCGGTTGCCGATGCGAACGCCGGAGGGACTGGACGCAATCCCCTCTGCGTCGGTCGCGATGCGAGCGATCTCCGCCGCAAAACCGGGTCTGGTCTTGCCACCCACACCCATGACCAACGGAACGCCGCGAATGACTCCGTCGCTGTCTGGAGGAACATTGATCAGGCCATGACCAAGGGCGACGTCGTCCAGTTCCGGAATCGCGGCAAGCTCGGCCAGCCACTTCTCGGCATCCGGCGCCAGCGCACCTGCGACCGACGGGTCGGGCAGCGGAGCCTGGCCCACCGGCGCCTTTGCCACACCGGCATGCGCGAGGACCACCGGCGCGCTGCCGATGACCTTGCCGAACGACTGGTCCGATGGCTCCAGGCCCTTGATCTCCGCTGCGGCGGCCGGGCTTAGTTCGGGATAAAGCGAGGCGAAGTTGCCGGGCCCGACCCGGTCATGTTCGGCGAAGACTATGTCGAACGCGATCACCTTGGCCTGGCGCCTCGCCAGCTCTTCGGTGAGCCGGGCAAGATAGTAGCGCGGCCATTGCCACGCGCCGAGGAGTTCGATGCTGCGGTCGTCGATCAGCACAACCCGAACGTCGGTGGCGGAGAGATCGCGCGGTCTTGCCGCCTGCCAGCTGTCGAAGATTCCGCGTCGCATTCGCTCGCCCGCGCCGACCGTGACCAGCACGGCGATAATCGTGACGACCAGCCACGGCAGCAGGACGCGCCGTGCCCGCAGCGCTGGGCTAGACCCGAACTTCGAGCCCGTCATAGGCACACAGCACCTCGAGCGCGTTTCCGTCCCGCGTCAGTTCCTCATAGCGGATGCTTTCTTCATGCATCCGCTGAATGTCCTCATCGGCATAGGTCGGTTCGTGATGGAATAGCGCCAGCCGCCTGGCACCCGCTTCGTGGCAGAGGTCGATCGCCACGACGTTGCTCGAGTGTCCCCAGTCCTCCTTCATCGAGACGCTGTCGGCCAGCGAATACATGGTGTCGCAGATGACGAGGTCGGCATCGCGGAAGAAGTCGATGAAGGCCGCCTCGTCCTTCATATTGTCGGCCTTGTGCTCGCTGTCGGTACTGAACACGACGTTTCGCCCGGTGGGATCCGTGAAACGATAGCCATAGCTGTCGTGCGAGTGCTGCTGCTTTTCGGCGACGACCGTTAGCCCGTCGACTGCGATCGGCTCGCCCGGCGTCATGGCTACAAACTCGATCGACGCGCGCAACCAGTCGAACGGGACCGGGAAGCTGATTTCTTCCTGCTGGCGGCGAAGCGCGTCTTCCGCGTCGGGATGGGCGGAATGAATGCGGATCTTGGCCCCGGGATCGAATGCCGGCGCAAAGAAGGGAAAGCCCATGATATGGTCCCAGTGCAGGTGCGACTGGAAGAAATTGTAGATGCGGACGTGGCCATCGGCGCAGCGCTTCAGCGCATTCAGCCCGAACTCCCTGAGGCCGCTGCCCATGTCGCAGATGAAGAAGCTGTCGCCGCTTTCGATCTCGACGCAGGCAGTGGACCCGCCATAGGTCCCGCCGGTTGCGAAATCGAGCTGCTGGTCAATGAAGGCGCCGGCCTGTTCGAGATTGGCGATCGAATGGCCGTTGGCGGCAACTAGGGCACGGGCGATCTTGGCGCGGATGGCGCCGGCCTTGGCCGCCACTGGCAGTGATCCGCGGGTTCCCCAGAATCGAACGAGCATGATGGTCAGGCCCCCGCTTGGCTACCGGCCGGTGTCGACGGAATCGCTGATATGGAACAGCTTGTCGTAGCGGCTGATGGCGAGGATTTCGCGCATGACGTCGTTTGGCGCAGCGAGAGTGATGGAGAGGTTGGCAGCCTCGGCTTGCCGCTTGGCCACGGTTAGCACCCTGAGGCCGCGCGACGACATATAGTCGAGGTCGGTAAGGTCGAGCATCACTTCCGACAGTTTTTCGGCAGTAGCCTGGTCGATCGCCGACGTCATCCGGTCGGCGAACGCCTCCCACGTGGATTCATCGACCCTGCCGTGAACGGCGGCGACCAGGATTCCGTCCGCTGACCGGCAACTGAAATCCATGCCTGCCCCCTTGCAAACCGGCGATCGGCTGCATCCTGTTTTACTTAGATTAAACAAGAGCGCAATTGAGGCTAGTCGGTATGGCTCACTGATGCTCCGGGATCAGCTCGATGACGTCGAGCGTCGATTCATAATGAGGATAGGGAAAGATCATTCGCCAGCGCTTGTCGTCGATGCGTTCGACCCAGCCAGCGAGGTCGCGGTCATGGTCCCGGCCATATTGATAGGCCCGCGTTTCGTCGCCGAGCACCATCGTGCCGAGAAATAACTGCCGCAAGGAATCTGCCGGATAGATCCGCCCGACCGGGCGCTGCGATCCCGTCAGCTTGGAGAAGTGCTGCAGCTTCCCCTCTTCTATGCGGCAACGGAATGGAGGATAGGCGATAAAGTTGAGCAGCCTTTCGTCCTTGGCTCCGACCTTGACCGTCCGGCAGCGATAGTCGCCGTTGGGGATCGGAACGCCGCCGATCGCAGCGTCCGGATCAAGCAGCTTGCCTTCCTTGGCAAGATCGGCCGCATGTCCTCCGGCCCGTGCCTGCTCGAGCGCTTTCGTGAACGCCGTCCGCCAGTCCCGCAACCGTTGCCGGTCGCCGTCAGTCGCGATAGCTTGCCAACTGCGGGCCTGAGAGCTCGCCTGCGTCGTGGCGCAGGCGGTGAGGGAAACAAGGGTGGCGGCGAATATCGCGCGGGTCATCCAATTACCCTAGTGAACGGATATCATTGGTCCAGCCTGCAATTCACCCCGCCGGCCAGAATGGCACCAGCATCGGAACACGGCGGCGATAGTCGGCATAGCCAGCTTCGCCGAGTTCCGCGGCCAGGAATTGCTCCTCGAGCCGGGCCTTTACGGTAAATCCAACAGTCGTCAGGACCAATCCGATCAGCGCCAGCGGGGTCGCCTTGACCAGCGCCAGGGCAAGCGCCGCCGCGAGCAATCCGGTGTAAATGGGGTGGCGCACGATCGCGTAGGGACCGTCTTCGATGATGCGATGGCCCTCCTTGCGCTCGACGCCCGCGGACCAGAGCTTGCCGAGCGTGAGGCGCGCCCAGCAGGCGAGGACGAAACCTGCCACCGTCAGGCCGACCAAAGCCCACTCTGCAGGCCCGCCCAATTGCCACATTGGCGCGAACAACAGGCTGGTGGGCCGCGTAACGGTGAGTAAAGCGAACATGCCGGCGACGCTCACCAGCTGATAGGTGATGTTCTGGCGGCCGCCGGCCCGCTGGACGCGCCGCGCCGACCACCAGGAAGCAGCGACCCACACCGCTGCCCAGACCGTCCAGCACACATAAAGGGCCAGCAGGGGACCGCTCATGCCGCGGTCCAGCCTCCGTCCATCGACAGGTTGGCGCCGGTGATCGAGGCGGCGCCGTCGGATGTCAGATAGAGCGCCAGGCTTGCCACCTCGTCGACCGTGACGAAGCGCTTGGTTGGCTGCGCGGCCAGCAGCACGTCGTTCATGACCTGCTCGCGGGTAAGGTTGCGGGCCTTCATCGTATCCGGGATCTGGTTTTCGACCAGCGGCGTCCAGACGTAGCCGGGCGAGATGCAGTTGACGGTGACACCGTCCTTCGCCGCTTCCAGCGCGATGGTCTTGGTAAATCCGGCGACGCCATGCTTGGCGGCGACATAAGCCGACTTGTTGGGCGAAGCGACCAGGCTGTGCGCGGATGCCGTGTTGATGATCCGGCCCCAGCCCTTCTGCCTCATGGCCGGCAGGCACAGGCGGGTGGTGTGAAACACGGCGGTCAGGTTGATGCGCAAGATCGCTTCCCATTTGTCGGTCGGGAAGTCTTCGACCGGCGAGACGAACTGGATCCCCGCGTTGTTGACCAGGATATCGGGCGCAGTCAGCTCATGGCCGCAACGGCGGATCATCGCTTCGATCGCGCCGGCGTCGCCGAGATCCGCGCCGTCGTAGAGCGCCTGTGCACCGGATGACGCCTCCAGCTCCTGGCGGATGCGCTCGATTTCGTCCGCGTCGCCGAAGCCGTTGATCATCACGCTGGCGCCTTCGAACGCCAGCGCCCGCGCGATGGCCAGCCCGATGCCTGACGTCGAGCCGGTGACGAGGGCGGTTTTCCCCTGAAGCTTCATCCTCACGATTCTCCTTTGGCGCGAAGCTGTCGCGGGACATTGCGCCGATTGCAACTGTTACGCGGGCGGAGCATTGAACCGCCAAGGCAGGAGAGTTCGCATGCGCTTTGGCGATTCACCCGAAAGCGAGAATTTCGAAGATCGAACCGGCCAGTCAGGCGGCGGCGGGATGAACCTCGGCGGCGGGCTGGGGATGATCCTGCCCCTTGTCGCCTCGCGCTTCGGCATCGTCGGCGTGCTGGTCCTGGTGCTTGGCTATTGCGCGCTGACCCAATTGGGCGGCGGCGGAATGCTTGGCGGGGGCTCGACGCAGGAAGGACCATCCAAGCTCGATCCGGCGACGAGGAAATTCATGGTCCAGGTGCTGGGGTCGACCGAGCAGGTGTGGGGGCAGATATTCCAGCAGGCCGGCGCGAAATATACGCCGACCAAGCTGATCGCTTACACGGATTACAACCAGTCTGGCTGCGGCGCGGCCCAGGCGGCGATGGGGCCCTTCTACTGCCCGACCGACAAGCAGATCTACATCGACCCGGCCTTCTTCAGCGAACTGTCGCGGCGGTTCGGCGCCCCGGGTGATTTCGCCCAGGCCTATGTCATCGCTCATGAGGTCGGCCATCATATCCAGGACCTGCAGGGCACGCTCGACAAGGCCCAGGCGGCGCAAGCCAAAAGCAATAGTGTCGGCGGCAACCAGATCCAGGTCGGGGTCGAGCTTCAGGCCGACTGTTATGCCGGCGTGTGGGCGAACCGGTCCGGCGCGCTGGAGCAGGGAGATATCGAGGAAGGGATGCGCGCCGCCGAGGCGATTGGCGACGACATGCTGACCAAGGGCCAAGTGTCGCCCGACAATTTCACCCACGGCACGTCGGCGCAGCGAATGGAAGCGCTCCGCAACGGCCTGTCGAGCGGCAATCCGGCGACCTGCAAATATGCGAGCTAGAGCTTAACCAGCATCTTCCCGGTATTGGCGCCGCTGAACAGGCCGAGGAAAGCATCTAGCGTCTTGTCCAGCCCTTCGACGACCGTGTCGCGCGACTTGACTTGGCCGCTCGCCAGCCAGCCGCCCATGTCCCGGTAGAAGTCTCCGAGCTGCCCGAGATAATCGGTGTAGATGAAGCCCTGCAGGCGGATCCGCATGGCGATGATCCGCATGATGAACTTGAGGCAGGTCGGGTGGGCTTCGTTATAGCCCTCGATCATTCCGCAAATGGCGAAGCGCGCATCCTTGCGGGCCAGCGCCAGCGCCGCGTCGAGATGGTCGCCGCCGACGTTGTCGAAATAGACGTCGATGCCCTTGGGAGCGGCCTCGGCCAGCTGCTTCAGCACCGGTCCGGCCTTGTAATCGACCACCGCGTCGGCCCCCAGCGACCGGACGAACTCGCATTTGTCAGCGCCGCCGGCCGAGCCGATCACCGTCATGCCCTTGGCCTTGGCAATCTGAACCACCGCCGATCCCACTGCGCCCGCCGCGGCGGAAACGAACACGATGTCGCCCTCCTTGGCCGCGGCGGCCTCGAGCAGGCCGAAATAGGCGGTGCCGCCGGTCAGGCCGAGATTGCCGAGGAAGGCCTGCGGCTCGACGCCGGGAATTGGCGGCAGCTTGTTGAGCGAAGAGGCGGGGGCGACGGCCTCGTCGCGCCAGCCGCCCATGTGAAGCACCATGTCGCCGGGCGCGAAACCGGGATCGTTGCTCTCGATCACCTCGCCGACGGCGCCGCCCTCCATCGGCGCATCGATCGCGAACGGAGGGACGTAGCTCTTCACGTCATTCATTCGCCCGCGCATGTATGGGTCGACCGACAGCCAGCGGTTACGGACGCGGACCATGCCGTCGCCAAGCTCCGGCTGGTCGAAGGATTTGAGGGCGAAATCGTCAGGGACCGGCATGCCATTCGGACGGCGCATCAAATGCCAGGCTTGGGCCATGTCGCTTCTCCTTCGGGTCGCGTTTCGAAACCGATTAGGCTGGTCGGCGGGCAAACAA
>DATJHF010000049.1:0-21554 GCA_035494075.1 Sphingomicrobium sp. | reverse complement strand
GTCGCCAATTTTTTTGGCAGAGATTTAAGGAAGAGCCGAGATGGCCGTCCCTAAGAGAAAAACATCGCCCTCGAAGCGGAACATGCGCCGCAGCCATCACGCGCTGAGCCCGGCCAGCTTCCAGGAGTGCCCGAACTGCGGGGAACTGAAGCTTCCGCACAACCTTTGCTCGGCCTGCGGCCATTATAACGGCCGCGAGATCGTTTCGACCGAGGCCTGAGCGGCAACGCGGACCGGGGCATCCCACGCATGGCCGTGAGCCCGCGCATCGCGATTGACGCCATGGGAGGTGACATTGGCCCGGCGGTGATGATCGCCGGGATGGCCCGCGCGCGCCGCAAGGATCGATCGCTTCGATTCGACCTTTTCGGCGATGAAGCCCAAATCGCCCCTGAACTGGCAAAGCATCAGCCGCTGGTCGATGCGGTCTCGCTCCACCACTGCACCGACTCAATTCATGCCTCCGAAAAGCCGAGCCAGGCAATTCGCCGCGCCAAGACCACATCGATGGGGTTGGCGATCAACGCCGTAAAGGAAGGCCAGGCAAATGCTGCCCTGTCCGGCGGCAATACCGGCGCGCTGATGGCGATGGCCAAGCTGGCGCTACGGACGATGCCCGGCATCGACCGGCCGGCGTTGGCCGCGCTGCTGCCGACGCTTGGCACAACGGATTGCGTGATGCTCGACCTGGGCGCCAACACCGAGTGTGACGCACAGAATCTGGTGCAATTCGCAGTGATGGGCTCGGCTTATGCGAGAACCGTGCTGGGAATCGCCAAGCCGCGAGTGAAGCTGCTCAACATCGGCACCGAAGAACTCAAGGGAACCGACGAGCTCAAGGAAGCCGCGGCGCTGCTGCGCGACGCCGACTATCTGCCACTGCGATTTGAGGGCTTTACCGAGGGCGACCGGCTGAGCCGCGGCGACCTCGACGTGGTCGTCACGGACGGTTTTTCGGGCAACATCGCCTTGAAGACCGCGGAAGGGACGGCGCGCTTCGTGACCGATCTGCTACGCCGCGCCTTTACATCGTCGCTTCGTTCAAAGGCCGGTTTCGCATTGTCGAAGCCGGCCCTGAACCTGCTCAAGGTTCACCTCGATCCCAATAATCATAATGGCGCGGTATTTTTGGGCTTGAATGGCCTGGTGGTGAAGAGCCATGGAGGCGCCAACTATAAGGGCGTCGCCAATGCGATCGGGGTCGCTGCGTCGATGGTCCGCAACGATATTACCCGGAAAATCGGTGAAGACCTCGATAATTTCCGGGCCCACGCGTTCAATGGTGAGGCCTCTGAATGACCCTTCGCTCCGTCGTCAAAGGCACCGGATCGGCCCTGCCGGATCGACGCGTTGACAATGCCGAGCTGGCGGAGCGGGTCGATACGTCCGACGAATGGATCGTCGAACGGACCGGCATCCGCAGCCGCTATATTGCCGCCGACGGCGAAACTACCGCGACGCTAGCCGTCGACGCCTGCCGCAAGGCGCTCGAGGCTGCGGGCATGGCACCCAACGACATCGGCCTCATCGTTCTGGCTACCGCCACACCCGACCAGACGTTCCCGTCATCGGCGACCAAGGTTCAGGCGCTGCTCGGCATCGACGATTGCATTGCATTCGACGTCCACGCGGTATGCACCGGCTTCCTTTACGCACTGACCGTGGCCGACTCGATGCTGCGGGGCGGCAACGCCAAGCGGGCATTAGTGATCGGATCGGAAACCTTCAGCCGAATCCTCGACTGGGAGGACCGCACGACCTGCGTGCTGTTCGGCGACGGAGCCGGCGCGGTGGTACTTGAGGCGGAAGAAGGCGAAACGGGCATCCTCTCGACCCGGCTTCATGCCGACGGCCGGCACAATGGCCTGCTGTTCGTCGACGGCGGCCCATCAACTACCGGCACCGTCGGCAAGCTGCGCATGAAGGGACGCGAGGTCTTCCGGCATGCAGTGGTCAATCTGGCCGATGTGTTGGGTGAAGTCCTGTCGGATGCGGAACTCGGCATTGCGGACATCGACTGGGTGGTGCCGCACCAGGCCAATGCCCGGATCCTAGACGCGACGGCCAGGAAACTGAGTCTTGCTCCCGAAAAAGTGATCGTCACGGTTGACCGGCATGCCAATACCTCGGCTGCGTCGGTACCGCTGGCGCTCGACACGGCGGTCCGCGACGGCCGCATCAAGCGCGGCGATCTTTTGGTGCTCGAAGCGATGGGTGGAGGTTTTACTTGGGGCGCGGCCGCTCTCCGCTATTGAATGCCAAGGAAAATCTGCCAAAAGTTGAATTGCGGGACGCAGGGCTTTGCGATAGCGTAACGAATAACCGAGACTGACGCTTTTCTAGGGGGCGGAGATTATCATGGCAGACGCGGGTGTTGCCCGTTCGACCGATGGTTTGCATGCGGGCACACTGACCCGCGCCGACCTGTCCGACATCGTCCACAATCGGCTTGGCGTGTCGCGCGCGGAAAGCGCCGGAATCGTCGAGCGGGTGCTCCATCACATGTGCCACGCATTGGGCGTCGGCCAGAATGTGAAAATCTCCGGTTTCGGCACCTTCATCCTGCGCGACAAGGGTCAGCGGGTTGGCCGCAATCCGAAGACCGGCATTGAGGTACCGATCGCTCCCCGGCGCGTAATGACCTTCCGCGCCAGCCAGATCATGCGCGATCGGATCGCCAAGTAGCGGCCGGCATGGCGACCGGCGAAAAGGCTCCGGACGCCTTCCGCACAATCGGCGAGCTTTCCGCCGAGCTTGGCGTCGCCCAGCATATATTGCGATATTGGGAGACGAAATTCCCACAGCTTCGGCCGCTGCAGCGCGCCGGCAACCGCCGCTATTACCGCCCTGCTGACGTTGCGCTGGCCAGGCGCATTCACCGCCTCCTCAATGAGGAAGGCTACACGATCAAAGGCGTGCAAAAGCTGCTTCGCTCCAGGAGCGAAATCAACGAGGAGCCGCTCGTTTTGACTCCGGTGAACATGGTTCCGCAACCTTCATACGGGGTCGATACGCCGATTCCGGAGGAACAGGGGCGGATCGACATCGATCGGTTGAAGGCTCTCCGCCACCGCCTCGCGGCAGCTCTCGACAGCTAGTCCAGTTGTTTTGGCTTCAAGAAGCGGACCAGTTGTCCGCCGCCGTTGCCAGCGTCCTGCCAGTGATCGATCGGGAGTGCGATTTCGACCACTGAGCCGGTCGGCATTTCAATGTCGCCTCCAAGGAGCTTCGAAGCCAGCCTTTCAAATCCCGGATTGTGACCAACCATCGCCAGGCGATTAATCTCGTTCGAGGTCTGCTGGGTGAGGGTCAATAAGTCGCCCGTTGAGGCGTCATAAATTCGTTCGTCGTAGCGGGGCGACAGGCCGGCGAGCTCCGCGGTCTCGGACGCCCTCGCCGCCGGGCTCGACAGGACGAGGTCGAAGGATAGGCCTAATTTGCTGATTTCCTGCCCCATGCGTCTGGAGTCCCGCTGACCTCGTTCGATCAGCCGCCGGTCGAAGTCGCGCCCGCTATCGGCATCGCGCTCGGTCTTGGCATGGCGGAACAGGGTCAGGCTCTTCATGTGACAGTCTCCGCCGGTTCAACGCGGACCGAGCCAAATAGCTTCGTTCGAACACGGGCCAGCGCCACTTCGAGCGGGACACGGGATACCGCGACTTCGGGCGGGAATGCCGTCAAGAGCCGCGACGGTAATGCGCTCGACAGGATCACGAACAGGCCCCTGTCTCCTTGCCTGCGGATCAGCCGGCCAAATGCTTGGGCGAGCCTGGCTCGCACCACCCTGTCGTCATAGGAACTGCCGCCATTGGCCAGCTTGCGCGCTGCGTGAAGAACGGTCGGCCGCGGCCAGGGCACCCTTTCCATGACCACCAGCCGAAGCGATTCGCCGGGGACATCGACGCCGTCGCGAAGCGCATCGGTGCCGAGCAATGAAGCGTGCGGATCGTCTCGGAAAATATCGACCAATGTGCCCGTGTCGATCGGGTCGATGTGCTGGGCGAGCAGCGGTAAACCCGCCCGGGCTAGCCGGTCGGCGATGCGGGCGTGCACGCCACGCAGCCGCTGGATGGCGGTGAACAACCCGAGCGTCCCGCCTTCGGCGGCTTCAATCAGCCGGGCATATGCTCCCGCCAGCGCGCCGATGTCGTTGCGGCCGATATCGGTGACGACCAGCACCTCCGCCTGCTCGGCATAATCGAATGGGCTGGCCGCTTCGAAATGACCGACCGGATTACGCAAATGCAGTGCGCCGGTCCGTGCCTCGGCGCCCTCCCAGCCATCGCTTCCGCGCAGGGTCGCGGAGGTCACCAGCACGCCATGGGCGGGCTCCAGCACGGCGCGGGCCAGCGGCCGTGTAGGATCGAGCCAGTGGCGGTGAAATCCTACATCATATTCGCGGCCCTCGATCCGCTCGATCGCCAGCCAGTCGACGAAATCCGGATCGGCCACGCCGCCCACCCGGCCCAGCAAGGCGATCCATGCCGCCAGCGTTTCGCGCCGCCAGGCGAGGCCGCTGATCGCGCCCTCGACCCGCGCCCGAGCCTGGCTGTCGAGCCAATCCGGCGCGTCCTCCAGCACGGCTTCCAGCCGGCGGCCCAGCGTGGCGAGCGGTTTCGCCAGCGATTCCAACGCCTCCATTGCCGCGCCGGCCGCCGTGACAAGATTGCCGTCAGGCTCGGCCAATTCGGTCTCCAGGCCATAGCCGGCCTCCTGCGCCTTGGCCCGGGCATAGACGGTGCCGCGAACCTCGGCGAACAGCGCTTCGAGCGGGCCAAACGGATCGCCTTCCGCGACTCGTCCGAGCCAGCCATCGGAGGGTAGGGCGCGCGCCGCTTCGATCGCAGCATCCAGCGCCTGCGCACCGGCTTCATCATAGGCGCAAACGTCGAGCAGCCGCGCCGCAAGGCCGCGGCGTCGGCCGCGCGACTTGCCCTCCGGCCCGACAATCCAGCGGCGCATTTCTATCGCTTCCTGCCCGGTCAATGCTGCGGAGAAGGTGGAATCCGCCGCGTCGAACAGGTGATGGCCCTCGTCGAAAATGATCCGGGTCGGCGCGTCGGGCCGGCCGCGAGCGGCGTTGACCATCACCAGCGCATGATTGGCGATCACCAGGTCGGCTTCCCGACCGGCCCGCTCGGCCCGCTCAATGAAGCATTTCCGGTAGTGCGGGCAGCCGGCATAGACGCATTCGCCGCGGCGGTCGGTGAGCGCGGCTGCGCCAGCCCGGCGAAACAGGCTCGGCAGCCAGCCTGGCAGATCGCCGCCGACCATGTCCCCGTCCTTGGTATAGGCGGCCCATCGACCGGCCAGCTGGGCCAGCACGGCGGCACGCCCGGCAAACGCGCCCTGCATCGCGTCCTCGAGATTGAGCAGGCAGAGATAATTCTCCCGCCCCTTGCGGATCACGATCCGCCGGTTGCGCTCCACCGGATCGGGAAACAGCCTGCGGCTCTCTGCATCCAGCTGTCGCTGCAGCGCCTTGGTAAAGGTCGAAACCCAGACCGTGCCCTGGGCCCGATCGGCCCACAGCGAGGCCGGCGCAAGATAAGCGAGCGTCTTGCCGATTCCCGTGCCCGCCTCGGCCAGCAGCAAATTGGGCTCGCCCGAGGCACAGCGCGGAGCGAAGATTGCCGCAGTCTCGCCGGCCATGGCCCGCTGCCCTTCGCGCGGCTCGGAGCCCTTGCCGGTCAGCTCCGCCAGCCTGGCCTCGGCGTCGGCGGGCGGGATGGAGACGGTCTTGGGTTGCGGCCGGTCGCCCTGCTCTTCCCATTGCGGAAGCCGGGAGAAAAGCATCCGCTCGCCCCGCTCGGGCTTGGCGAGGCGCTTGCCGACGAGCGGGGCCCAGGTCCAGCCAAGCCGGGTCAGGGATGCGTTCGCGGTCCAGGCGCCCTCGCGCTCCGGCCAGTCGGAATCCGCCAGCCGATCGAGCAGCGATTCCGCGATTCGGACCAACGTGCCTGCGGCCTGGGCGTCGTCATTCGGCGGCTCGACCTCGCAAGCCCGGGCCAATCCGGAGACGGTCGGAACGGCAAAACGGGCGGGATGGATGAAGGCGAATAGTTCAAGCAGGTCGAGCCCGGACACATCGGGATAGCCGAGGCGTTGGCCGACCAGTGGCGCATTCAGGATGATGTGCGGCGTCTCCGCCAGCCGGGCGATCGCCTCCCCGCGCGAAGCCTCGCGCACTTCTCCCCCGAGGGCGATCCAGATGCCGGCATGGGTTGCATGGAGGGCAGGAAGAGGCAAAGGAGCGGCCACGACAGGCCCAGCAATGAACAGGCTGGAACGAAAGGGCAACAGTTGAGCGACGAAGTGATCCGCAATGCGGCCATGACAAGCAAGGCCTGGCCCTATGAGGAAGCGCGCAAGTTGCTCAAGCGCTGGCCGGAGGGCAAGCCGAAGGGTGAAGAGATAATCTTCGAAACCGGCTACGGACCCTCCGGGCTGCCGCACATCGGCACTTTCAATGAGGTTCTGCGGACCACCATGGTCCGCCATGCCTTCGAGGAGCTCTCGGGCGGCGCGCCGACACGGTTGATCGCGTTCAGCGATGACATGGACGGGCTGCGCAAGGTGCCCGACAACGTCCCCAACCAGGAACTGCTGGCGAAGTACCTCGGTCACCCGCTGACCAAGGTGCCGGACCCGTTCGGCGAATATGAGAGCTTTGCTGCTCACAATAATGCGATGCTGCGGCGCTTCCTCGACCGCTTCGGCTTCGACTACGATTTTGCCTCCTCGACCGAATATTATGCCTCCGGCCGGTTCGACGAGACGATCCGGCAGGTCCTGCGCAAATGGGACGAAATCCTGGGCGTGATGTTACCCACCTTGCGCCAGGAGCGGCGGCAGACTTATTCGCCGGTGCTCCCGATCTCGCCGGTCACCGGCAAGGTGCTGCAGGTCCCGGTCCGCGTGGTTGATGCCGAAGCAGGCACCATCGCCTTCACCGACGAGGACGAGTCCGAAATCGAGCAATCGGCGCTGTCGGGCCTGTCGAAGCTGCAGTGGAAGGTCGACTGGGCGCTGAGGTGGACTGCGCTCGGGGTCGATTATGAAATGGCCGGCAAGGACCTGATCGACAGCGTCATCCAGTCGGGCAAGATCACCCGTGTCATCGGAGGCCGGCCGCCCGAGGGTTTCAACTATGAGATGTTCCTCGATGAAAAGGGCGAGAAAATCTCCAAGTCGAAGGGCAATGGGCTTAGCCTCGAGGATTGGCTTACCTACGGCAATGAGGAGAGCCTGGCCTTTTTCGCCTATCGCGAGCCGCGCAAGGCCAAGAGCCTCCACATCGGCGTCATCCCCCGCGCGGTCGACGAATATTATCAGTTCCGCGCCAATTATCCGGGCCAACCGGTCGAGCAGAAGCTGGGCAACCCGGTACATCACATCCACGGCGGCAAGGTGCCGACTGAGACGCTGCCGTTGACCTATGGGCTGCTGCTGAACCTCGCCTCATTGCCCGGCGTCGCCGACAAGGAAACCGCCTGGCGCTTCGTCCAGCGCTATGCGCCGGGAACATCGCCGGCGGCCGATCCCGAACTCGACAATTTGATCGGCCTGGCGGTCAACTATGCCCGAGACTTCGTGGCGCCGACGCTGGAGCGGCGCGCGCCAAACCGTCACGAAGTCGACGCGCTAAAGGATCTCGATGCCGAGCTAGCCAAGCTTTCGCCCGACACGCCCGGCGACGAGATCCAGAACGTGGTGTTCGCGGTCGGCAAGCGCCACCCGTTCGAAAGCCTGAGGCACTGGTTCCAGGCGCTGTACGAGACGCTGCTCGGATCCAGCCAGGGCCCGCGCATGGGCAGCTTCATCGCCCTCTATGGGATCGACAACAGCCGCCGCCTGATCGCCGAAGCGCTCGAGGAAGCGGTCGCCTAACGCGATCTCAGCTTGTCCCGGTGAACCGGTTCAGCGGGGACTTCCGTCGAGTTTAGCGCCAGCGCCTGGTCATGGCTTAGGCCTGACTTCTCAAGCGCCACCACTAGCGCCTGGGCCGGATCGATCGCGATGTCGGGAGCAATGCCGCCGCCTTCCCAATCCTTGCCGGTCTTGATGTCATAGGTCCGTCCAACGGGCATCCACACGGCGAAATGATCGCTGATCGGCTGGCTGCCGCCGAAATGGTTGGCGCCCGTCGTCGGCTCGCCAATCAAGGTGGCGCGGCCGGTCGACTTCAGGGCGAGCGCGAAATGCTCCGCGGCCGACGCAGTGGCATTCGACACCAGCACATATACCTTGGCTTTGCGCAGCGGCGTGTCCTCGCCCGGGATCGCGAAGTGGGTGTCCACGACCTGGTCGCCCTCGATTGCGGTCTGGATCGTCGGGCGGTCGCCTGCCGAGTAGCGCCCCTGATCATGGATGTATTTGGCGACGGCCATCTTCACCAGCGGCGTGCGCTCTGCGAACAGATAGGGGAAGATCACGTCCATTTCGTCGAGCCCGCCGCCATGATGGTTGCGGAGATCGAAAATAAGCGTCTGCGCGTCGCGATTGTCGGCGAGCCATTTGCGAATGGCGGCCAGCTCTTCGTCGCGGCCCATGAAGGCAGTGAAGCGGATATAGCCGATCCCCGGCGCGATCGTTTTCGCCGACTGGATCAACGGCGGGAATTTGCGCGGGACGGCCGCCTCAGCGCGCGGCCCCGAACCGGGCCCGGGGCTGGCTTCGGCCGGTGAAACATGGAGATGCCCATCCTTGTGGACGGCCTGCAAATCGTCAGTAATCAGCCTGGCCAGGTCGCCCCTATTGCCGCCATCGTAGCGGCCCGCCGCCGCATTCCTGCGCAGCATATCGGCATATTGGATAGCCTGCTGGCGATAGACGAAAGACGTCAGCAGATCGTCGGCGAGCTTGGTCGCAACAGCCCGGCCCTCGCCTTGCTCAAGAGGCAATGCAGCGGCGCCGGTCGCGGCTTCGCCCGCTTGGGCGGCTGGCGTGGCGACCTGCGCGACTAGCGCTCCGGCCGGCACTGCCGCAGCCGTCAGCAAAAGCGAAATCCTGCAGAAATTCATCTTCAAACGCATAACAACCTCCCATTTCGTGCGTCATTTCGCGCTTTTCGGCCGAATCCAGGTTTCTGCCGGATGAACGATTTCCTGAATGAGCGGATATTTGCGCGCAGCGCGCGGCAGCGACCGAAATTGCGCCAAAAAATGGAGCTTACCGAACTTTCAATGGGAAGGATTAGGGCCCGAAACTAAGGATCTGGATGTCGGGAGAGCGCCGCATTTGCGCGCCCGCGCCACCACCGCCCCACTTGGTTGACGTGGCGGGCTTGGCCGCGGCGACCTTCGCATGCTGGAGCGCCTTGGACGGGCAATTTTTGTGATTCGCCGGAGTTGCAGCCGAGGCCTGCGTGGCAATCGCTAGCGATACGGCAATGATCGATGTTGCAATTCGCGACAACATGGCATTGACCCCTTAGGGTAACCTATACGCCAGTCCGGCCGCCGAAGCGGCGCAATTCAACTAGCGCTCGTGCCAAATTTTGGCAAGGTTCGACAGATGTTCGACAGTTTCGACCTCAAGCTCCTAAATGCGCTGCAGGAGGATGCCGACCGTACCGCCGATCAGCTGGCAGAGCTTGTCGCGCTGTCCCCATCGGCGATCGCACGGCGGATCAGACGCCTCAGAGACAGCGGCGCGATCGCGCGCACCGTCGCCCTGTTGTCGGCGGAGATCGTCGACCGGCGCTTGCGCGCGATCGTTCGCCTCCAGCTCCACGAGCATGAGCAGGCAGCGCATTTCAACGAGTTTCGAAATCGCTTGAAAGCGCGCCCGGAGGTCCAACTTTGCCTGGAAGTCAGCGGTAGCGACGACATGCTGCTGCTGGTCGCCTGCCGCGACATGGCCGAATTCAATGCGTTCGCCGACGCCGAGCTGGCCGCGGGGCCAATGGTCCGGCGCTACGAGACCAGCTTCGTCAAAAAAGAGATCAAGAACCAGCCGATGGTGCGGCTCGACGAGCGGGACGCCCAGGGCTGAGCATCCCGCTCACTCGTCCCTAACTACCCTTTTTGGCAGCGATCCAGCGGTCGATCTTCCGCTCCAAAATGGCGAGCGGCAGGGCGCCGGTCATCAGCACCTGGGCATGGAATTCGCGGATGTCGAACTTGGGCCCGAGCTCGGCCTCTGCCTTGCGCCGCAGGCGCTGGATGGTCATCGCCCCGGTCTTGTAGGCCAGCGCCTGGCTTGGAATGGCGATGTAGCGCTCGACCTCGGCGGTCGCATCGGTCTTGCCCATGTTCGAATGGGCCAGCATGTAATCGATCGCCTGTTCACGGGTCCAACCCTTGGAGTGGATGCCCGTGTCGACCACCAGCCGCATTGCCCGCAGCATTTCGTCCGACAATGTGCCGAAGCGCTGATATGGGTCCTTGTAGAAGCCCATGTCATAGCCCAGCGTTTCGGCATACAGCGCCCAGCCTTCGGCAAAGGCGGTATTGCCGCCGAACCGCATGAACGGCGGAAGTGCGCCATTCTCCTGCGCCAGGCTGATCTGGAAGTGATGCCCTGGCGATCCCTCATGAAGATAAAGAGTGGTCATTCCCGGCGTGGTCCGCGACGGCAGATCATAGGCATTGAAATAGAAGGTGCCGGGGCGTGACGCATCGGGCGTGCCCGGCTCATAGCTGCCGCCGGCCTCGAACTTTTCGCGGAACGGCTCGTAGGGCCGGATGTCGAGCTTCGCCTTGGGCAGCGTCGAGAAATAGGCCGGAAGCTTGGCGTCGACCGCCTTACCGATGTCGTAATAGCCTTGGGTCAGCGCTTCGCGGGTCGGTTTCTTGAACTTTGGGTCGGTCCTCAGATAGTCGAAGAATTGCGGCAGGGTCCCCTTGAAGCCGACCTCCTTGCGGACCTTCTCCATCTCGCCGGTGATCCGGGCGACTTCCTTGAGGCCGGTCTCGTGGATCTCTTCCGGCGTCAGCGGCAGAGTGGTCGTCGACTGGACCAAGTAGCGGTACAGCTTGTCGCCGCCCTTCATGTACATCAGGCCGTAGCCGTCGCGCGCGTTCTGCAGATATTCGTTCTTAAGGAAGTCGCGCAGCCGAAAAAGCGCCGGATCGAGCTCATCGGCGATCGCCGCGCGATAGGCCGCCGTCAGCCGGGCGCGGTCGGCCGCGCCAATGCTGTCGGGGAATTGCTTGACCGGGCCGAAATATGGCGAGTCCTCCGGCTTCTGGACCAGCTGGGTGTCGAGCTGCTCGATCATGTTGCGGACGGTCATCTTGGTTTCGACGACGCCGCTCTTCTCGCCCTCGCGGAAGCGGCCGATCGCCCGGTCGAGGTAGATGACGAACTCGGCGTGACGCTTCAGGTTGTTCTCATAATCGGCGAGCGTTTTGAACGGCGCCGCGCCCTTGCCGCTGGCGAAGGTCGGGTAGAAAGTGTGAAAGCCGAAGAAATGGTTCATCGGCCGGACGGCGGTCAGAGCCAGCATGTCCGGCTGAAGGCCTTTCAGCGTGTCGGTGGTCGAAAATTCGAAGACGTCATAGGCAATCTGGTCGGTCTGATTGAGCGCGGCGCGATCGATCGAATGGAGCGCAGCGAGATCCGCCTCGGCGGCGGCGCGCTCGCCGGCATAATATTGGTCGGTTATGCTGTCGCCGAGATGTTCGGCGTAGCGCAGGTCGCCA
Organism: Sphingomicrobium sp.; assembly: GCA_035494075.1. Taxonomy (GTDB): domain Bacteria; phylum Pseudomonadota; class Alphaproteobacteria; order Sphingomonadales; family Sphingomonadaceae; genus Sphingomicrobium. Next base: position 9,906 of record DATJHF010000049.1, on the reverse strand, counting down.
CGAAACAGCGCGTTGATCGGGTTGCGCTTGAGACTGGCCTCGTCGCTTTCCTTGAACAGCCGGAAGAGCCGGTCATGCGCGGTTTCAACCGGCGCCGTCGCCGCCGGTGCCGCCTGGGCAATGGCTGGAGTGACCGGCAGGGCAATGACGGCAGCGGAAATGGCAAGGACAAGCTTCAAATTCATCATCGACCTCTTGATTGGCGCACAACAGCGGTGCGCACCCGGGATGGCCGACGGCAAAAGGGGCGCCGCGGTCCACCGCAACGCCCCTTCGACCAACTGCTAGCCCAAGTCTACCAGAAGAAGTTGTAGATCACGTCGACGACCTGGCCGTCGTAAATATTCACCAGCAGCGCGTCGTCATAATAACGCACCCAACGGTATGGGCCGTAGGCCGGCGGCAGGCGATACTGCCACGGATCGTTCAGCCAATAGTTCGAGCCGAAATAGCTCGGCCAAAGATTGTAGCCGATCGAGAAACGGCGATAGCCATAGCCGTACGGGTCGTTGTAGCGGCCCAGCCGGTAGAGGGAACCGTAACGGTTGCGGTAGCTGTACCAATTATAGTGGTTGTCGTTCCGCCAGTCGCGCGACCAGCGGTGCTTGCTGTCGACCCGGTCGCCGTTACGGACGATGCGGTCGTGCAGGCCCTCGAACCCGCCGCGGTCGCGGTGGACCTGGACACTGTCCTGCTGTTGCTGTTGCTGTTGCTGCTGCTGCTGTTGCTGTTGCTGTTGCTGGGCCGTGCGCTGTTCGCCGGTCCACCGGATCCTGCGGGCGGCGCCGTCGCTGCTGCGGTCGCCGCGGCGAACCCGCACAACCTGTTCCACCTGCTGGACCTGCTCGACCTGCTGCACCTGCTCGCCGCCAGAGTGGCGAACACGCTGTTCGCCGGCATTGGCCTCGACGTTGCGTTGCGCGCGCTCGGCATGGGCCGGGGGAGTGTCGCTGTTCGAACGCTCAACGCGCTCGACTTGCTCGACGCGCTGCGTCCGATCCTTGGGCTTGTCGTCATTGCTTTCTGAGCGCTCGCTGTGGGTGCGCGTGCCCCAGCCGCCCGGCGCGGCCTGGGCCGCGACCGGCATCAGAACGCTGGCCATCAGCAAGGGAAAAACTGGTATACGCATTACCTTCTACTCCAACCTTCGACTTCATGTGCCGTTGGGTGGAATGTGGGATTCGGACGATGAGCCGTTGCTTAACCGAACCGATTCCGTTTGTTCAGGATTCGCCGGGCCCGGCGGGCCGGCAACAGGACCCAGCGGCGCCGCGACTTGCGCGGCTCTCGCCACGGCCTTCAAGATCCGCGGAGTCGCTCCGCACCGGCAGATGTTGGGCAGGGCCGCCAGTTGCTCCGGGGCCGGGTTGGGCGTTGCCCGCATCAGCGCCGCAAGCGCCATGATGAACCCGGGATCACAGCGGCCGCACTGGCTGACCTGCTCCGCCGCCCATGCCTGCTGCAATGGATGCGCGCGGTCGGCCGACAGACCTTCGATGGTGGTGATGTCGGCGCCTTCGGCCGCGGCAACGGTCAATTGGCACGACAAGGCAGCGCGGCCGTCGACGATCACCGTGCAGCTGCCGCAGTCGCCGCTGTAGCAGCCGTGCTTGGTGCCGGTGAGGTTGGACGCCTCGCGCAGTGCGAAAAGCAGCGGCGTTTCCGGATCGAGCTTGTAGTGGATTGCCTCGCCATTGACGGTCATGCTGGTCATGGGGCGGACCCTAACTTGCAATGTGCGGCCGCGCGACCCCATGATGTCGCCGATGGCGAGCATAGCGACCGCGCGGGGGCGCATCGGATATATTGAGGCTGGCGGCGGCGATGCAACGCCGATCCTGTTCCTGCATGGCGTCGGGTCCGACAAGAGCGTGTGGCGGCCGCAGCTCGAACATTTCGGCAAGACCAGGCGCGCGGTGGCGCTCGACTATCCAGGCTACGGCGAAAGCGACCTGGTGGAATATGCGACGCGCGACGATTTCGCGGCGTCGATGGTTGCGGCGATGACTGCGCTTGGGATCGGGCGCGCCCATGTCTGCGGCCTGTCGCTGGGCGGCGTGATCGCGATCGCGATGCATACCGTGGCGCCGCAGCGCTGCGCGTCGCTGATCATCGCCGACAGCTTCGCCGTCCATCCGAATGGGCAGGCGATTTACGACCGGTCGGTGGCCGCAAGCCACACGATGACGATGCGCGCGCTGGCGGAAGCGCGATCCGGCCTGTTGCTGGGAAGCGCGGCGACCGAAGAGCTGCGATCCGAGGTCATCGAGACAATGGCCGAGATCGACCCGGCCGCCTATCGCATCGGCGTGGAAGCGGTGTGGCTGGCCGACCAGCGGGGCCGGGCGGCGGCAATCGGCGTCCCGGCCCTGATCCTGGTCGGCGAGGAGGACGGCATCACTCCGCCGGCCCTGTCCGAAGAGCTCGCCCGGACGATAGCCGGATCGCGGCTGGAGCGGATCGCGAACGCCGGCCACCTTGCCAATGCCGAGCAGCCGCCTGCATTTAATATGGCGATTGAATCCTTTCTCGCTGAACTAGGATAATCACTCGTTAACCTTGTGATTTAAGCCAGTTTTTTCCTTGTCCTGCGACAAGCAGGGCATGAACAGCGCCGCCCGCTTCTCCCGTCGCCTTCTCGCTGGCCTGGCCCTTGCCGCGCTTGCCGTTCCGGCCCAGGCACAAGTGGTTAGCGGCGCATTCCGGTCGATAACCAAGACCGAGGCGATCCTCGGCGGAGCGCCAAGCGCTCTGGCTGCGATTACTTCCCAGCAGGGCGGCCGCCCGCTCTACAGCTCCTATGTCGTGCCGGCCGGCCGCAGCCTTCCGATCCAGCAGGCGGTGGTCACTTACGACCGCTCGCCGGTTTCGGCGGATCGTCCGGACGTGTTCAACAGCGTTGCCTTGCCGATTGGCCGCAGCCCGCTCGACGCGCGCTGGAACAAGGTTTCAGGGGCAGGTGTCGGCGGCAACGCCGGCGCCTTCGCCGCATCGCTTCGCGGGCAGGGCGTCATCGCCAAGCTCGAGGCGGTCAACAGCTATGTGAATGCGCGCGTGCGGTTCGTCGACGACCGCATCCAGTTCGGGGTTGCGGATCGCTGGCTGCCGGCATCGGAAACGCTGGCGCGCGGACGCGGCGACTGTGAGGATTTTGCACTCGCCAAGCGGGCGATGCTTCGCGCCGCCGGCGTAGCCGACAAGGATCTTTATCTGGTCGTACTGAAGGACCTGTCGCGCCGGGCGGACCATGCGGTGCTGGTGGTGCGCGCCGCGGGCCGCTTCCTGGTGCTCGACAACGGTACCGACCGGATCGTCGATTCCAGCGACGTGCAGGATTACAAGCCGGTGCTGACCTTCACCGCCGGCCATGAATACACCCATGGCTACCGCCGCGAACTGCCGCCGGTGCAATATGCCAGCAGCGGCGTCATGGCCCCGGTGGCCCTGGCCGAGGCCAAGTTCGAGCCCTCATCGGGCGCGGGCGAATTGCCGGAAGTCGTACGCGAGTCGGTCAGCCTAGTCCCGGCGACGACCAGCCTCTGAATTTGAAATCGGGATCAGCGTTCGCGAAGTGCGTCGCTGCGCGCCTTCAGCACCGGCTTCAGCAGGTAGCTCAATACGCTCTTGCGGCCGGTGATAATCTGGGTGTCGGTCATCATGCCAGGAGTGATCGGGAGGCGGCGTCCGGCGGCCATCAGATAGCTCTTTTGGGTTTCGACGATGACGATGAAATAGGCCTGGCGCTCGGCCTCGTCATAAATGCTGTCCGCTGACACCCGTACGACCTTTCCTTCGAGCCCGCCATAAGTTGAGAAGTCGTAGGCGGTCACCTTGACCAGCGCTTTGTCGCCTACCTTGATGAAGGCGATGTCGCTCGGCTTGACCCGGGTTTCGACGAGCAGCTTGTCGCCCATCGGCACCACTTCCATGACCTTCTCGCCGGCCTGGACAAAGCCACCGATCGTCGTCACCTGGACGTCATTGACGACGCCGTCGACCGGCGATCGAATTTCCAGCCGGCCCGACTGGCCGCTCGCGCCTCGCAACGACTGCTCATTGACGGCGATCTTCTGGTTGACCTGGCTGGCCTCGTTCAGCGCCTCCTGGCGGAAAGTGAAGGAAGCCTCGCTCGCTTGGCTGTTCGCTTCGCTGACCGCGGCCATGGCCCGGCCCTGCTGCTCACGCGCCGCGGCAATTCGACCCTGGAGGTCGACCACTTCACGCTGGGCAGTGGATAGCTCCGTCTGGGGCACGATGTTCTTCGCCGCGAGCGGCGCCAGCCGGTCGACATTTTCCTGCGCCAAAGCCAGGCTGCGCGACAGCGAACTGATCGTCGCAGCCGCTTCGGCCGCATCGCGCCGGCGCTGCTCCGCAGACGCGTGCAACGCTGCAACCCGGCTCGACAGAGCCTGGCGGCGGACTGCGCTCAACTCGGCTTCCTCGCCCTGGAGCGAAGCGGATGCGCCCGTGCCTTCGGCCTGCAATCGCACCGACCGGGCCTGCAGAGCCTCGGTTTCTGCCTCAATCGACCGGCTTTCCGGATTGTCCAGGCGGGCGAGCAATTGGCCCCGCTTAACCGCTTGGCCGGACCGTACGAGCAGCTCGGCGATGGTGGCCGGAGTCGACGATTGGATGATCTGGATCTTGCTCGACGGAATGACCTTGCCCTGGCCCTTGGTGACCTCGTCGACCTGAGCAAGGGCAGCCCACAACAGGAAGAGTGCAAAGCCCACCGAAACCGAGACGATGATCAGCCGTGCCCCGGTGAGGGGTTCGCGCCGCCGCCTGCTAGCGGGTGCCTGGAGAGGAAGGGTCGCCATTGTCCGAGCCTATTCGCTATCGCGCCGCCAGCACGACCGGCTTTGCCGGCTCTGGCGCCTTTGTCTGATGATCGGCGACCGACTTCGTCGCCGAGCTGCTGTCCGAGGGCATCGGAATGTTGAGAGTCCAGCCCTTCGACGTATCGAGCAATCCGCCGACATCGTTTTCGGCGCGGGGAACGGGCGGTCCGGCGATCGCCGGATCCTCGACGGGAACGACGGTGCCGTCGGTCAGGACCGCCTGCCGAAGCGGCGGACGAAGCGAAAGCGGGTCAGCCGGCTCGCCGATGTAGCGGCCGGTGAAGGCAGCGGTCGAGCCCCATGCGCCCGGCCACCGATAGAAAATATGCGCTCCGATCTGGGTGATCTTGGCCAGCCGCGGCGCCCAATAGGGCGCGACATAATCGGCGTGATAGAAAGTCGCGGCGCCGACCGCCTTCTCGACATAGCCGTCGAGCGCGGCGGCAGCGATCCGCTCCGCTTCCTTCCAGGCGCCAAGCTCCGGGCGCCGGTAGAGCGAACCGTCGCAGACGAAGCTGAACTGGCAGACCGGCTCGCGTGCGCCCTGGTAGACAACGCCGCAGACCGACTTCGGAAACGCCGGATGGCGCATGCGGTTGATGACCACCTGGGCAACCGCGCGGCGGCCCTCCAGCGGCTCGAACCCGGCTTCGTAGTAGATCGCCTGGGTCATGCACAGCAGGGCACGGCGCCGATCGAGCGGGTCGGAGTTGGACAGGTCGAACGGGCGGGAAGCGAGCACGGGTGCGCTGCTGAACGGCATTGCCGCATTGATCAGCCGGGCGCTTTCACCGGTCGCCCGGTTTTCGATAAGGTGCTGGCCCGAGGTCGCGGCGATCAGCGAGGCAGCCACAGAAGGAGCGATGGTCACCGTCGCCGAAGCCTGGTTCGGCTGGATCGGCAAGGCGGCGCCGCCTACCACAGCTCCGAGGGCCACTGCGGCCACGAAGCCAAGCTTTTCCCGGCTAGCTAGGGGTAGACGAAGCGCGCTCATTGCGGCTTCTCCGCCTTGGCCGCGGCCGAGAGCTTTCCCAGGACCTGGTCGCGCGGGCCGTCGGCAACGATCTTGCCGGAGTCGATGACGATCAGCCGGTCGCAGATCGACAGCATGTTATGGCGATGGGTCGACACGATCAGCGCCTGGTCCTTGGCCAGTGCGCCTTTCAGCTTCTCGATGAAGTAAAGCTCGGTCTGCGTGTCCATCGCGCCGGTCGGCTCATCCAGGAACAGCAGCTTCGACGGGGTGACCAGCGCACGAGCGAGGACCAGCAAGGACTTTTGACCGCCCGAGAGGAGCGCGCCGCGCTCACCGACCGGACGATCGAAGCCCGCGGCATCGCGCGACAGGAAGATGTCCGCGCCCGAACGGACCACGGCATCGATCAGTTGTTGGTCGTCGGCCTTGGCGGCGCCCAGCATGAGATTGTCGCGGACGGTCCCGGAAAACAGCTCGGCGTCCTGGCCGACGAAGCGGAATGCCTCGCGAAGTTGATGCGGATGGTATTGGCGGCTGTCGAGCGCATCGACCAGCATCTCGCCGTCGGTCGGCGCGTAGAGCCCGCACATCAGCCGGCCAAGCGTCGACTTGCCCGAAGCGACCCGGCCGATGATTGCAATCCGCTCGCCCGGCTCGATCTTGAGATTGATTCCGCTCAGGCTGTCGACACTCGCGGCCGGATAGCGGAAGCCGGCGTTCTTGATCTCAAGATGGCCGCTACGGATCTCGGGAACGATGCTGCGCGCCGCGACCTGCCGCTCGTCGGTCGCTTCCATCATCCGCTGCAGCGAATCCAGCGTGGTCATCGACTGGCGAGCGCGAGTGATCAGGAAGGCGAACTGGCCGATCGGCGACATTGCCCGGCCGGCCAGCATGACGATGGCGATGATCGCGCCCATCGTGATCTTGCCGTCGTTGAACAGGTAGAAGCCGCCAACCACCAGGCCGACACTGATCGCCTGCTGGCTGATCGAGGCGAGGTTAACAGCAACGGCTGTTAGCCGCCGCATTTTTTCCTGCGTGGCGGCAGACATTGCGGCATAGCGCCGCCAGCGCCCGAGCATCTGGCCTTCGGCGCGCGCGGACTTCAATGTTTCGATTCCGGAGATAGATTCGACCAGCACCGAATGCTGCAGAGAGCTATCGGCCTGGGCATCCTGTGATGCGCCGGCCATCCGCCGCTGCAGCACCACGCCGGCCGTCAGCATGATGGCGATGCCGACGATCGGCACCAGCACCAGCGGCCCGGCAAGAACGGTGATCAAGATCAGGAACACCAGCAGGAAGCCGATGTCGACCAGCAGCACCACGGACGTCGATGCGAAGAAGTCGCGTACGCCTTCATATTCGCTGATCCGCTTGGCGAAGGCGCCGGTACTGCCTTGCCGCTCGGCCATCGGCAGGTTCATTACCTTTTCGAACAGCTTCTGCGAATATTTGGCGTCGAGCCTGCGGCCGATCTCGTCGACCAGCTGCGAGCGGGCGATGCGCAGGGTGAAGTCCCATCCAAGCGCGATGAACACCCCAAGCGCCAAGACCCACAGAGTAGGTACCGCCTTGTTGGGGATGACGCGGTCGTAAACGTTCATCGTGAATAGCGGCACAGCCAGAGCGAGCAGGTTGACGATCAATGCCGCCAACAGGACCGGCCAGAATTCCTTGCGGACCTTCCAGACCTCCGACCAGAACCAATGGGTCCGGCGGGCCTTGTCCCAGGGCCGTTCGCCGGCCCGTTCGGCCGTCGGATCCGGCTCGACCGCCACCGCATGACCGGTGAATGCTTCCTCGAAATCGCTTACCGGAACCCACATCGGTTCAGCGGTGCCCGGTGCGTAGACCAGCGCTTCGCCGGCCTTCATTTCAAGGAGGACAACGGCTCGATCGTCGGTCAACTCGACGATGGCTGGCAGTTGTTGCAGCCGCCAGCCGGAAAGGCGGCGACGAGCCACGGGCTCACCACGCATTCCCACTTGCTCGAGCGCGGACTCGACTTGGTGGAATGGCAGCGTGCCCGTGGCCGAAAGCGCCAACCCCGCGCGCAGCAAGACCGGGGAAGACGGCCTGTCTGCTCGACGCGCGAGGAAGGTCAGGCAGTCGAGGACCGGGTCGATCTCACGCGACGGCGCGGAATCCAGCCATTGCATGATACTCAACACCCGTCCCCTTCATACCTTCTTACTGGCCGCCCGTAGGTGCCGGAGCCGGTTCCGGAGCCGGTTCGACCGGTGCCGGAGCCGTTTCGACCGGCGGAGAGTTCGCCTCAATCGAAGGCGGGCCCATTACCGGATACGGGAAGCTATTCTCCTGCCGGTCTTCCGGCGGGATTGGATTGACGTGGAACTTCGTCCGCTGGTTCATGACCGCTTCCGCCGGCATTTGCACGCCGAGCGCCTCGATCAGCCGGTTGGAAGCCGCCAATACGCGATATTGCGCATAGAGCTTGGCCATCCGCGCCGTTTCGAGCGAAGCCTGGACATTGAAGCGGGTGTTCTGCGCGTCCAGCACGTCAAGCAGCGAGCGCCGGCCGACGTTGAACTGCTCGCGATAGGAGAGCAGCAGGTCGTCGGTAACGCGGCTCTGCGTTGCGAGCTCGTTGACCAGCCGGTCCTGGTTGGTCAGGCGGCTCCACGCGGAACGCACATCCTCTTCGGCGGCACGAGTCCGCTCGAACAGGCGAGCATGAGTTTCGTTCTCGCGCTGCTTTTGTTCGCGGACGTTGGCCGTATTGGCGAAGCCGTCGAAGATTTTCCAGCGCATGACCACTCGCGCGCCAAGGTCGCTAGTGCGGCCCTTAAAGCCATCGATATCATCGCCGTACCTGGCGGTTGCCTCGGCGTTGAAACGCGGTCCCAACTCGGCCTGGGCGGTCTTGATTTCCTCCCGTGCCGTATTGAGGTCGGCCAAGGTTTCCTGGACCCGCGGGTTGTTCTGCCGCGCAAGTTCTTCCGCTTCCGGAAGCGAAGCCGGCATCATCGCCGAAAGATCGGGCGGCATATTGACCGCATCGATCGGAACGCCGGTCAGCGTCTGGAACTGGATCGCCGCGGTATCGAGGTCCTCGCGGGCCTCGGTGATGCGGGTCCGCGCTGCCTGCAGCCGCTCTTCGGCCTGCTGCTGGTCGGCGACCGAGATCGAGCCCCGGGCAACGCCTTCGCGAAGGTCGCCAGCGAGCCGTTCGTGGAACGTCGCATTGTCCTGCGCGATCGCCACCAGCCGCTGTTGCAGCAGATAGTCGATGTAGGCGCGGCTGACGTTGAGCGCGACGAATTCGCTACGCTCCTCGATACGAGCAGCAGCGGCATCGGTCCTGGACGCCTGCCGCTTGATTTCCGCGACGCGGCCGCCCGAGTTCCACAGCAGCTGGTCGGCAACCACAAAGCCTTCGACCGGATGCAGCGTATCGCCCGCAATCCCTAGATCGCGGCGGGTCGGGTTGCGCAACTCACGAACCCCCGCAGAACCCTCGACTGAAATGCGCGGATACCACAGGCCCTCGGCCTGCTTGCGCTCTTCCTTGGTGGCCAGCTTGTTGTGCACAGCCTGCCGGATTTCCGGGTTGGTATTGAGGGCGGCTTGGACGGCCTCCCTCAGATCCACCGCGAACGCCGGAGATGTGCACATCAGCACCGCCCCGGGAACGATCAACGTCCAGTGCTTCCTTTTCATGTCTTCCCCCTTCTGGTCAGAGGCAAAAACCCTCCCCGTCCACCGGGGAGGGCAATTACCTTGGTCAGCCGTTGTGAGTTGGCTGAACCGCGTCATGGTGGAGCATTTCGGCACCCACCTTCATCAGCATCTCGTAGTTCCCAGCGGAACCCCCGTTTGATGCCATGTCCCAAGCCGGTACGCCATTGGCCGCTGCGCTTGCCAGATTGGCAATCGCCTGACCTCCGCCGTTTCCGCCGTGGATTGCTTCGAGCAGAGCGTCGATCTGCCCATTCCCGCTGCCATGCCCAAGCGCCTCGGCAACGATCTTCTCGACCGCTCCGGTATGCTGGGCATTGCCCGTCAGGCCAGCGGCCTGCAGCGCATCGGCCGAAACCATCGCCACCGACTGAGCCGCCGGGC
>DATJHF010000048.1:0-24647 GCA_035494075.1 Sphingomicrobium sp. | reverse complement strand
TGCGTCGCGATAGAAGCGCTCGACCGGCCAGTCCTTGGTGTAGCCGGCGCCGCCCAGCGCCTGGACCGCCTCATTGGCGACCTTCACTGCGCTTTCGCTCGCCAGCAGGATGGCACCCGCCGCGTCAAACCGCGTGGTCTTGCCCGCGTCGCAGCTCTTGGCGACCTGGTAGACATAAGCCCGCGCCGAATTGAGCGCGACGTACATGTCGGCGACCTTGGCTTGCATCAGCTGGAAGCTGCCGACCGGCTTGCCGAACTGCTTGCGCTCGCGGACGTAGGGGATGACCGTATCGAGGCAGGCCTGCATGATGCCGAGCTGGATGCCGGCAAGCACGGTCCGCTCATAGTCGAGGCCGCTCATCAGGACGCCGACCCCGCCGTTCTCAGGACCCATGATATTTTCGGCCGGGACGAAACAGTCATCGAACACCAGCTCGGCGGTCGGGCTGCCGCGCATGCCCAATTTGTCGACCTTCTGGCCGATCGAAAAGCCCTCCATGTCCTTTTCGATGATGAAAGTCGTAATGCCGCGGCTGCCGTCCTCGGGGGAAGTCTTGGCATAGACCACCAGCGTGTCGGCGTGAGTCCCGTTCGTGATCCAGAATTTGGTGCCGTTGAGCCGGTAGCCGTTGCCTGATTTTTCGGCACGAAGCTTCATTCCGACCACGTCGCTGCCCGCACCGGCCTCGCTCATCGCCAGCGATCCGACATGTTCGCCGCTGATTAGCTTGGGGAGATATTTGCGCTTCTGATCCTCGTTCGCCCAGCGGCGGATCTGGTTGACGCAGAGGTTGCTGTGCGCGCCATAGCTTAGGCCGACCGAGGCCGAGGCACGCGCGACTTCCTCCTGCGCGACGACATGCTCGAGATAGCCGAGGCCAAGCCCGCCCCATTCTTCTTCGACGGTGATGCCGTGGAGGCCAAGCTCGCCCATTTGCGGCCACAGCTGCTTGGGGAACTCGTCCTTTTCGTCGATCTCTGCCGCGATCGGCGCGATCTGTTCGCGGGCGAAGCGCTCGGTCGTCTCGCGGATCGTATCCGCCATTTCACCAAGGCCGAAGTCGAGGCCGGGCATGTCGCTCATCTAAGTCTCTCCTGTCGCCGGGGCGCTAGCAGAGACGATGGAGACTTGTCAGCCCCGCTCGGACGCTTTCGGAGCCGGCGCAGGCGGTGGCGGAACCAGGTTTACGTCCGGCGGCGGCGCGGTCAGCGGCTTGGTCGAGCCGCGATGGCAGGTGAAGCAGGTCACCTTGACGTCCTTGAAGTCGGTGACGCCGAAGTCCTGCTGGTTGATGCGGTGGACCATCGCCAGCATCTTTCGGGCGACAAGCTTGGTCGGCGCTGCGTCCGACGCGAAGTCGAAGGTCGACAGCGGCTGGCCCTCGGTACCAACGTGGCAATGAGTGCAGCGTACGCCGAGCGACTGGGCGAAGAACTTCATGTTGCTGATCAGTTCCGGCCGGCCGATGTTCTTCGGGAATACCTGAAGATTCTTGAAGGGCGGCGGCGCCGGAGCGGCAGCGGGCGGTGCAGGAGCCTGGGCGGTTGCAACCGCGGTGAGGAAGGCCGCGCATCCCGCGGCGAGGAGCAGCTTGTCCCTGTTCATGGGCGCTGAGCCTAACAGGCTTTGGTTTGAGGGCAACGGCTGATTGAACGACTCCCTACAAGCGCTTATGTGCGCTGCAACAATCCAAATCGAAGAGAGCATTTCCCATGGCTACCGATCCGATCGTCATCCTGTCCGCCGCCCGCACGCCGATGGGTTCAATGCAGGGCGCCCTCGGCGAGGTCGCCGCCACCGACCTCGGCGCGACAGCCGTCAGGGCGGCCGTCGAACGCGCCGGTGTGAACAGTGATGAAATCGACCGTATTTACATGGGCTGCGTGCTTCCTGCCGGCCTTGGCCAGGCTCCGGCCCGCCAGGCGGCGATCAAGGCGGGCCTGCCGAAGTCGGTCCAGGCGACGACCGTCAACAAGGTGTGCGGATCGGGCATGCAAACCGTGATCATGGCCGAGGAAGCGCTGAAGGCCGGCAACGCCGACCTGATCGTCGCCGGCGGCATGGAATCGATGACCAATGCACCGTACCTGCTCAAGAAGCACCGTTCGGGCGCGCGCATCGGTCACGATACCGCTTACGATCATATGTTCCTCGACGGGCTCGAGGATGCCTATGAGCCGGGCCGGGCGATGGGCACCTTCGCCCAGGAAACCGCCAACCAGTACCAGCTGACCCGCGAGGATCAGGACAATTATTCGATCGAGAGCCTGGCCCGCGCCAAGGCCGCCATCGATAGCGGTGCGTTCAAGGACGAGATTGTGCCGGTCGTGATCCAGGGCCGTGGCGGCGAGACGGTAGTCGACACCGACGAGGCGCCGGGCCGCGGCCGCCCCGACAAGATTCCGACCCTGAAGCCGGCCTTCGCCAAGGACGGCACCATCACTGCGGCGACCAGCTCGTCCATCTCCGACGGAGCCGCCGCCCTGGTGCTGACACGCCAGTCGGACGCCGAGGCCAAGGGCTTGAAGCCGATCGCCCGCATTGTGGCGAGCGCCGCCCATGCCCGCGAGCCGAGCGAGTTCACCATCGCCCCTGCAGGCGCCATGGAGAAGGTGCTGAAGAAGGCCGGTTGGACCGTTGACGATGTCGACCTGTTCGAGGTCAACGAGGCCTTTGCCTGCGTCGCCATGTTCGCCATGCGCGACCTCGGCATTCCGCACGACAAGATCAACGTCCATGGCGGCGCGACCGCGCTCGGCCATCCCATCGGTGCCAGCGGCGCGCGGCTGATCGTCACGCTGATCGGCGCGCTCAAGGCCAAGGGCAAGACCAGGGGCGTCGCTTCGCTTTGCATCGGCGGCGGCGAGGCCACGGCGGTCGCGGTTGAGCTGGTCTAGGCGACAGGTGCGCTAGGCCGCCAAAGCTGCTACCAGCGCCTCCTCGCTACACAGGGAGAGAGGCAATGCGGATCGTAATGACTTCGCTGGCCGTGCTAGCGCTTATGGCGTGCAACAAGCCCGCCGAGCCGGCAAACGACATGAACGCGACGGACACCAACATGGCGATGGAATCCAACATGGGCATGGAAGCCAATGCGGCTACCCCGGCCGGATTCCAGATCAACGAAACCACTTGGGAATTCACCCGCGAGGGCAAGAAGGAAACCGAGTCCATCGACGCCAGCGGCAATTATGTCGCCTGGTCGGGCGACAAGCACATCGACCACGGTACGGTGGTGATGAAGGACGACAAGGCCTGCTTCACTAGCGCGATGGACAAGAAGGGCGAAGAGTGCTGGACCACGGCGCCGACGGAAATTGGCCAGTCGATGGAGACGACCAGCGACAAGGGCGAGAAGCTGACGGTCACGCGGGTAGCTTTCATGGCCGTCCCGGAAGAGGTTAAGCCGTAAGCCGGGTTGCATAATGGCGGGGAGCTTGTTGGCGAGGTCCGCCTCATGATGAAGCGCTCTGGCCCGCTCCGTGCCAGCCCCAATGAATATGTTCAGTCGATTGACGGCTGGCGGCGCAACCGTGTCGATCTGTTGCGTGGCATTGCGGCCGGGATCGGCGATGCCGATGAGACCATCAAGTGGGGTCATCTCGTTTATCTGGCGAATGGCCCGGCCTTCATGATCCGCGCCGAAGAGGACCGAGTCCTTTTCGGCTTTTGGCGCGGCAAGCGGATGCTCGGCATCGAGCCGCGCCTGACGGGCGGCGGCAAGTATGAACTGCGCACGCTTGCCCTTCGCGAGGATACGCCCATCGACCCGGCGGTTGCGGAACAACTGATCCGCGAGGCAATCCGGCTAAACCGGACAATCGGCAATCCGCAGGAGCTCAAATGAGCCTGGCTCAGGCCGCACTGACACTTTCCTCGCTGTTGCTGGCGATGACGATGTGCGTTCATTCGGCGATCGGCCAGCGGCGCCTCGTGCGGCCGCTGCTGGATGACGGCGCGGGCGTGATGAAGCATCCGCTGGCGCGCTTCATCGTCCCCTTCGCCTGGCACCTGACCAGCGGCATCGGCCTGGTGCTTGCAGCGATCCTGTTCGCCTGGGCCTGGGCGCCCGATCACGCGCAGACCGTTGGTCTCGTTGCGACCGGCATCGTTTTTGCGGCCGGCGGGCTTGTTGATGCCTTTGGCAGCCGCGGGAAACATATCGGCTGGGCGCCGTTGACCCTGGTTGGGCTCAGCGCCTTCGCCGCTCTTCTTCTCTAACGCTTTGCCGCGTAGGCGATGCACTCGACCTCGACCAGCGCGCCGAGCGCAAGGCCGTCAGCTCCGAACGCGCTCCGCGCCGGATATTCTCCGTCCGGGAAGTAGGTCACATAGACCTGGTTGAACGCCGGCCAGTCGGCCATGTTGTCGAGCATTACGGTGCATTTGGCGACGTCGCCCCAACCAAGTCCGGCCGACTTCAGCGCCGCACCGAGATTGTCCATCGCCAGCCTGGCCTGCGCTTCCATGCCCTCGCCCAGCTTTCCGTCGGGGGTGATGCCAAGCGCGCCGGAAAGATAGACGGTGTCGCCGGCCCGGACCGCGCTGGAGAAGGGAAGCCGCTGGGCGCCCAGCATGGGTTCGCCAATCCGTTCCAGGCCCGGCTTCGTTTCGCTTGCGTTGGACATTGCCGATAATCCCAATAGTGCGAGCGCCAATACACATTTCATGGCCCCTCCCCCTTTGAAGCCAGCCTAGCGCCGAGACGCCAATAAGGAAACGGCGGCCCCTTGCGGAGCCGCCGTCCCTTTTCTCAGCGCCTGTGCGCCCGTCGCTTAGCCGCGTTCCGGTTCCGGCGGCGGCGGCGGAGGCGGAGGCGGCGGCGGCGGCGGCGGACAGGCGTCCGTCGCCAAGATCACCGAGCCGTCCGGGCAGGTCTGCGTCGCCGGAGGCGGCGGCGGCGGCGGCGGCGGCGGAGGCGGCGGCGGAGGCGCTGCCTCAACCCCACCAAGCCGGAAGCCCAGCTTCACGCCGAAGCCATGGACGTCGCCCGCGTTGACCCAGACTGCGGCCATCGGGCCGGAGCTGGCCGGCTTGCCGTAGCCGAGTTCACCGCGGAACCAGGTGCCCTTACGCTCGGCTTCAATCGTATCGCTCACCGCGCCGCTGGCGAAGCTCAGGTCGTTGTGGTCATGGAACTCATGGAACAACCTGGCATCGACGAACACGCCCATCGCGCTTTCGAACCGGGCACCGGCCGAACCGCGCAGGCTCTTCGCCTTGTCGTAGTCATAGTCGACGTTGAGGAAGCTGAAGTCGTCGATCTTGGTGCTGACCGCCGACAGGCCAAGACCGAAGTCGATCAGCGAACTGCCGACCGGCATGCGGTAGCCCGCGTCGCCCTCAATACCCCAGCTGTGGCTGTCGAGATCGTTAAGACCGTCGAACGGCGTATCCTGGAGCTCCAGCTTGTTCTTGTCATACTTGACCAGCAGCGCGCCGTAGAAGCCGGTAGCCGATCCGAACATGCCGTAAGCGCCGATGTTCCAGCCCTTGCCATGAACCTCGGCGCTCGATCCGCCGATGTCGGCCGTGGCCTTCTCCCAGCCGGCGGTCAAACCAACCACACCGCCGCCGAAGTTGTAGTCGGCGCCGCCCTGGATACCGCGCCGGTCGGTCCGCAGGTGCTCGTTGATGGACACGTCGTTGCCGAACACGACCTGGGTGTCGTCGTCACCGTAGCGGTCGCGGGCCCAGTAAATCTGGCCCCAGACGCCGAGTGGGTTGGCGCCTGGCTGGAGATCGCTGCGCTTCAGAGCCAGGTAATTGTCGACGATGTCCTTGGACTGGTACCACATGTCGAGGCCGACATTGACCAGCGCCAGCGGATGGAACGCATTGGCGTTCGGCAGGGTGATCAAGAAGACATCAGTCCCATTCCGCAACAGGCTGAAGTCCATCAGCGGATTGCCGATCGTGCTGCCCAGATTGAACGTGCCCGTCGCCGCCGTCGTATCGACCACCAGAACCCCGGTTGGGTTGAAGAATACCCCACCGGGAAGCGCACTGACATTGACGACCGTCGTGCCGGTTGCACCACCATTGATGACAAGCCGGTCCGCCGTAAGTCCGTCAGAATCGATGCTGAGGGAAGATGCACCCGACGCAGCGAACCCGCTGTTGATCGTCAGCACGTCATTGGTGGCACCATCGGTCAGACGGATCGTGCCGCTATTGGCGAAGCTGGTCTGACCGGTGATGGTCGTCGCACCTTCGTCGGCAATGATCGTGCCGCTGTTGGTGAACAGGACCGCCGGAACCGTCAGCGTGCCCGCTGCCAGGTCCATCGTGCCACTGTTGCTCAGCGAGGTGTAGCCGGCCAGCGTGAAGTTGCCAGCCGTGTCGATCGTGCCGGCATTGCTGAACGCACCGGTTCCCGTCAGCGACGAGCCCGCACCGGCATTGATCCGTCCTGCCGCCGCGTTGGTCGTGGCGCCAAGCCCCGTGACCGCCGAAGCAGCCCCAAGATTGATAATGCCAGTGTTGCTCAGCACCGTTGCAAAGCCGCTGAACGTCAGCGTGCCGGTGGTGTTGATCGTGCCCGCATTGGTCAGCGTTTCAAGGTTGGCAATCCCCGTGCCGGTGGCGGTATTGATGATGCCCCCGGCATTGTTGGTTACAACATCCACGCCGGCGCCAAAGTCAGACGCCAGGCTGGCGTTCCAGGTGCCGCTGTTGTTGATCGTATCGGCCAGGGCGCCGAGAACCACTCGGCCGCCAAGCGTGCCGCCAGTATTGTTGTTCAGCGTGACCGCATTGTTGGCAGCCAGGATGGCGATATTGCCACTGCTGATCGTGCCCGAGTTGTTGATGGTCGTATTGCCGGTGCCCTGCGAGTCGACGCCGAAGGCGCCAGACACAGTCCGCCCCGCGCTGACATTAATGATCTTGGCGCCGGCACTGCCGACGAAGATCGCATCATCCGTGCCGGTGACGTTGCCACCGGTGACGTTTACCGTAATCGTGCCGCCGCCAGTGGAAAGCGCGTTAACGCCATCCATCCCAGCGCCGCTGCCGCTGACGGCACCCCCGACGTTGATAATCTGGTTGCCGGTCGTAGTCACAGTCCCGATGCCGTTGCCGCCGGTGGCCGTGACGGCCGCGGTGGTGACGGTGATACCGCCGGTGCCAGTTGCAGTTGCGTCAACACCGTCGCCGCCGGTCGCATTAACCGCGCCCGCCAAATTGATGGTCGTAAGGCCATCCACAGCCGTCGTCTGAACGCCGTCGCCCGCCGAGGCGGTGATCGTTGCTGCGGCGCCGGTCGTGGTAACACCGACCGTGCCGGTCCCGACTGCCGAGGCGTCGATGCCGAATGTGCCGCTTACAGCGCCGCCGCGCGTGATGCTGACGTTGCCGTTGCCGCCTGAGGTCTGGGCAATAATGCCGCCGGTACCGTTACCAGTAACCGCGCCATTGCCGGTGATGGTGATATTGCCGCCGCCCGTAACGTTCGAGAACAGTGCACTGAGCCCGCCTGTGCCGCCGGTAATCGCGCCATTGCCGTCGACGATGACGCTACCGCTGCCGAAATTATCAGCGGAGATGGCGGGACCGCCGCCAGCACCAGTCGAGACACCGCCGTTGTTCGTAACATGAACGAGACCGCTTCCGGTCGTCGACGCGAGAATGCCGAAGCCGGTGCCGCCGGAGACCGCTCCGTTGGTGACCACCGTTACCGCGCCAGCAGTGCTATTGCTCGCGATGTTGATGCCATCCACGGAACCCGTGACCGCGCCCGTGGTCACGCTGATCGCGCCCGATCCGGCCACATTGGTGACGAGCACGCCGCTGCCGTTGGCGGCCGAAATCGAACCGCTGGTGTTGACGGTAAGGGAGGCGGTACCGTTGATCGCCACCTCGAGACCATCGCCAGTTCCGAGATTGCTGATGCTACCGCTGCCGCTGTAGGTCACCGGGGCATTGCCAACGTTTATGTAGAGGGCGCCATCGCCGCCGCCTGCCGTCGGTGTGTTGCCGGCGTTGACCTGGATCGTGCCGTCGTTGGTGATTGCTGTCGCATTCGTGCCCGCCTGGCCGGCGTCACTCTGGACCCAGGCAAGGCCGAATCCATCGACCAATACACCGGGGTCAACATCGAGGAAGGTTGGGACCAGATCCGCAAAGAACGTGGGATTGCGGTCGGTACCAGTTATGAAACCAGTAGTATCGGTCGTCGTCGTGTTTGCGGCGCAAAGCCAAGTGTCGCCGCCAACGGTGGAGCAAGCCGCCTGTGCAGGCGACGCCGCGATCATCGTCAATCCAAGTGTGAGTGCCGCGCCGCTGAGAAGGCGCGTTCGTGTAGCCAGCAAATTCATCTCTATTACTCCCCGTTCGTGCACCGCCGAGCGCGATGCAGGTGCAAAACACGGAAACCTGACATCGGCCCGCCGGTTCCCTAGGCAACCCCGTTTGTGCCAACACTGTTACAAATTGGCAACTGGGGAAAAACATGACTTTTACACAAACGGATTAAGTTGCCGATTTGCACCGGTCAGTCGAAGGCCTCGCCTTCGCCGACGCCCCAGACATCCCCCTCGGCGATAAAGCCCTCGCGCTTGCCGATCTGGATCTTGCACCAGCTGCCGTCGCACTTCTCCAAGCGCCCGACGACGCCTGGCTCAGCCCGGTAGCGCACGGGAGAATTGGCATCGCGCTTCACATGGATGTCGCGCGCGCTGCCAGGCTTGACGATTGCGGTGCGGCGATCGCTGAGCAGCGTCACCAGCATCCAGCCCTGCTCTCCGTCCGGATCCTGGATTTTGCGCCAGTTTGGATAAATCTGGATGACCCGGACCGGCAGGTCACGGCGCTTGTACAGCCAGGTGCCGGGATAGTTGCGGCCGGGACCGGTACGCATCATCGCCTCGCCGCTGGCGATCGACGCCCAATAGGGCGGCTTTTTCTCCTGAGCGCTCGCCGAAGTCGCAACGGCCAGCAGCAACGCGACACCCAGCCCCCGCTTCAGCATCAGGCCCCCGTCAGGATACGATCGACGAGCTGCTTCACGGTCGGCACGAAGCCGTTCGAATAAAATGGATCGCTCTTGAAGCGAAACGCCGCATGGCCAGCGAACATGAGGTTTTCCTCGACCGGTCCACCATGGGCGATGTCCTGCAACGTCTTCTGGATGCAGAAGCTGCGCGGATCGGCCAGCCTGCCGGTGGAATTCTTCTCATTGTCCGCCCAGCTGGAGAAGCTGCATTGAGACAGGCAGCCCATGCAGGCGGCCTGGTCGGCGCGGATCATCTTTTCTTCTTCCGGAGTGACGAAGATCAGCGTGTCGTCGGGCGACTTCATCGCGTTGGTAAAGCCGGCCCCATACCATTCGCGGGCATGCTGCAGGTCGCCCTTGGTGACCCAATAATGCCGCTTGGTGCCGATGCCGACGTCAAGCTCGAACGCATGGTCGCCGATCGCCTCCTTGGTATAGGCGATCTGCCGCTCGCTGCGCGCCTCCAGGTTGCGGAGGAACGGGTTGCGCACCGCCGACGAATAGAAGCCGGTGGGCGAAAAACGGTGGAGCAGGACGTCGCCTTCCTCCAGGTTCATCAGCCGCGCCTTCCACGCCGGCGGGATCGGGCTTTCCTGGGTCAGCAGCGGGCGCGTGCCGAACTGGAACATGATCTGCCCGAGCTCGGGATTGTCGATCCAGTCGTTCCACTCGTCGAGCCGCCACACGCCGCCGGCCATGACGATCGGCACGCTGTCGGCAATGCCGCCCTCGCGCATCGTCTCGCGCAGGGCCTTGACCCGGGGATAAGGATCCTGCGGCTTGCGCGGATCCTCGGCGTTGCTGAGGCCATTATGCCCGCCGGCCAGCCACGGGTCCTCATAGACCACTGCGGCGAGCCATTCGGCGGCCTTGGAATAGGCCCGCTTCCACAGCGCGCTGAAGGCGCGGCCGGAGGAGATGATCGGCAAATAGCTGACGCCGTAGGAAGCGGCGATTTCGCTCAGCTTGTAGGGCATGCCGGCGCCGCAGGTGACTCCGGTTACCAGTCCCTTGGTTCGCTCGAGGACGCCGTGCAGCACTCGCTGCGCGCCGCCCATCTCCCACAAGACGTTGATGTTGATCGCGCCCTTGCCGCCGGCAATCTCATATGCCCGCTTGACCTGCGCCACAGCGCCTTCGACAGCGTAGTGGATCAGCTCCTCATGGCGCTCGCGGCGGGTCAGAGCCTTGTAGATTTGAGGGATGATCCGGCCTTCCGGGTCATAGCTGTCGGCGTTGACCGCAGAGACGGTGCCGATGCCGCCCGCCGCCGCCCAGGCGCCCGAACTGGCATGGTTGGTCGCGGAGACGCCCTTGCCGCCCTCAATCAGCGGCCACACCTCGCGGCCACCGTAAAGAACGGGCTTCAAGCCTTTAAACAATTGCGTCTCCAATAATGGTTTGCCGTCCCTATAGGCCGACCAAGGCTAAATGGCGCGCAAAAAATGCCGTCAGTCCTTTAACACATAGTCAAGGCCGATATCGACCGCGGGCGCGGACTGGGTGATCCGCCCGACCGAAATATAGTCGACGCCGCTCTCCGCAATGGCGCGGATCGTGTCGAGCCTGACCCCGCCGGAGGCCTCGAGAGGAACCCGTCCAGCGACCAACTCCACCGCCTCGCGCAGCATATCCGGCTTCATATTGTCGAGCAACAAGCGGTCCGCGCCCGCGGCCAGCGCCGGCTCGATCTGCTCGACCCGGTCGACCTCGACCTGGATCGGCAGCTCGCTGCCATATTCCTTTGCCGCTGCGACCGCTTCCGCCACTCCGCCGGCCACTCCGACATGATTGTCCTTGATCAGCAAGCCGTCGTCGAGCCGCATGCGATGATTCTCGGCCCCGCCCATCCGCGCGGCATATTTCTCCAGCAGGCGAAGCCCGGGAATGGTCTTGCGCGTGTCGAGCAGGGTCGCCCCGGTCCCTTCGATGGCGTCGACATAGTGGCGGGTGAGCGTCGCGACCCCCGACAGATGCTGCAGCGTGTTGAGTGCCGACCGCTCCGCCGCGAGCATCGCCCGGGCATTGCCCTCGAGCCGCAGCAAGACCGTCCCGGCCGCAACCGCGTCGCCGTCCTGGGCCAGCCGTTCGACACGCACTTCCCGGTCGCAAACCCGGAAAAAAGCGATCGCGATCTCAAGCCCCGCGACCACGATCGGTTCGCGGCAGTTCATCTCGGCGGCGAAGCGGGCATTGGCGTCGATCGTCGCCTTCGACGTGACGTCCCCGCCCGAGCCCAAATCCTCGGCCAGCACCCGGCGGACGAATTCGCCCAGGTCGAAATGCGGCAGGTCCATGGTTTCGATTGCCGCCCCGTCCATCAATCCTCCCCCTTGGTTTCGAGCCGTCCTTAGGCGCGCGGCGCCATCAGACTCAAGCCTCCGGCGCCTCGGCCAAATGCTCGCCGGTCATGCTCGTCCAGCTCTTGTCGCCCTGGACGAACCGGCCGGCATCGCACGGAGCGAATTCGGTGCCGTCCCATGACTGCACCGTCACTGCCACTCGACCGGGCGCGGCCTCGATCAGGTTGAAGCTCTGTTGCTCCTCGCGCAGCCGGGTCGAGGTCGCGGTCCCCGCCTGGATCACAAGCGCCGGGCCCGCTCCTGTTGCCAGCTCATGCGCGTGATGGGCCGACGCTCGATGATTGTGTCCGGCGAGGAGCAGGTCGACGCCGGCCTCGGCGATGGCATCCAGGGCCAGCTGCTGGCGCCCGATCGCTTTTCCGAGCTCCGGGCCGTCTCCGACCGGCAGCGCGAAAAGCGGATGGTGCGTAACCAGGACCCGCACCGTGTCGGAACGAGTCCGGGCGAAGGTGTCGCGGATGAAATCGACTTGGTTCTGGTTGATTCGCCCATCCTTGAACGTCAGCGACCGCGCGGTGTTGATGCCCAGCACCGCCGCTCCAGCGATCTCGTGGAACGGGCAAAGGCTATCGTCGATGTATCGGCGGTAGCGGGTCAGCGGCGACAGGAATCGACGCAAGACATCGTACAGCGGCACGTCGTGATTGCCCGGGACGCCGAGCACTTCATGGCCCCTGGAATTCAGCCGGGCGAGAAACTCGCAGGCCTGCTTGAACTGGTCGGTCCGGGCGCGCTGGGTGAAGTCGCCTGAAATGACGACGAGGTCGGGGGCAAGCGCATCGACGCTCGCTTCGACCGCTTCGACCAGCCGCTCGTCATGGGCTCCGAAATGGAGGTCGGACAGGTGGACAATTCGCGCCATGCTTACAAAACGCCGTGCAATTGCAATCGCTCCGCCTCACTTCCATTGTGCCCGGCCATGGACCGCACCGAAGCCAACACCGGCACACGCGACGTCAGCGAGCGGCTGCGGTTTGACGTCGAGCCGCTTGAGCGGTGGATGGAAAGCCATGTCGAGGACTTCGCGGGACCTTTGACCGTCAGTCAGTTCAAGGGCGGCCAGTCCAACCCGACCTACCGGCTCGATACGCCGGGCCGAGCCTATGTCCTCCGCCGCAAGCCGCCAGGCAAGCTTCTGCCCGGCGCCCACGCCGTGGAGCGCGAGGCTCGCGTCATGAGCGCTCTTGGGAAGCAAGGTTTCCCGGCGCCGCGCATCTATGGTTTGTGCGAGGACGAGGCCGTTATCGGCACGCCCTTCTTCGTCATGGACCTGGTCGAGGGACGGATCGTCTGGGAAGCGGCATTTCCCGGCATGTCGCCCGAGGAGCGCGCCGCGCATTTCGACGCGATGAATGCGACGATCGCGCAGTTGCATTGCTACGATCCGGAGGCGATCGGGCTTGGCGACTATGGCAAGGCCACCGGATTCGTCGAGCGCCAGCTGGCGCGCTGGTCAAAGCAATATCAATCCGACGTCGAGGCGGGCCGTTTGGCCCAGATGGATACGCTGGTCGGCTGGCTGGAGCAGCACTTGCCGCCGGACAGCGGCGACGCGCGCGTCGTGCACGGCGATTTTCGTTGCGACAATATGATTTTCGCGCCCGATGAAGCGCGGGTCGCTGCAGTCCTCGACTGGGAATTGTCGACGCTCGGCGATCCGGCCGCGGACTTTGTCTATCATATGCTGATGTACCGGATGCCGGCCGGCCTTTTCACCGGCCTTGCCGGCCTCGATCTTGCCGCGCTCGGCATTCCTTCCGAACAGCAATATGTCGCCGCCTACGGCCGCCGCACCGGCCGCGACCACTTGCCCAACGTCGACTATCTGGTGGTGTTCGTGATGTTCCGCCTCGCGGCGATCCTGCACGGCATCAAGGGCCGCCTGGCACGCGGCAATGCGTCTTCGGCCCATGCCGCCCAGATGGTTGGGCAGCTGGAACCGCTGGCCGAACTGGCGCTGGACCAGGCGCGCGCCGCGCGCCTTTGAACTCGCCGCTTTTTATCGCAAGTTAACCGCTTGGGCGCGGCAGCGAGTCGCATGTCGCGCCGCGGACGGGGGTCGGCGGATGAACGAGTGCCACGGGAAGGGCCGCTGAGCGTGGATCAGCCGCGCCGCCGCTGGACGCTGGGGCCTGATCCGCTCGCCGGCGACGAACAGCCGACATTGCAGAGCGCCATCAATGAACTGCGCAAGGTCCCGCCAACTCGAATGATCGTCACCGCGCTGATCCTGGTCTGGGCGATCCTGTTCGCCCGCTACAGCTGGGAAGCGCCGGTCGACCTGCCGGTGTTTGGCAAGACCATTCCCATTTCGACCGACGCCGAACGCGCGTTGTTCGACTTCCGCGAGGTAACCGGCGAAAATCAGCGCAAGGTCGCCCAGGACAATCGGATTATACTGATCCCCTACACCCAGGATACGCTCAAGGCGACGCAGCAGCGCTCCCCGCTCAGCCGCACGATGCTCTCCCGGGCGTTGGCCAACATCGACCGAATGGGGGCCAAGGCTATCGGCATCGACATATTGATCGACCAGCCGCAGCCGGACGACGGGCTATTGCTGGCGACGCTGAAGAACATGCGCACGCCGGTAAAGCTGGCCTACGCTACTCGAGCCACCGCCGGGCCGGAGGTCGAGCAATGGCAGCAGCAGTTCATGACCCGCTGGTTTGCCCAGCTTCACGGAACCCAGGTGCAGCCTGCGTCGGTGCGATTTGAGCCCGATACGGACAATGTCTTGCGCCGCTGGCCTTCCTTGCCGCCCGGGCTCGCTACCTTCCTGCCGATGGCGGTGACCGGCGCGCGTCGCGATTTCTCCTATCAGGGGAGCATCGAGTTCAGGCTGCCGTCAAACGGCGAGCGCCCGGTCTTTGCAAGCATGCCCATCGACCTTTTCGCAGACCAGGCGACTGCGCCGATACTGGCCGGCCAGGTGAAGGGCCGCATCGTGCTTATTGGCGGGGATTTTCCGGATCTCGACCAATTCGAAACGCCCGAGACGCGCGTACTCGCCAATTCCCCGACAATGAGCGGACTGGAAGCGCATGCCACCATGGCGGCGCAGCTGCTCGACCAGCGCCTGCCGAGCTCGGCCGGTCCCGTCGCATTATGGGCGTTGGCAATCCTGGTGGTCCTATGCGGCGCCTTTACCGCCATGCTCGATGTCCGGCCGTGGGTGGTTGCATTCGTGATCGTGGGCCAGCTCGCCTTCTTCGGGTTCGCGCCCTTCTATTATGAGTGGCACGGCATCGACACCTATGGGCTGCCCGCGTTCGGATGGCTCGGCGGCTGGGGCCTGGCCTATGCCGCGACCGGAGCCGCGGTGCGCGCCGCCGGGTCGGAGCAGCGGCGTTACGCCCAGTCCGCGCTCGGCAAATATCTGCCGCGCGATATTGCCGCCCAGATCCTTCGCGACCCCAAGAAGCTGTCGTTGACCGGCGAGAAACGATCGATCTACACCTTGTTCACCGACATCGAGGGCTTCACCGGCCTCAGCCACAAATTGACGCCAGACCGGGTCGCATCCCTGCTCAACGCCTATCTCGACGGCATGTGCGACATCGTCCTCGACCAGGGCGGGACGATCGACAAGTTCGTCGGCGACGCCGTCGTGGCTTTTTGGGGGGCCCCCATCGCGCATGAGGACGACGCCGATCATGCCGCCACAGCGCTTCTCGCCATGAACCGCTTCACACTGGAATTTTCGAGGCAGCATAGCGAAGACGGGATCGAGCTCGGCCGCACCCGCGTCGGCCTCCACTATGGCGAGTCCGTGGTCGGCAACTTCGGCGGCGAAGGCCGCATCAGCTACACCGCGCTGGGCGACGCGATGAACGCCGCCGCCCGGCTGGAAGGCGCCAACAAATATCTGAAGACGGTAGCCCTGATCAGCGAGGAGGCGCGCAGCCGAACGACGATCGACTGCTTCCGCCCGATGGGGCGGATCGTGCTGTCCGGCCGCGACACGCCAATCGTGGTGTGGGAACCGGCGCCAGATTTCGATCCAAAGCTTCGCGAAGAACTTGTCCGCCTTTGGAACGCCTTCGATGCGGGGGATCGTTCCGCCCTCGACGCAATCGAGCAAATTTGCTTAACCCAAGATAATGATGCGGCCTTAGCGGCCTTTGCCTGCCGCCTGAGGGAGGCGGGGCCGGGAGGCGCGTTCAAGCTCAAGGAGAAATGAAATGGCCCGCCTGTTGCTGATCGCGGCAAGTGCCGCACTTCTCGCTTCGACCTCCACCGCTGCGGCGGTGCTGGTGGTCCGCTCGTCCGGACCCTCGGCCGCCGCATATCCGCCGGGCAAGGCCCTGCCGGACGATCATGTGCTGAAGCTGAAGGCGACCGACACGGTCATCCTGCTCGATTCCCGCGGGACTCGGACCCTGAACGGGCCGGGCAATTTCAGCGTTGCCGCCAGCGCGGCCAATGCATCGGCCACGGCTCGCACCGCCGGAACCAGCGCCCGCCGGGTCCGGCTGGGGGCCGTGCGCGGTACCGGCGGGACACGCAGCGTTTGGCAGGCCGACCTTGGCCGGACCGGCAATGTCTGCATCGCCAATCCGAGCGAGCTGACGCTCTATCGCCCCGAGGCCGCCGCTGCCGCGGACGTGACGCTGACGGATTCCGACGGCAAGGCCGCCAAGGTGCATTTCGATGCCAACCAGTTTGAGGCATCCTGGCCGGCGGATATTTCCGTGAAGACCGGCAAGCGCATCAACGTCTCGGGACTTGCGCAACCCGCCACGCTGACCCTCCGCCAGCTGTCGCCGATTCCGTCGGGTCTTGAAGGGATGGCGCAAAGCCTGATCCGCGCCGATTGCCAGGCCCAGCTCGACGTGTTGGTCGATACGTTCAGCGCGCGGTCGGAGGGATAAGATCCTCGATGACCGCGATGCTCGGCCTCTACATTGTCATCTTCGCGGCGGCGCTGGGCGCATTGTTGGCGCGGTCCAGGCTGGCCGGGCATGTGATGCTGGGCGTCGCGGGCGTCGCGGGCCTGATCTACGGCGCCAGCCAGCATGGGCTGCTCGGCTCGATCCTACCGTTCCTGATTTTGATCATCGCCGGCGTCCAGGCGTTCAGCGGGCTGGTCGCCAACCGTTCCGCCAAGTTCAATGCGGTCGAGCAGCAGATGCTGGCCGGGCCGCTCGCCGGACTGGGCCGGGCGCAGGCGCGGCGGCTGATCGACCAGGGCATCTGGATGGACGGGCGGCCCGGCGACGTGCTGATCCACGAGGGGGAGCCGGCGGCGCAGCTGTACTACCTCGCTTCCGGGGGAGCGGACGTCCACACGCACGGCAAATTGGTCGGGCGCGCGGTTGCCGGGCAATTGCTGGGCGAAGCGACCGTGCTCGGCGAATCGGCGGCCATCGCCACCGTCACCCTGTCGGAGCAGTCCCGCTTCTGGTGCGCCCAGGGCCGCGCGCTGAACGCCTATCTGGCGGCCAATCCGGATGCCCGGCACGTGCTGGAACATGGCTTCAACGTCAGCCTCCGCCAGAAGCTGGAAGCAATGAACCGCGCGGCCAACCCGGCTCAGGGCTGACTAGCGAAGCATGGCGGCGGCGGTGCGCGACGCTGCTCCTGACCTAAGCCGCCGCATTGAGCGCTCCGACTCATTGATCTATTGGGTGGCGGATGGGAGTGCGTTTTGGTCGCGAGAAGCGGCGTCAATGGCTGGTCTCGATCGCCTACAAGTTGAACGCTTTCGCCCCGCTGTCCCTGCGGCGTAAGCTCCACGCCCTGCTCGATCTCAATTGGATCAGCTGGCGGCTCGCCCATGAAAGCGCCACGCGGCTCAAACTCGACCAATTGGCCGGCAATGATTTCCTCTACTGCCGCATCCGCTCCGAGGACGCCATTCTCGACCTCGGCTGCAGTAGTGGCCAGATGACCAACAAGCTGGCCGGAATGGCCAGGCAAGTCGTCGGGGTCGACCACAGCGGCGAGAAGCTGGCACTCGCCCGTTCGGCCTACCCGGGCATCGAGTTCGTCGAATGCGACGCCCAGCAATATCTCGACGATTCCGGCACGAAGTTCGACGTGCTGATCATGTCACATGTGCTTGAACATCTCGACCATCCGGAAGCCGTGCTTCGCCTCGCGCATCGCTTCGAGCGGACTTATGTCGAGGTGCCTGATTTTGATGCCTTCCCGTTGAACTCGGTGCGACAGCATTTGGGGCGCGAGCTGATTTATTCCGACAACGACCATGTCGCTGAATATGACCGGGACGAAATGGCCGATCTGATCGGCCGCGCCGGCCTTGAGATCGACGCCGCGGAATATCGCTACGGAGTCATGAAGTATTGGCTTAGGCCGAGCTTAGGGAATGCATCGCCGGCGTAATGTCCGCTTTGGGTCGATAGCGGTCATTACGCCAGTCCTAGGAATGGCAACCACTTGCCGTCAGTGCTGATATTGTGCCAGCCATCGGGCATATTCGCATCCACAGGGGGGGCGTGTTGCTTTTCAAACGCGTGGGCAGTGCGTTTCGGGGCATCGACGGGCGTGAATGGGCGCTGCTGTCGCTTGAAACCATGAGCGTGGTTGCGGGGATCCTGATCGCCTTCGAGCTCAACGAATGGGCCACCAGCCGAAACGAGGCGGCGCGGCACGACAGGCTGATGGAACGTCTGCTCGAGGAGAGCGAGATTGACCTTATCGTCATCCGTTCGTTTCGGGACGATCTAAGTACTATGCTCAACCGGGAGCAGGATTTTGCCGTCAAGTTGGCTGAAGGGAAATGCCCAACCAACCCGGAGTTTCAGGCGATCACTACGCTACCGCTGATGCCCGCGCTGACGGTGCCGACTTCAGTCTATCAGGAATTGATGGGAGCTGGTGGCCTGTCGTCCATTGAACGCAAGGATGTGCGTGACGCCGTCGCCCAATATTATGGAAACCTCGAATGGACACAGCGTCAGATCGACTATTTCCGCGCGGCGCGAATAAAGCCAATCCAAGAGGATGATCCGCGGGTCAAAATTCACTTCGATCCCAAGGCCGAGGAGCCCGAAGTTGCGGCGTTCGACGGGCGCGCCCTGTGCAAGGACCAGGGATTCAAGAACCGCGTAGCGTCAGCAACGCGCGCGCACACGGTATTTGTATCCTACTATCAAGGTATGCTGGAGAACGCGATCAGCATGTGCGTCAGGCTTGGCGACAGTGTGGGAAAGGAGTGCACGCCGCCCCACGGCGGGCCGCTAAAAGGCAAGGATGCCGAATATGCCGCGCGAGTTGCAAGAAAGATGGCTGAGGAAAAGGTCAGCCGAGGCAAGCCCTGACGCACATGATCGCATTTGGTCGAAAGCGGAAAGTGGCATTTCGCGCGTTCGAACTGCAACATTGTCGCCGGAGGTACGGTAATGCTGAATCAGCTGGCACTCTCAAGCGCCATGGTGGTCATCACGGTGATGGTCCATCTCATCGGACTCAACATGGTGATGGGCCTCTTGCGCTCTCACAGCCACCTTATACGGAAGCTGCGTATCACGCCCCTGACCCTCTTGCTCAGCGCGTCGCTTGGCATTGTTGCCATTCATACACTTGAGATTTGGCTTTATGCAGCGCTGTTCCTCGGGCTGGGCGCTTTCCATGATTTCGAGGCGGCGCTCTACTTCTCCACTTCCACCTATGCCGCGATTGGGTACGGAGACGTGTTGATGCCATATGGCTGGAGAGTCCTGGGTGCCATCGAAGGCGCAATCGGAATCATCATGTTTGGATGGTCTACCGCATTCCTTGTCTCACTCCTCGCCAAGCTCAATCTCCTGCGGCATGATTGGCTGGCCGCCGAAACCAGCGAGCAGAATGTCGGAGGGCATGGCAGCGAAACGCCCTCGAACTGACATCCGGAGATTATTGGAAATCGATTGCCGGCCCTTGGCCCCTAATGACCGTGATGGTTGGAAAGCGGACACAAGCTAAGCTGGCGGGGCGACGAAGCAGGCGAGCATTTCGCCCGCCTTAGGAGGCTCAATTGCCGGTGCTATTGCCGCAAATGTTGTGCCGACGGGGGTCCATCCACAGCACCGAGAGCCCCTGATTCCAGCGATCGATCTCCCTCTAGCAGTCCGCCAATCGAACGCGATCTCAACGAAGTCCGACGTCAAACGAGCCTCAAGCGTCCTCGCGCTTTGCACATTTGGCGACCTCCAAGAGCATCGCGCCCGTCGCCAGGAAGCTCAACGCCAGGATCCAGGCGAATTGGGCGACCATTTGCTGGGTGGCTCCGAATAGGCTGATCACCAATGTGGCCGCCGAAAAACCTACCGCCAGCAGGAATGCCAGCAGGAAATCGGCGCTGGCCGCCAAGCCGGTCCAAAACTTCACTGAGCCATATTCCAGGGCGCAAGCCGCCGCGAGGGTGACGCCTCGAACAAATAGCCAGCCGGCAACGATGAAAAGAGCTGGAGTGAACTTCGCCGCCTGATCGGTGGTGAACAAAAGCCCCGCAATGACTGTGACGACACCGGCTACCATTGCCAGCTTGCGGGCTTGAACGCGTTGAAACCCCGCGAATACCTCAATCAATCCTGCGAGGATGAGCATTGCGCCGATGACGATTGCCCCATGTGCCGGGCCCAACACTGGCAACGTGGCGGCGCCGCCAGCCAGGGCAAGGATCAGCCAGCCCGCGACGGCAATTCGACGTGAACGGGCCTCACTGCCGGCGGAGCTTTCCGTCATTCCTGCAGGTCCTTCGTCATATTCTTCACGCTCATATCATCCGGGCAGGGCCGGGTCCGTATTAGGCGCAGTTTGTCTGACGTGGCCAGTGACCGCAATGGGTCGAAAGCGGCCATTGGCAAATCCGGCTTGCCGGTCTGATCACTTCACCAAATTCGGCACATCGATCGCCTGTTGCTCCAGCTCCGCGACCATCTGTTCGCGGATGACAAATTTCTGGATCTTGCCGGTGACGGTCATCGGGAAAGCGTCGACGAAGCGGACGTAGCGCGGAACCTTGTAATGGGCGATCTGGTCCGTGCAGAAGGCGCGTAACTCCTGCTCGTCCATTTCAACGCCGGCCTCGAGCCGGATCCAGGCGCAAACCTGCTCGCCGTATTTCTCGTCCGGCAGCCCGACCACGGCGACATCCTCGACCTTCGGATGGCCGAGCAGAAATTCCTCGATTTCCTTGGGATAGATGTTCTCGCCGCCGCGGATGATCATGTCCTTGATCCGCCCGACAATCTCGCCGTAGCCCTGCTCGTCGAAGGTGGCGAGGTCGCCGCTGTGCATATAGCCGTCGGCATCGATCGCCTCGGCGGTCTTCTGCGGATCGTCCCAATAGCCGATCATCACCGAATAGCCCCGGGTGCAAAGCTCGCCGGGCTTGCCGAGCGGGACGACGTCGCCGGACTCGTCGACCATCTTGCATTCGAGGTGCGGCTGGACCCGGCCGACCGTTTCGACGCGCTTCTCCAGCGGGTCGTCGGGCGAGGTCTGGAAGCTGATCGGGCTGGTTTCGGTCATACCGTAGCCGATCGTCACCTCGCGCATGTGCATGCGTTCGATCACTTCGCGCATTACCGGCTCCGGGCAGAGTGCGCCGGCCATGATCCCGGTGCGCAGCGAGGAGAGGTCGTACCGGTCGAAATCGGGTTCGGACAGTTCGGCGATGAACATGGTGGGAACGCCGTAAAGGGCGGTGCAGCGTTCCTGCTCGATCGCCTTCAAAACCGCCCCCGGCGCGAACGCATCGCCGGGGAAGACCATTGCCGCGCCATGGGTGAGGCAGGCCAGCACCCCCATCACCATTCCGAAACAATGATAGAGCGGTACCGGGATGCACAGCCGGTCGTCGGCGGTGAAACGCTGCGCGGCACCGACGAACATGCCGTTGTTCAATATATTGTGGTGCGACAGGGTCGCGCCCTTGGGCATACCCGTCGTCCCGCTGGTGAACTGGATGTTGATCGCGTCACGAGCGTTCAGCGCCCGCGCCCGCTGCTCCACCACTTCGTTGTTGCACGGCCGCGCCGCCAACTCGTCGAAATTGATCCAGCCAGGGCGCGGCGCCGGCCCCAGCTTGATCGCCATTTCCAGGCTTGGCAGCCTGGCCGATTTGAGGTGTCCAGGCTTCGAACCGCTCAGCTCCGGCGCAAGCGTTTCGACCATGCCCAAATAGTCGCTGCTCTTGAACCGCTCGGCCGCGACTAGCGCCCGCACGCCGACCTTGTTGAAAGTATATTCGGCCTCGCTCAGCCGATAGGCGGGATTGATCGTCACGAGGATCAGGCCGGCGCGGGCTGCGGCGAGCTGGGTCAGCACCCACTCTGCGCAGTTGGGCGACCAGATGCCGATGCGGTCGCCGGCCTCGAGGCCCAGCTCGATCAGGTTGCCGGCCAGCCGGTCGACCTGTTCCAGCAGCTCGGACCAGGTCAGCCGGACCTGCTGGTGGACTGAAACCAGCGCCTCGCGATCGCCCCATTGCTCGGCGGCGATACGCAGCGCCTCGCCGATGGTGTGCTCAATCAATGGCGGACCGGACGGGCCCTTGAAATGACTCAGCATATCCGCCTCCGTTGGCGAGGGCAGAATGCGCCCGAGCGGCCGGAAAGGCTAGGGCCTGCTGCTGCTTCGGAGGCGCGCGCAGCGGATTGCCGGGCTCGGGACAATCCCGGATGTTTCTCGACCCCCAAGCGGCATTATCTGCTCGCTCCCGCAGCACTGGGGAGAACGAGCATGTTGGCGAAATTCAACCATGGGCAGAAAGCGGCGTTGATGCTCCTGGCCGCCGGAGCGATGGCGGTCAGCTCGGGCGCGGCCCAGGCGGTACCGAGGCCGGCGACCTGCCCATCGTCCGGGAACAGCAAAGCACCGTTCTACGGAGTCTCGGCGGCCCAGATCGGCCAGGGCAAGCCGGTGCACGTGGCAGGCAACTACCGGCTGAAGGAGCGCAACCGGAAACTGACCTTGTCCGAGACCGGAGAAAGCGCGACCCTCCTGCGACTCAAGCTCAGCAGCACCCGCAGTGCCGGCCTGGCCGCCGGTTGCCCGCACTTCGGCGGCGAGTTCCATGCGGCTGCGTCCGTCAAGCAGGTGCAGATCACCGACTGGAAAAAGCAGAAGATCACGGTTCGGGTCGGCAGGCCTCACGCCAATGTATCGGCGGCGCGAGCCAAGACTCCCTGACGTTTGGCGTCAGCGGTAACCGATGAAAGCTGGGCGCGACGATGCGCGCCGCAGCTTCCACCTGGCCGGCTTGTTCAGTTCACCGGAAAACCGCGCCTTTTCAGAAGCGCAGTCACGTCCGGATCGCGCCCGCGGAACTTGCGGTAGGCCTCGGCCCGATCCGTCTCGTTGCCGGTCGACAAGAGGTTGATGCGGAAGGAGTCCGCGATCTTGCGGTCGAACGGGTTGCCGGCTTCCTCGAACGCCGCCCAGGTGTCGGCATCCATCGTTTCCGACCAGAGATAGCTGTAATAGCCGGCCGAGTAGCTGTCCGACGAGAACAGGTGGCCGAACTGCGGCAGGCGATGCCGCATCACCATTTCCTTCGGCATGCCGATTTCGGCCAGCGCCTTCTTTTCGAACGCGTCGGGATCGATCACTCCGGTTGGATCGAGGTGCAGCTTCATGTCGACCAGCGCCGAGGAAAGATATTCCACCGTGGCGAAGCCCTGGTTGAACGTATCCGCCTTCTTGATCTTGTCGACTAGCGCCGCCGGCATCGGCTCGCCGGTCTGGTAATGGCGGGCGAACTTTTCGAGGATCGGCCGAGTCAGCAACCAATTCTCATTCACCTGGCTCGGATATTCGACGAAGTCGCGCTGCGACCCGCCGAGCGACGGATATTTCACGTCGACCAGCAAATAATGGATCGCGTGGCCGAACTCGTGGAACATCGTCTCGGCGTCGGACAGGCTGAGCAGGATCGGCTTGCCGGCTTCGGGCTTGGTGAAATTATTGTTGTTCGACGCCAGCACGATGTTGTCGCCGGTCAGGCGGGCGCGGGCGCGGTAGGTGTTCATCCAGGCGCCCGACCTTTTGCCCTCGCGGGCGAAGGTGTCCAGGTACCATAGGCCGACGATTTCACCGGTCTTCTTGTTCGTCACCTCGAAGGTGCGCACATCCGGATTGAAGCCCGGGACCTTGCCGGTGTTCTCCTCGAAGTGCAGGTCGTAGAGCTGCTCGGCGGCCCAGTGCATGCCCTTCAGCAGATTGCCCTGCTCGAAATAGGGTTTGATCTCGTCTTCGCTGAGGTCGTACTTCGCCTTGCGGACCTTCTCCTGGTAGTAGCGATAGTCCCAGGGTTCGATGGTGGTGACGCCGTCCTTCGCCGCGAACGGCTGCATGTCGGCGACTTCTTCATGGACCCGCGCCACGGCCGGCTTCCACACCCGCATCATCAGGTCCATCGCCCTCGCCGGGGTCTTGGCCATCGTGTCCTGCATCCGCCATTCGGCGTGGTTGGCATAACCGAGCAGCTTGGCGCGGTCGGCGCGCAGCTTCACGATCTTGGCGATGATCGCATTGGTATCGTTGGCATCGCCATTGTCGCCGCGGTTGACGAACGCGCGCCATACCTTCTCGCGCAATGCGCGGTTGGTGCCGAAGCTCAGCACCGGCTCGACCGCGGAGCGCGTGTTGCGGATCGCATAGGTTCCGGCGGGGAGCCCCTTGGCCTTGGCCACGCTCGCCGCGGCATCCTTCACGTCTTGCTGGACGCCGGCCATGTCGGCTTCGCTCGCCGGGGTGAAAGTCGCTTCGTCGGCCAGAAGCCGCGAATTGAACTCCGAGAAGTCGGTGGCGAGCTGCTGGTTATAGGCCGATAGCTGGGCCTTCTGCGCGTCGTTGAGCTTGGCGCCGCGGCGGACGAAACCTTCATAAGTGCGGGTCAGCAAGCGCAGCTGCTTGGGATCGAGGCCAACATGATCGCGATGCTCATAGACGGTGGCGATCCGCGCGAAGAGTTTCGAATTGAGATTGATCTTGTCATAGGCGGCCGACAGCTTGGGCGACCATTCCTTGTCGAGCGCCTGGTAGGCCGGCGTCGACATATTGTCGGTCATCACCCCGAACAGCGCCTGGACCCGGTCCAGCGTCCGGCCCGACTTCTCCATCGCCTCGATGGTATTCTCGAAGCTCGGATATGCCGGATTGTTGGCGATCGCGTCCGTTTCGGCCAGAAGCTGGTCAATTCCTACCTGGAAGGCCTCCGGGAACAGCTCCGGCTTGACCTGGTCCCATGGCGGCACCCCGCCATAGGGCCCGGTCCACTCCTTGAGCAGCACGTTATTGGAAACCACTGCAGTGGCCGGCGCAGCGCCGGTGTC
>DATJHF010000047.1:0-43626 GCA_035494075.1 Sphingomicrobium sp. | reverse complement strand
CTGTTCTTCATTCCCAACTATATGGGCCATCCGGACAACTACATCCCGGCCAACCCGCTGGCGACGCCGGCGCACATCGTTCCTGAATGGTATTTCTGGCCGTTCTACGCGATCCTGCGCGCCTTTACGTCCAACTTCCTCGGCATCGACGCCAAGCTGTGGGGCGTGCTGGCGATGTTCACGTCGATCCTGCTGCTGTTCTTCCTGCCGTGGCTCGACAAGTCGCCGGTCCGCTCGGGTCGGTTTAGGCCGGTATTCAAGCGGTTCTTCTGGCTGCTGCTGCTCGACGTCGCGATCCTCGGCTACTGCGGCGGCTCGCCGGCCGAGCCGCTCTATGTCGCGCTGTCGCAGCTCGCCACGGCTTATTATTTCGCGCATTTCCTGATCATCCTGCCGCTGGTCTCCAAATATGAGACCCCGCTGCCGCTGCCGAATTCGATTTCGGAAAGCGTGCTGCACGGCACGACGGCTCCAGCGAATTAAGGGGGTAAGGTTTCATGATCCGTTGGATTGCCCGTGTCGTTGGCGCAGCATTCGTTCTCGCCGTACTGTGGGCCTTCGGCACCACCCTGAAGACCAACCTCCAGTCGCCGCCCGCGCCGACCGCCGAGCATGAGTTCCATCGCCATCCGAAGGAGGTTGCGTTCTCCTTCGACGGTCCGCTGGGCAAGTTCGACAAGCAGCAGCTGCAGCGCGGTTTCCAGGTCTACAAGGAAGTCTGCTCGGGCTGCCACAGCCTGACCCGGGTGTCGTTCCGCGACCTTAGCCAGCTTGGCTATGAAGAGGCCGAATTGAAGGCGATCGCCAACCAGTGGCAGGTCGAGGTTCCATCCGTGAACCCGGAAACCGGCGAGCCGGCGACCCGCAAGGCGGTTCCTTCCGATTACTTCCCGTCGCCTTACGCCAATGAGACGGCGGCGCGCGCGGCCAACAACAATGCGCTCCCGCCCGACCTGTCGCTGATGGCGAAGGCCCGTCACGGCGGCTCGCAATATATTTATTCGATCCTCACCGGCTATGCGAACCAGCCGGCCGAACTGGTGAAGAAATTCCCGGGATCGAAGACCCCGCCGAGCCTCCACTACAACCCCTATTTCGCCAATCTGAACATCGCCATGCCGCCGCCGCTGACCAGCGAGGGCCAGGTGACCTACGCTCCGGGCAACCCCAAGCCGACGGTCGACCAGATGGCGCGGGACGTCGCCGCGTTCCTGATGTGGACGGCGGAGCCGAACTTGCAGGGCCGCCACAAGAGTGGCTTCGCGGTGCTCGCCTTCCTGATCGTCGCGACGATCCTGGCTTATCTGAGCTACCAGAACATCTGGGCCGAGGCGAAGCGCAAGGTGGCGCCGGTGGGGCCATTGGATCCGGCCAACAAGGTTAGGCGGACCCGGGCCAGCAAGAAGGCCGGGATCGACGAGTAAGCGAGGTTACCATGACCAGCGTCCAACATGACTTGAGGGCGCTGGTCCGCACCATCCCTGACTTTCCCAAGCCTGGCATCAAGTTTCGAGACATCACGACACTGCTGCTGGACAGCGGCGGTTTTGCCCGCACGATCGACGCGCTTGCCGACACGGTCGGAGGGCCGATCGACCTGGTCGCGGCAATCGAGGCGCGCGGCTTCGCGATCGGCGGCGCTCTGGCGGTGAAACTTGGCGCCGGCCTTCTCCTGATCCGCAAGGACGGCAAGCTGCCCGGGGCGACAATCGCCGAGGATTATGCGCTCGAATATGGCAGCGACCGGCTGGCGATGCATGTCGACGCCTGCGCGCCGGGCGCGAAAGTGCTGATTGTCGACGACCTGCTCGCCACGGGCGGGACTGCGCTGGCCGCTGGCCGGCTGATCAAGCGGGCCGGGGGCGAGATCGCCGGCGCGCGCTTCGTCATCGATCTGCCGGACCTTGGCGGCGGCAACGCGCTGGCAGAGGCCGGTATCGACACAAGAAGCCTGTTCGCTTTCGAAGGACATTAAGTCGCCGAGGCGACGTGATCGGTTCACAGCCGGTTCAATCGGTGAGGAGCAATGGATTTTCCGACTCCAGTGGATTTCGGAGAAACACATGTTCGCGTACCCCCTTCGTACGGCCGCCCTGGCCGCTGCAGCCCTTGTCGGCCTATCGGCCTGCACATCGCCCTATGGCTATAGCGGCGTCTCGATGGGCGTCGGCAACGCCGGCTACTACGACCCCTATTATGGCGGTTACGGCTACGGCTATGACGCCGGCTATGGATATGGCGGATACGGCTATCCCGGCTACAACCTGGCCTATGCCCCTTATTGGGGTTGGAATGACGGCTTCTACTACCCCGGCACCGGCTATTATGTGTACGACCATCATCACCACAGGCACCATTGGACCGACGCCCAGCGCCGCTATTGGCAGGCCCGGCGCGACCGTGCCGTGGCGAGCGGCACCACCAGCCAGCCGGTTGTCATTCGGGACAATTGGCGTGATTTCACGCGCGACCGGTCGACCGTGCAGAACAACCGTAATGAACGCCAGCTTGGCCGGCCGGTAACTTCGGAGGGTGAGACTGGCCAGGCGACCGGCGTCGACGGCCGGCGGGACCGCGTCATCCGCACCGATCGCATCTTGCGCCAGGATCGAGTGGCTCGTGAAACCATCCAAACTCAACGCGATACGGCTCGAACGGAGCGCCAGGCGGCGCACGAAGCGGTCCAGGTCCAGCGGGATTCGGCTCGAGTGGAGCGCCAATCGACCCGCGAACAGCATCGTTCCGAGGTGCGCGCCGATCGTGGCAGCCGGAGCAACGGCCGGGGCAGGGCCGCCGGTAGCGAGGAATAGGACTTAGGCGGGTTCAGGCCGCCGCTGCATCATAACGATCGAAATGAACCGCATCACCGGGGCGTCATCCTGGTTGGTGACGGTGTTTTCGCTGCGGATGACGCCAATCGTCGGCTTCGAACGTGACGGAATGCTCTCGATCACCTTGCCGCGAACGGTCAGCCGGTCTCCCGGATAGACCGGCTTCAGCCAGCGCAGCTCGTCGATTCCGGGCGATCCGAGCCCGGCCTGCTCGGTATCGACCACGTGGCGGGCAATCACCGCCATGGTCATGGCGCAGGTATGCCAGCCGGACGCGGCGAGCCGGCCGAAATGGGTCTTGGCCGCTGCCTCGTCGCTCAGGTGGAATGGCTGCGGGTCATATTTGCGCGCGAACTCGAGCACTTCCTCGCGGGTCACGTCATAATGGCCGAACAGCGTCTCAGCGCCGACTTCACAATCCTCGAAGTAGATCATGCGCCCCCTAATCGCCGCTTTGTCCGCCCAAAGAAAGTGGCAAAATGAAACTTTGTGCGCCCCGCTTGGCGGGACACAAGGCGTCGGTCTAGGGATAGGTGGTGACGAACCTTGGTACTCATCGTTGGCATCCGCGCCTGATCGAGGCGGCGATGGCGATGAACGAAAACCGCCTCGATGTCGCCGAGCGATTGTTGAAGCCGCATCTCAAGGAAGACCCGTTCGATGTCGCGGCGATCCGCATGCTTGGAGAGCTCGCCGCGCGGATCGGGCGCTGGCGCGATTCCGAGCATCTGCTGCGGCGAGCGATCGAGCTGGCACCGGGCTTTACCGCTGCCAGGGCAAATTTGGCGCTGGTACTCGGCCGGATGGGGCGGCCGGCTGAGGCACTGGAACTCCTCGATGACGTATTTGCCGCCGAACCTGACGACCCAGGGCATTGGAACCTTAAGGCTGCCACGCTTGGTCGACTGGGCGATTTCGAGCAGGCAATCCAATTGTATGAGGATGTCCTCAAGCGGTCGCCGCGGCAGCCCCGCGTGCTGCTGAGCTATGGCCATATGTTGAAGACAATCGGGCGGCAAGCAGACGGAGTTGCCGCCTATCGCCGGTCGATCGCCCTTAGGCCGGCGCTCGGCGAAGCCTGGTGGAGCCTCGCTAACCTCAAGACCGTGCGGTTCGACGACGCCGACAGGGCGGCTATGGAGGCTGCGCTTGACCGCTCCGAGCTGGATGATGACGACCGGCTTCACCTCGAGTTTGCTCTCGGCAAGGCAATGCACGACGCGGGAAGGCCGGACGACGCGTTCCGCCATTACGCGTCGGGCAATGCGATCCGCCTCAAGCAACAGCCCTATGAAGCCGACCGGCTCAGCAGCACGGTCGATCGCTGCGTCGAGAAGTTCACCAAAGCCGCGTTCGACGAGCGGGCAGGCGGCTGCGACGCGCCCGATCCGATCTTCATTGTCGGTTTGCCGCGTGCCGGCTCGACACTGGTTGAGCAGATTCTGGCGAGCCATAGCCAGGTGGAGGGAACATCTGAGCTGCCGGACATTCCGGCGCTTGCCAGAAAGGCCGGAGTCTATCCGAAAGGCACGCTCGAGCTGACCGAGAGGGAAAGGCGCGAACTTGGTGAGGAGTATCTGAAGCGCGCCGGAGTGCAGCGCCGCACCGAACG
The DNA here is from genome assembly GCA_035494075.1 of Sphingomicrobium sp. GTDB lineage: Bacteria > Pseudomonadota > Alphaproteobacteria > Sphingomonadales > Sphingomonadaceae > Sphingomicrobium. Next base: position 39,183 of record DATJHF010000047.1, on the reverse strand, counting down.
ACCGCTATTCATCGACAAGCTGCCGAACAACTGGGTGCACGTTCCCTTCATTCAGCTGATCCTGCCCAACGCAAAGATCATCGATGCACGTCGGCATCCGCTCGGTTGCTGCTTTTCCAATTTCCGCCAGCATTTTGCCCGCGGGCAGCCGTTCACCTACAGCTTGGACGACGTCGGGCGCTATTATACCGATTATGTTCGCCTAATGGCACATATCGATGCGGTGCTTCCGGGAAAGGTGCACCGCGTGTTTTACGAGCGGATGGTCGACGACACTGAGGCGGAGGTGCGCTCGCTGCTGGACTATTGCGGGCTCGAGTTCGAGTCGGACTGCCTCGAATTCTACAATACAGAGCGTGCCGTGCGCACTGCGAGCTCCGAGCAGGTGCGTCAGCCCATCTATCGCGAGGCGACCGAAGAGTGGCGGCCGTACGAACCTTACCTCGGCCCGCTCAAGGAGGCGCTTGGCGACGTGCTTGATTGTTATCCGGACGTTCCCGCGTCGTTTTTGCAACGCTAGGCAGCTAATCCGTCGATTTGGTGCGCATGCGCAACGGATATCCGTTGACAAGTCAAAAGCCCTCTGACGCTATTCGGTCACATAAGTCACTAGGGGGCATTGATGACTGATCGGACGACGTCCTCACTTGGGTTTGGCCGCGCGCTGACCCTTGGTCTGCTTGCCAGCACCGCCTTTATTCAACCGGCACTTGCTCAGGATACCGGGGCTGCACCGGGGCCCGTTGCCCAGCCAGCTCCTTCGACGACGGAAGCAGCCTCCGACGACAGCGATGTCATCGTTGTCACCGCGACCAAGCGCGAAGAAAATCTTCAGAACGTGCCGATCAGCGTCCAGGCGATCGGCACCAAGAAGCTTGACCAGCTGAACATCTCCAACTTCGAAGATTATACCAAGCAGTTACCGTCGGTGAGCTTCCAAACCGCCCAACCAGGCGTCACGGTGGTCTATATGCGCGGTGTTGCGACCGGCGGCGACGGCAACCACTCTGGATCGCTGCCGTCGGTTGGTTCCTACCTTGACGAGCAGCCGATCACGACGATCGGCGGCACGCTCGACGTCCACATCTACGACATTGCGCGCATCGAGAGCTTGGCCGGGCCGCAAGGCACGCTTTACGGCGCCTCGAGCGAAGCCGGCACCATCCGCATCATCACCAACAAGCCTGAACTTGGCATTACCACCGGCCGGGTCGACGGCGAAATCAACAAGGTCGCTCACGGCGACTGGGGCGGCAAGCTGGAAGGCATGATCAACCTGCCGGTCACGGACAATATCGCTTTCCGTAGCGCCGCATTCTGGCAACGCGATGCCGGCTTCATCGACAATATCCACGGCGAGCGGACCTATTACGCGTTCGTCGACGACCGCCCGGCCTACGATCCCCCCCAAGACGTGCCGTCGCTCACCGTCACGAATGACGGGCTTGAGGAAAAGAATTTCAACGATTTGACTACCTACGGGGCCCGCGCTGCCCTGAAGGTGGACCTAAACGACAATTGGACCGCAACGCCGACCGTCATGTATCAAAAGATGAAGGCCAACGGCATCTTCTTCTTCGATCCCGACCTCGGTGAGTTCAAGATCGACCGATTCCGCGAAGACGTCCGAAAGGATAAGTTTTGGCAGGCCGCGCTCACCATCGAGGGCAAGATCGCCAATTTCGATGTGACCTATGCCGGCGCCTACATGGATCGCAAGACGTACACCCTTAGCGATTATGCTGATTATGCCGACGCTTATGATTTCCTGTACTCGGACTATTATGGCGGCGCCTACGGTCGCGGTCTCGGCGTCTTCTATTACCTCGACTCAGCCGGCAACCGGACAATCAATCCACAGCAGTTCATCATCGGCACCGACCATTTCAAGAAAATGAGTCAGGAATTGCGCTTCGCGTCGCCAGCTGACCAGCCGTTCCGGGTCATTGCCGGCCTATTCTATCAGCGGCAATCGAACCTTATCCACCAAGACTATAAGGTCGATGGACTTGCCGATTTCGTTTCGGTCAACGGATTCCCGGGGACTTTGTGGCTGACCCAGCAGAAGCGGGTCGACAAGGATTACGCCGCCTTCGGCGAGGCGACTTACGACATAAACCCGCAAATCACGCTCACGGCCGGAGGGCGATGGTATAAATTCGACAACAGTTTGATTGGCTTCTTCGGCTTCGGCCGCAATCCTGCAGACGGTGGCGACGGACCGTTCTCGGCATTTCCGCGCAACGCGGCGGGAAGCAACCGAACCGGCGTCGCGCAATGCTGGACTGTAAGCGGAGAGCGTCTCTACGACCGCGATACCGACACCTACGCCAGCGACCGGACCTTGTTACCGCCCGAAGTGTCCGGAAGCCCCTGTACCAACCTTGCCGACTTCAAGGACGGCAAGCTCGTGCCGAAACGCGTCAAGGATAGCGGCTTCATTCACCGCCTCAATGCAACTTGGCGGCCTAAAGACGGGCTGATGTTCTACGCGACCTGGTCGCGCGGCTTCCGGCCGGGCGGCATCAACCGCCGCGGGGATGTTCCGCCGTACGACGCCGACTTCCTCAGCAATTACGAGATCGGGTGGAAGACGAGCTTCGGCCGGTTGCGGTGGAATGGCGCGATCTATCACCAGAAGTGGAACAAGTTCCAGTTCAGCTTCCTCGGCCAGAACAGCTTTACGGAAATCCACAACGGCAAGGACGCACGGATCAACGGCATCGAAACCGACGTCAATTACGTCAACGGCGGACTGTCGCTCACCGCCGCGGCCGCCTACACCGACGCCAAGACCAAGGGGAATGTGTGCGGCGACTTCTCCGACACGACCGACGATTGCAGCGATAGCTTCAACTCGGTGCCGAGCGGGACCAGACTTCCGGTCACTCCGAAGTTCAAGGGGTCGGCGACGGCTCGCTACAGCTGGCCCGCCTTTGACGACGTAAAGGCGCACGTCCAGGGTGGCGTTGCCTACAAGGGCTCGGCGCGGGCCTCGTTGCGGTCGCTGCAGTTGCAGTCCGGAACTTTTGCCCTGGTCGATCCCAACAGCTACCTCGGCCGCATCCAGGCGTCGACCGTATTTGACGTATTTGGCGGGCTTGACTGGCCGACGTGGAGCCTTGAGGCGTTCGTCACCAATTTGTTCGATAGCCGCGATGAATTGTCGCGGGGAGTGAACTGCGGAAGTTGTACGCGGACCGTGATCGTTCCTGGTCGCCCGCGGACGATCGGTATTCGAGCGGGAGCCAAATTCTAGCGAGGAGGGGGTCATGAAAGGTCGGCCGTTCACGCTTGTTGCGGCGATCATCTTCGGGTTGATCGCGCTGGTCCACGTCTATCGGATCATGACCCACTTCCAGGTGACTGTCGGCACCCATGAGATTGGCCAAGGCGTCAGCTGGGTCGCGGTTGTCGTTACCGGCATCCTTAGCGTCGGGCTGTTCCGCGAAGCGATGCGCTAGACGGACCCCATCAAAGTAATGCTTTGATGGGAACCCTAGACGTTGAACTTGAAGTGGAGGACGTCGCCGTCCTTCACCACATATTCCTTGCCTTCCTGGCGCAGCTTGCCGGCGTCCCGCGCGCCGGCCTCGCCATTTAGCGCAATATAATCGTCATAGGCGATGGTTTCGGCACGGATGAAGCCGCGCTCGAAGTCCGAATGGATTTCGCCCGCGGCCTGGGGCGCCTTGCCGCCTTTCTCCACCGTCCAGGCGCGCGCTTCCTTGGGGCCGACCGTGAAGAAAGTGATGAGATGCAGCAGTTCGTAACCGGCGCGGATGACGCGGGCCAGGCCGGTCTCGTGCAGCCCCATCTCCTCTAGGAAAGCCAGCCGTTCATCCATGTCCATGGAGACGAGGTCGGCTTCGATCGCGGCTGATACCACAACCGCTTCGGCACCTTCGGCGTGGGCCTTGTCGAACACCTTTTGTGACTGCTCGTTGCCTCCGGCAGCCTCATCCTCGTTGACGTTGCAGACGTAGAGCACCGGCTTGGCAGTCAGCAGTTGCGCTTGTGCGAAAACCCGCGCCTCCTCATCGTCCTTCGGCTTGGTCAGGCGCGCCGGCTTGCCCTCCCGCAGCAGGTCGAGCGCCTGGCTGAGCACGGAGGCGGCAATTTTCGATTCCTTGTCGCCCTGCTGGCCGCGCTTGACCAGGTTGGGGACGCGCTTTTCGAGGCTCTCGAGGTCGGACAGCAGCAGCTCCGTCTCGACCACTTCGGCATCCGCGATCGGATCCACCTTGTTGGAGACATGCTGGATGTCGTCGTTCTCGAAGCAGCGCAGGACATGCACGATCGCATCGACTTCGCGAATGTTGCCGAGGAACTGGTTGCCGAGCCCTTCGCCCTTGGACGCGCCCTTCACCAGCCCGGCAATGTCGACGAACGCCAGCTGGGTCGGGATGATCTTGGCCGAGCCGGCGATGGCCGCCAGCTTGTCGAGGCGCGGATCGGGGACCGCGACCTGGCCGACGTTCGGCTCGATCGTGCAGAACGGATAATTGGCCGCCTGCGCGGCCTGCGTCTCGGTCAGCGCGTTGAAAAGGGTCGACTTGCCGACGTTCGGCAGGCCGACGATGCCGCATTTAAAGCCCATTGGTCATCCTGAAGGGAGATTGTGTGCGCCGCCTTTAGCCGTTTGTTGGTGGCGCTGCCAAGAAGCGCGCTGGTGAGTCGCCTTGGCGCAGACTAAAAGCGCCCTCGCAACACTAGTCGTGAGGGGGAATGCCATGACTAACGGCCTGTCGAGACGATCGCTGATTGGAGCAGCATCCGCGGGGACGGCACTGGCGCTCGGCGGCGCTCCGGTTCTGGCGGAATCGAGGCAGCAGCAATCTTTGTTTGGTCCGGCCCCCGGGACCGCCTGGCTGACGTACAATGAGAATCCCTACGGGCCCTCTCCACGAGCGATTCAGGCGATGGCCGACGCGGCGTCAAAGGGCTGCTATTATGCCGACGACGCAACTGATCGGCTGCGCGCGATGGTCGCTCAGCGCGTCGGCCTCAACCCTGGTCATGCTGTGATCGGCAACGGCTCGACTGAGGTGCTGAGCGCAGCTGCGCTCGAATGGAGCCGGAGCGGCCCGATCATCTGCCCTGAGCTGTTCTTTGACGAACCATTGCAGGTCGCGGCGCGACATGGCGGCCGCCTAATCCGGGTGCCGTTGCGGCCGGACATGAACATCGACCTCGATGCGATGGCGGCCGCTGCTGCGGCAAACAAGGCGTCGATGGTATATCTGTGCAACCCCAATAACCCGACCGCCATGCTGGTCGATCCATCGGCCCTTCGTGCATTCTCATCGAAGTTACCGAAAGACACGGTTCTGCTGGTAGACGAGGCATATAACGAGCTCACCGATCAACCGGAGGCGAACTCTTTGATCGACCTGGTGAAAGCGGACCGGAACGTAATTGTCACTCGGACCTTTTCGAAAATCTACGGGCTCGCAGGACTCCGAATTGGCTATGCGCTTTCCACACCCGCTAATGCCGAGAGGATCAACGGTAACATCATGACCATCGATCTTGGCACGGCCGCCTTGGCGGCCGCAATCGCGTCGCTAAACGACGATGCATTCATGACCTTCTCGAAGAACCGCATCCTCGAGGCCAGAGGTTTGATCCTGGATGCCGCCCGAAAGGCCGGACTAGACGTGCTTCCAAGTCAGGCGAACTTCGTGTTTGTTCGGGTGCCTGACGCGAATGCCGTCAAGGCCCGTATGGCCGATCGCGGGATCATTGTCCGCGGCGCCTACGGCAAATGGAAGCAATGGTCGCGCGTCAGTACCGGGAAGATAGAGGACGTGCGTCGTTACGCAGCGGCGCTCTCGGTCGTTGTAAGTGCCTAGGGTACATTAATTAGCGACCGAACCGCACATCACGCGAAATTGAAGCTGATGCTGAGCCGGTCGGCCTTGCCCTTGCCGGGCAGCACCTCGTGCCGCAGCCAGCTTTCCCACATCAGCAACAGGCCGGGCTCGGGGTCGACCGTGACGAACGGGCGCAGATCCTCCGGCGCATCATCGCCCCGGACCGGCGCCGCCATCATCTGCGGCAGCCGGGGATCCTCGAACCGGATCACGCCGCTGCCCTTCGGGGCTTCGACATAGAGGGTGCCCGAGAGGATCGAATGAGGGTGGATGTGACCGGCGTGATGACCGCCGGGCTGCAACAAATTGACCCACAGGCTGTCGAGCTTCGGCTTGCGCCCGAGATCGAAGGCAAGGTCGGCCGCGAAGCCTGCCGCATGGCGGACCAGCAATTTGCGCAGGTCGTCAAATGCGGGGTCGCGCCGCGGCAGGTCGTTCAATGAGGCATAGCTGGTGTAGCCGCGATAGCCCTTGTCGCGGCTCCAGCGCCGGCCGGCCTCATCGTCCATGGCGAGCGTCCGGATCGAATGCGCCAACTCGCCGAGCAGGTCGTCCTGGCCGATCATGGCCTGGTAAAGGCGGGTGGCGAAGAGGGTGCGGACGGCCATGCAAAGCGGCTTAGCCTCTTGCGCTTGACCTCGCGAGAGGCTTTGAATCGCCACTGCAAGCGCAGGGGGGATCAAATTGGCGTTCAAGCTCCAATCCGCGGACGACCTTTTCCCGACGCCCCTGCTGCGCTTTGATGTGGCCGATGCCGACAAGCTCAATCGCGCGCTCCTGAAGGAAATTGCCCAGCGCCAGGCCGCCGAAGGCGGGATGACCAAGAGCAATCGCCGAGGCTGGCATTCCGAACGAGACCTGTTCGAGCGGAAGGAGCCGGCGCAATCCACCCTTGCGAAGCTGATTCTACGAATGCTGGCGCAATCGACGAAACATTACGCGCCACACACCGACTTCAACGGTGTCGACTTGCTTGCCGATGGCTGGATCAACGTCAATCCGCGCGGCGGCTACAATGCCCCGCACGATCATATCGGCAGCTTCTGGTCCGGAGTTTACTATGTGAAGGTGCCGGCCGAGGCCGAGGGGCAGGGGGGCGCGATCGAGTTCCTTTCGCCGCACAAGCCGATGCCGAGCGGCGGGTTTATCGAGGCGCCGATCACCGCCCAGAAGATCACGGTCCGTCCGCAGCCGGGCCAGGCGCTGATTTTCCCAGCCCACCTGGTTCATTGGGTGCACCCCAACGCCAGCGACGAGGACCGCATCACGGTAGCGTTCAACGGCCATTTCCGGCGCCGGCCGCCCGCGCCGGGAAAGAAATAATTTTCAAGCTCGCAAGCATCGGCACATTGTTGCCGGTCGCACGAATTTCTTGTTCTTTCAGGCGACAATTCACTAACCCCCTCCTGAAGCAGCAGGGACGTCACAATGTCCGGCGTGTTCGTATCTTATTGCCGGCCAAGCGCTCAAGTCGCTGAGCAGGTGGCCAGTGCACTCTCTTCGCTTGGCTACGAGGTGTGGCGGGACGAACAACTCCCCGCACATCGCGCCTATGGCGACGTCATCGAGGAAAAGCTGCGTTCGGCGCGTGCAGTCGTCGTCCTTTGGTCGTCGGAAGCCTGCCAATCACAATGGGTTCGAGCCGAGGCCGACTATGCTCGCCAGGCCGGAACCCTGGTGCAGGCAAGTCTCGATGGGACGATTCCGCCGTTGCCGTTCAACCAGATCCAGTGTGCTGACTTGTCGAATTGGAGCGGGGACGGGCAAGCATCCGGCTGGCGCAAGATAGAGCAGAGCGTCGCCGCCTTGGCCCCGCTTGACCCTGCTCCGACCGGGCCCCGGCCAGTCGTCAACCGCTTGGCCATTTGCGTCTTGCCATTCCAGAACATGAGCGGTGAAGCCGAGCAGGAATATTTCAGCGACGGCATCAGCGAAGACATCACCACCGACCTGTCGAAGGTTTCGACCCTCGCCGTTACGGCGCGCAACACCGCCTTTCAGTTCAAGGGTCAATCAGTCGACGTTTGCGAGCTGGCAAATCGCCTTGGCGTGAGTCACGTGCTCGAAGGCAGCGTCCGCAAGGCCGGTGGGCGAGTCAGGATTACGGCGCAGCTTATCGACGGCACTTCGGGCGACCATTTATGGGCGGAGCGCTATGATCGCGACCTCGATGACATTTTCGCCATTCAGGACGAAATATCGAAGGCAATTGTCGATGCGCTGAGGCTCAAGCTTCTGCCTTCGGAAAAAAGGGCAATCGAATCTCGGGGAACCACCAGCCCGGATGCCTACGACCTGTTCCTCATGGCGCGACAGTCGTGGATCGACGGCGATTTCGGCGCAAGCGGCCGTGAGCACCGGGTTATTCGCATCTGCCAGCGAGCCGTAGAACTCGATCCGCGATATGCCCAGGCATGGGCTTTGATGGCATTGGCCCAAGCCAACCTGCGCTATGCTTACATGAGCAACGAAGCGCTGGACGACGGCCTTGAAGCCGCCAACCGGGCGCTGGCCATAGATCCAAATATTGCCGAAGCTCATCTGCCGCGAGCCTGGCACTTTGCGATGGCTGGCAAGGATCAACAATCCCGGGACGAGATAGAAACAGCGCTCAGGCTTAATCCAGATTCATGGGAAGCCAACAAGGAAGCGGCGCGGGTCTATTATCGCCACGGCAAGGTCGTTGAAGCTACGCGCCATTTGGAAAAGGCCAGCGCAATTGCCGAAAGCGATTTCCACAGCAGGGGGATGTTGTCAGCTTGCTATCTGGCTCAGGGCGATTGGGAACGCGCCCGCGAATCCGCCGAAAGACTGATCGACCAGGTCAAGGAAGTCCTGAAGCGCAACCCGGACAATGGAGCGGCGATCGCCTACGGAGCTCTAAGCTTTGCCGCCGTGGGCAATCTTGAGCGCGCCAAAGAGTGGATCGACCGGGGATTACTGCTCGATCCCGACAATATGTACATGCGCTACAATCTTGCCTGGACGCTGCTCGCATATTTCAAGGACCCGGAAGCAGCCCTCGAGATGCTTGCCCCGGCTTTGGCGGAGGCAGGCTCGACCTTGATCACATTAGCCAGCGTCGATCGGAACCTGGATCAGCTTCGAGACGACAAGCGGTTCCAAGCGATGCTTCGAGAGGCAAGAAAAAGGGTATTCGGCGAAGAGAGATAGCAGTCAGTCCGGCTGCTGCAGCCGCCGCGCCACTTCGCTCATGAAGCGGACGTCGTCGCTGTCGGCCAGCCACTCGGCCTCGGCGGCGATTGCGCCAAGCAGGTCGGACAGCGGCTCCATCTCGCTCTTGGCGTAATTGCCGAGCACGTGCGGCGTAACCCGGTCCTTGTGGCCGGGATGGCCGATGCCGATCCGCACCCGGCGAAAATCCGGGCCGAGCGAGGCATTGATCGAGCGCAGGCCATTGTGGCCCGCAAGGCCTCCGCCAATGCGCACCTTCACCTTGAACGGCGCCAGATCGAGTTCGTCGTGCATTGCGGTCAGCGCTGCTTCGTCGAGCTTATAGAATTTGAGCGCCTGCTGAACCGCGTCACCGCTGTCGTTCATATAGGTTTGCGGCTTAAGCAGCAGGATCTTGTGGCGGCCAATCCGGCCTTCGCTGGCGAGGGACCGGAACTTCTTTTGCCAGGGACCGAAGCCATGCACCTCGGCAATGGCATCCACGGCCATGAAACCGACATTGTGGCGGTGGAGCGCATATTGCGCGCCCGGATTGCCGAGGCCTGCCCAAATCTGCATGGCGCGCGTCCTGCCAGCAAAAACGCCCACCCCGCAAGCGAGATGGGCGTCCTTGTTTGATTGACGTGGCAGGAAGCCTAGGCTTCTTCGCCGCCCTCGGCTCCAGCTTCGCCTTCGCCTTCGGCTTCTTCCTCGCCGACGGTCGGGACTTCGCCCTCAGCCGCGGCTTCTTCTTCCTCAGCCTTCATCGCCGACGGAGCGACGATGGTGGCGACGGTGAAGTCGCGGTCGTCGATCGCCGCCTTGGTGCCCTCGGGCAGCTTGACGTCGCTGATGTGGATCGAATCGCCGATGTCGAGGCCATCGAGCGGAATGTGGATCTCTTCCGGGATGTGGGCTGCGTCGCAGACCAGCTCGAGCTCGTGCTGGACGACGTTGAGAACGCCACCGCGCTTCAGGCCCGGCGAGGCTTCCTCATTGTCGAAGCGCACCGGCACCGCGACGGTGACCTTGCTGTGCTCGCCAATGCGCAGGAAATCGACATGGATCGGCCGGCTCGAAACCGGGTGGAAGTCGACGGCCTTGGGCAGCGTACGAGTCGCCTTGCCGGCAACGTCGATCATGACGATGCTATTCATGAAGTGCCCCGAGTGGAGCATCTTGGTCAGCAGCTTCTCTTCGACGTGGATCGAGAGAGGCTCCTTCTTCTCGCCGTAAACCACGGCGGGGACCCGTCCATCGCGGCGCAGTGCACGGGAGGCTCCCTTGCCAGCCCGATCGCGCGCTTCGGCGGGCAGCGTCAGCTGTTCGCTCATTTCGCTTGTTCCTTCTAGGTTTTCGTTGCCCCGCCACGCCTCCAGGGATGACCATGGGTGGGCAAGCGCGCGCCTATACGGGCGCGACCCTGTTTTGGCAAGTTCGAGGGGTCAGCTAACGCGCGTGGCGGTGATGCCGCGGGCAGCCAACCATTGCTGGACGCTGTCCTTGCCGGCGAGATGGCCGGAACCGACCGCGACGAATACGACGCCGGGCTGCTGCAGCCGGTCTGAAATCCACTGGCCCCAGCGCGCGTTGCGGTCGGCGATCAGCATCCGGTAGGCGACTGGCGATTTCTCTTCGAAGCCAGCCAGCATGCTCGAAAAGGCCCGGGTGTCGCCCTTCGTCCAGGCGCCGAGCAGGTCGTTAAGCGTGATCGTCGCCGCAGCTGCTGCCATGGCCGAACCTGTCGGAGGCGGCGCGGGGATCCGGGCCATTGTATTGAGCTGCTCTTCGAACCCCTCAAGACCGGCAACCGGCTTGCCCACATCCTCCGCGACGCGCCGAAGCACCGCGTCGGCGCCATTATCCACCGACAGACCCAAGGTCCTACCTTGGCTCATGGCGGCCTGGGTCTGGGCCATGAATGGCTTTATCCGGCGCGATCCGTCCGCAGAAACTTCCACCACCTCTGCCTGGGCAGCCGCCTGCACCTTGGTGCGATCCTCGGGCACAATGGTTTCAAGCACCAGCTCGCCCGATTCGTCGAACGCTGCACGAACCTTGTCGCCGAACCAGACCGTGCGCTGGTCGAGGGTGTGGAAGGTGCCGAACAGGTAGATGGTAGTGTCGGCGTCGCGAATTTCCCACAAGGCCGGGGTTGCGCGAATGAGCGCCGGGGCGGGAATGGCCGGCATCGGCGAGGCTTGGATCGGGCAGGCGATCGACGCGAGCAGCAGCCCGAGCGCGGCAGCGCCCTTGGCGAAATGCCCTTTCGCGGACGCGTTCCGTCCGCCGCTAAATCGATTCCAACTCACTGGCGACCCCCCGCCGTTTGAGGTCTAACTAGTTGGCCAATAATGGTTAACGGTCAATAAACCCAGCGAGGATTTCACCTGATTTGCGACGAGTTGAGCCCTGAGACGGGGGATTACTGAATCCGTGTGACCCTGAGCCCACGGCTCTTCAATCGATCGATCACCGAGTCCGGCCCGGCCAGATAAGCCGCGCCGAGCACGGCAAATGAGGTGCCGGGTTTGGCCATTCGCCCTTCGAGCCATTGGGACAGCATTCGATCCCTGTTGGTAATCATTGCTTCCCGCAAGGCAGGCGAGCTGGCGGTGCCTTGCCGGGTCACCTTCCAAATGACGTCGAGATCGCCGGCGGCCCATCCGCCGATCATGCGATCGAATTTGACCTTCATCGTCGCAGGGTCATCAAGCGCCTGGACGAGCAGCTCGCGTTGAGCCGCTTCGGGCAGCTGATTGAAGATCTCCAGCTGCTGCGCGGGCGTCTCGAACTGTTGCACGGCCTTGTGAGCTGCCTTGGCTTTCGCGATCATGACCGCTTCGACGCCATTGGCGGCCGTTGCGCCAGTTACGCCTCCGATGGCGCCGCCGACCATCATTGAGGCAAACCAGCTCTTCATCCGGTTCGCCGCGGCCTCCGGCAATTTATTGCGTGCAAGCGCTGCCCTCAACGCTGGCCGCTTCTCGGCTGGAATCCGTTCCATCAAGGGAGGAAGGTTGGGTGCAAAGGCTATCGATGCGACGGATTTGGACCAATCTGCCGACATTTGGGTCGGGCTAATGGTCTCGACCATCAGATCGTCGGAGCTGGAAAAGGCCTCGTCCAATGGCTGGCTCCACCAACTCACCCCCGACGGCAACGCATGGATCGAGCCGAATAGGTAGACGGTCGTGTCCGCGTCGCGGATTTCCCAAAGGGCGGGCCGGCTCTCATCCGCTTGGGCAGGCGACGGCAAGTGAGCCAACGCCACGAACGGGCCAAACAGCCAGCCGAGCGATTGCGCTGTGCGGCCCCCCGAAGCCATCGCTATTGGACCCGTGTAACCTTGATGCCATCCTTCTGCAGGAAGCTGACTACCGATTGCTCGCCTGCAAGATGGCCAGCGCCGACCGCGACCAGCACGGTTCCGGGCTTCGCCAGCCGGCCACGGACCCAGCGGGCCCAATTGGCGTTGCGCCGGACCAGCAAGGCGTCTTTCAGTTCGGCCGCTTCGCTAAGGTCGGAATTGAAGGCCTTGGCGATCGCCTTGACGTCGCCGCTCGTCCAGGCCCGTAGCATTCCGTCGAACTCGCCCTTCATCGACGAGGCATCCTCGACCACCGCGATCAGGAATTTGCGCTGGGCGTCCTCCGACAGCCTGTCGAAAAAGCCGAGCTGCTCGGCATTGGTTTCGAGCTGGTCGACCGGCTTGCCGCCATCGGTGAACTGCTTCCTCAGCGTGGATTCGACGCCCGACCCCGGGTCGAGGCCGAGGTCCTTGAACTGCACGCTAAGTAGGAGGAACGCCGCGGCCCAGGTTTCCAGCTTATCGAGCGCTTGTGCGGGAATCCCGGACTTGGCGATGGCCGTTTCGAGGGCAGCCTTGTTGGCTGCCGGGACGCGCGCGGTCAGCGGGGGCAGGCCATCGGTCGCGGCGAGCTTGAACAATTCGCCGAGCGTCGCCTCAGGGTGCGCTTCGTCGACCACCGTCTCGACCACCAGCGTGTCTGCGCCGATCGCAGCCTTGTCGAAGGCCGGACTGCGCCATTTCGTGCCGGGCGGCAGCAGATGTATCGTCCCGAACAGGTAAATGGTCGTATCTCTATCGGCGACTCTCCATAAGGCGGGACTTGCCGGCCTGGGGCCGGCTGCCGGCGCCGCACAGGCGGTGGCGGCAATCGCACTGAAGGCGGCCAGCTTGTGGCCAAGACGCTTGAACAGGCTCATGGTTCTTCCAAACTCCGATCGTTTCCCCGGGAAGGTAGGTGCGAGGGCGGCGCTCGTCCACTTGCCGATGGCGAAATCATCCGCCAAAGCCCCCGAACAGTTTCTTAACGGGAATGCCAAATAAGTGAGCCTCAGCTTCCAGGACCTGATCCTGACCCTGCACCGCTATTGGGGCGAGCAGGGCTGCGTGATCCTGCAGCCCTACGACATGGAAATGGGCGCCGGGACGTTTCATCCGGCCACGGTGCTGCGGGCGCTTGGGCCCAATCCGTGGAAAGCGGCCTATGTCCAGCCATGCCGGCGTCCGACTGACGGGCGCTACGGCGAAAATCCCAACCGGCTGGGCCACTATTACCAATATCAGGTGATGCTGAAGCCGAGCCCGGACAATCTCCAGCAGCTTTACCTCGGCTCACTGGACGCGATCGGCATCGACCCGTTGAAGCATGACATCCGCTTCGTCGAGGACGATTGGGAAAGCCCGACGCTCGGCGCCTGGGGCCTCGGCTGGGAAGTCTGGTGCGACGGGATGGAAGTGACCCAGTTCACCTATTTCCAGCAGGTCGGCGGGTTCGACTGCAAGCCGGTCTCGGGCGAGCTCACCTACGGGCTCGAGCGGCTGGCGATGTATATCCAGGGCAAGGACAATGTGTTCGACCTCGCCTTCAATAGCGACGGCGTGACCTACGGCGACGTCTTCCTCGAGAACGAGCGCGAAATGTCGAAATGGCATTTCGAGGTCGCCGACACCGACCGGCTGTTCGACCTGTTCAAGCAGGCCGCAGCCGAGAGCGAAAACTCCCTGAAGGCGGGGGTGCCGATCGCCGCCTATGAACAGGCGATCAAGGCCAGCCATATCTTCAACACGCTGCAGGCGAGGGGTGTGATCTCGGTGGCCGAGCGGCAGGCCTATATCGGCCGGGTGCGCGACCTGGCGAAGGGCGCCTGCGGGGCCTGGATGGCGCACATGGGGTATGAGGCGTGAGCGCCGATTTCCTGCTCGAGCTGCTGTCCGAGGAGATTCCGGCGCGGATGCAATCCAGGGCGCGCAATGACCTTGCCCGGATGTTCGCGGAAGCGCTGGACCAGGCGGGGCTCAGTCATGAGGGCATTTCGACCTATTCGACGCCGCGGCGGCTGGCGCTGATCGCGAAGGGCCTTCCGCAAGCGACCGAGGCCGTCAGCGAGGAGCTGAAGGGCCCGCGCACCACCGCCCCGCCACAGGCGCTGGAGGGGTTCCTGCGCAAGACCGGGCTGACGAAGGACCAGCTCAAGGATCGCGACGGCACCTGGTTCGCGGTGATCGACAAGCCCGGGCGGGCGACCAGCGACGTGCTTGCCGAAGTTGTCGCGGCTTTGGTCGGCGATTTTCCTTGGCCGAAATCAATGCGTTGGGGCGATAAATCGACTTCGACTTCGTCGCTCCGCTGGGTGCGGCCGCTGCACTCCATCGTCGCCTTGCTGGGCGAGGAGATTGTGCCGGTCGCTATCGACAGCGTGCCCTGCAATGCGACCACCTTGGGTCATCGATTCCATCATCCCGGACCGATCACCATTGGTGGGGCGAACGACTATGCAGAGAAATTGCGCGCCTGCCATGTTATCGTCGCCCAGGAGGAGCGCGAAGCGACCATCCGCGACGGTGCGGCCAAAGCAGCGAACCGGGCCGGCTTCACGCTGGTCGAGGACGAGGGGCTGGTAATTGAAAACGCGGGCCTGACCTCGTTGCCGGTGCCGCTGCTTGGGTCGTTCGACCCGGCCTTCCTCGACGTGCCCGAAGAGGTGATCCAGCTCACCGCCCGCATCAACCAGAAATATTTCGTAATGCGGGACGGGAGGGGGAGGCTTGCTCCGCACTTCGTCTGTGTAGCGAACATCAATGCCAAAGACGGCGGCGAGGCGATCGTTGCCGGTAACGAGCGCGTATTGGCCGCACGGCTTGCGGACGCTCGCTTCTTCTGGGAGCATGACCTCAAGGTTCCGCTCGAAGAGCAAGCCAAGAAGCTCTCCGGAATCGTCTTTCATGAGAAGCTGGGCACCGTCGCCGACAAGGTCGAGCGCGTCGCCAAACTGGCCCGGTGGCTGGTCGAGGAGGGCGTCGTGAAGGGCGCCGACGCCGACCAGGCCGAGCGCGCCGCACGGCTGGCCAAGGCCGATCTTGTCACAGGCATGGTCGGTGAGTTCCCCGAACTCCAAGGCGTGATTGGCGGCTATCTCGCCCGAGCACAGGGTGAACCGGAAGCGATCGCCGACGCCATCCACGACCATTACAGGCCGGTCGGGCAGGCCGATGACGTTCCCACTACGCCGGTAGCGGTAGCCGTTGGCCTGGCGGACAGATTGGATACGATTTGCGCGTTCTTCGGCGTAGATCTGAAGCCCACGGGTTCGAAGGATCCCTTCGCGCTCCGTCGCGCCGCGATTGCTTCCATCGAATTGATAATCCGCAACGGGCTGAGAATGGGCCTGACCCAGGCCATTCGCGGATCGCTGGCCAATCGCGCGGGCCAGGCGCGCAAGACGGATGCGGCGCACAGGCTTGACCGGACAGCCCCGGAGATCCTTGAGTTTTTCGCCGACCGCCTAAAGGTGCAACAGCGCGACGCGGGCGTTCGTCACGACCTGATCGATGCAGTGTTCGCGCTGGGCGGCGAGGATGATCTGGTCCGGGTGCTGGCGCGCGTGAAGGCCCTGCAGGGCTTTGTCGAAAAGCCTGAGGGGGCCAATTTGCTGGCCGGCTACAAGCGCGCCGCCAACATCCTGAAGAAGGAAACGTGGGACGCCAACGCGGCTTCAACTGCCGCGGCCGAGACGGACGAGCAGGCGCTGGTGGATGCCCTCGATAATGCGCAGCCGCATGCCGCCGAGGCGATTGAGCAAGAGGATTTTACCGGCGCGATGGAGGCGCTCTCAACCCTGCGCGGGCCGATCGACGCCTTCTTCGACAAGGTAACGGTCAACGATCCCGATGCGGGGCTGCGCGCACGCCGGCTGAACTTGCTCGCGCGGTTCCGCGACGCAGTTCACACGGTCGCGGACTTCAGCAGGATCGAAGGCTAGCGGGCTAGACGCGAGGGTCGCGGTCGTCCGGCACGCCGTCGCGATCGCGGTCGCGGTCGCGTTCATCGATCACGCCGTCGGCGTTGCGGTCGCCCTTGAGCGCTGCCGCGCGCAGGCTGTCCCGCTCGCGCCATTCCTTCTCGCGTTCGGCGTGGACCCGCTCCAGCTCGGTGCGCCGGTCGACCTCGTTGTTGTAGCGATGCTTCCACTTCCGGCCGCCGCCGGAAAAGACGAAGCCGCCGATAAACAGGCCGAGCAGGAATACCAGCAGGACAATGATCCACTGGTCGGTGGTGAATTGCATCATGGGATTGAACCCCTGTCCGTTACGTTGGGGTATCAACCGCTTTCCGTGCAAATCCGTTCCGCTGAATGGAGGACCGCCGCCGCTCCCTGGGAGAGCGACGGCGGTTTTCCCCACCCCCGAACTTACATGGATTTGAACAGATTGTCGCTGATCGAGCAGGCCGCCGGACCGAGAATGACGACGAACAGCGTCGGCAGGATGAACAGGATCAGCGGGACGGTCATGATCGCCGGCAGGCGGGCCGCCTTTTCCTCGGCGCGCATCATGCGTTCGTTGCGGAACTCGGCCGACAGGACGCGCAGGGCGGACGCAAGCGGGGTGCCGTATTTTTCGGTCTGGATCATGGTCGTTACCACGCCCCGGATCGATTCAAGGTCGACGCGCGTCGCGAGATTCTCGAACGCCTGGCGGCGCTCGCTGAGAAAGCCCAGTTCGATCGCGGTCAGGCCGAACTCGTCGCCCAGTTCCGGATAGGCCTTGCCCAGTTCCTTGGCGACGCGATTGAATGCGGCGTCGACGGTGAGACCGGCTTCGGCGCAGATCACCAGCAGGTCGAGCGCGTCGGGAAGGCCCTTGCGGACCGCGTCGCTGCGCTTCTTGACCTTGTTGGTAAGCCACAGGTCAGGCGCCTTGTAGCTGCCGACCAAGGTGCCGGCGACGAAGGCATATTTCTTGAACCACGACCAGTCAGGGAAGAAATCGACGCCGTAGATCAGCACAACCGCGCCGATGCCGAGCACGACCGGCAGGACGAAGCGGGCGAAGATGATGAAGAAGGCCAGGTCCTTGGTGCGGATGCCGGCCTGCATCAGGCGGATCTGGGTCTTCTTGATCTGGTCGTCCTGCAGCATCTTGAAGCTGCTGAGGATGCCGCGCACCCGATCGGCGGCGACGTTCTTGTTGGTCAGCTTCTTGCGCTTGTTGGTCGACGCGACGATGCCGGCCTTCAGCTGCTCGCGGCGCTCGTTGAGCGCCTTGACGCGGCGCGCCATCGGATCGCGCACGGTGGTCGCCGCATAGATTGCAACGATCACCGCCAGCGTCGCGACCGCGCTGAGAATGGTCGCGACCCAGATGACGTCGACGCCGAGGAGGGTAGGTCCGGTTGAAGCGTTCATCGTTGGGTTTCCGCTAAATCTCGAAGCTGACCATTTTGGCCATAATGAACACGCCAATGCTCATCCAACACAGCCCGCCGAGGCCGGCGACTATCAGGCGCTGATCGCTGAAGAAGCCGCTCATGTAGTGCGGGTTCACCATGTAAACGAGCGTGAAGACGATGAACGGCAGCGAGCCGACAATGTAGGCCGAAGCCTTCGATTCCGAGCTCATCGCGCGGATCTTGAGCTTCATCTGGGCGCGCTTGCGCAAGACATCGGCGAGGTTCGACAGGGTTTCCGCCAGATTGCCGCCGGTTTCCCGCTGGATCGCCAGCGTGATGACGAAGAACTGGAACTCGGCGGTGCCGAGGCGATCGGCAGTCTCCTGGAGCGCGGCCTCCATCGTCCGGCCGATCTTCATCTTGTCGGCGACCGCGCGGAACTCGATCCCGACCGGACCCTTGATCTCCCCGGAGACGATGCCAAGCGTTTCGGTGATTGGGAGGCCCGAGCGAAGGCCGCGGACCATGAGTTCGATGGCGTCCGGAAAGTTCGAATTGAACTGGTTTATCCGGCGCTTGATCAGGAAGCCGACCGCAAAATGCGGGATTGCGATGCCCGCGAACAGGCCGACGAAGAAGGCCAGCAGGAAGGGCATGCTTTGGATCATCAGCAAGGCTGCGACGAACAGCATGATGCCGCCCGAGGCCATCATATACTTGCTGAACGAGATGTCCTTGCCGGTCTGGTCGAGCCGGCGGCGCATCATTTCCGGTTTCGGAATGAGTGTCGAAGCCCAGCTGTCCACCCGGCTGGCGCGGGCGGCCATCAGCTTGCGGATCTGTGCCTGGGCATTGGCCGCCAGCACGCCGCCTTCGCCATGGCGCTCCTTGATCAGTTCGACCCGGCGCTTGAGCGACTTGCGCGGGTTCGGCCCGCTCATCGCCTGGGACCCAAGCAGGAGCACGCCCAACACGCCGACCGCCACGATGATGATATAGATCATGATCCGTCCGTTCGTCCTGCTCGTCTCAGCAACCGAGCGAGGACTGCCTCGCGCGATCGCAGCACTAGTTACGCGGCCTTGTCTTTCGGCTTGGCCAGCATCGACTTCAGATTGTCGACCAGCGACTTGGCGCCAGGGACAGTCTTGCCCTCAGCGCTCACGCCTTCCTCGCTGGCATGGCTGAGCACCATGTTCGACAACTGGGTGAACGGCGCGGCCATCTTGCCGGTCGCGATCTCAGCCATCGGCTTGCCCAGCTTGGCGGCCTGGGCCGCGACCTTGCGGTCGTCCGGGAAGACGATGTCGACATCGCGCTCGATCGACTGCTCGAAATCCTTCTTGCTGATTTCGAGCGCGCCGCCCGTCGGCACGCGATTGGCGACAACGATGACCTTGGTCTGTGGCGCGTTCGACTTGAGCCAGGCAAGGACCCGGATCGTGTCGCGCGTCGCCGCCAGGGTCAGCTCGCTGACCACCACCGCGACATGGGCGTCGTGGACCATATGCGGATACTGGATCAGCATCTGGCGCGGCAGGTCCAGAACGGTCGATTCGAACGCGTTCTTCATTTCTTCCTGCAGCTGGAAGAAAGCAGTGCCGTCGGTGACCAGCGGCTGGTGAAGCGGAGCCTCGGCCGATAGGACCGAGAGACGCTCGTTGGCGCGGATCATCGCACGTTCGATGAACAGACCGTCGATGCGGCTCGGATTCTCAATCGCGTCGGTCAGGCCGCGGCCGGGCTCAAGGTCGAGCGCCAGCGCTCCAGTGCCGAAGTGAACGTCGAGGTCGAGCAGCGCAGTCGAGCGATGCGACTTTTCGCCCATCAGCCAGGCGAGGCTGGTGGCGATGGTAGAAGCGCCGACGCCGCCGCGAACGCCGACCACAGCGGTCAGTACGTGCGGCTTGTCGGCCTGCGCCTCTCCGCGCGGTCCCGACAGGATCGACTGGGCGTGCGCAAATGTATCGCGCAGCTGGTCAACTGTGAACGGCTTCAGCAGATAATCGTGGATGCCGCTCGCCACCAGGTCGCGATACAAGCGAACATCGTTGACCTGGCCGGAGGCGATCACAACCGTTCCCGGTTCGCAAACCTCGGCCAGGGCATTGATGTCGTTGAGCGGGTCTGCCGACTCCGACAGATCGACGAACAGTATCGTCGGGCTGGCCGAAACGGACAGGGACTGGACCGCGTTACGCAGACCGCCCTTGTTGACCTTCTCAGGCGACCAGCCGTGCTCGACCGCAACCGGCCGCAACATGTCGGCCGTCGCATCGTCGCAAACGAAGGCGGTGAAGGGGTCCCTGAGACCCGCACGCGCTTGGAACGGAGCGTTCATCACTACTTGTCCTTCTTCGTATTGAGTTCCTGCAGGCCCTTGGTGCCAGTCGGGGTCGCATTGCGGTAGGACTCGACGGCCTTGGTTGCCGTCTGAGCATCGCCCAAACCGCTGCCTTCTCGGCCGTGGACCAGGTCTTCCGGATTGGCGACCATCGCCGCCAAATTGGCGTTCACCGCGCAGCCGAAATTCGACATGCTGGCGTTTTCCAGATTGGGTTGCGACGGAACCGACCAGTTCGGGCAGTTCGGGACACTGGCGCGAGTGCGGCTAACGACCACCCGGACCGTCCCCGGCGCGATATCGCCAGAGGTTACCGGTGCGCCGTTGCTGACCAGCATGCCGTAGCGGCTGGCTACCCGGGCCACGTCCGACCGCGCCCCATAGGCATCGGCCCCATCGACATAGATGTTGTCGCCATAGCCAAGCTGCAGCGAGCGGAACCAGCCGTCGAGGCGGGCAGCTTCCGCGGAAGCAAGCGATCCACCCGGAGCAGCGAGGTCGAGCGCATAGTCGGCCCGGCTGACGACCGGAACGTTGACGGACTCCACCCCGCGCATCGCCTCGGTCGGACGATCGTGAGTACAGCCCGCGAGCGCGGTGGCGAGAGCCAGGAGAGCGAAATGACGGCGCATCGTCTGTTCCTTCCTTTCCGCGAAGCGGATCACAGCTTGAATCCGGGGCTGGCCGGCGCGACGGTCGCGGAGGCAGCACCAGTGATGGCGGGAGCGGGGCCAGCGGGCACCGGCGCAGAGCCGGATACGCCGCGGTAGCTCTGACCCTCAAGGAACTGGTCGCCTGAGGTCGGGGCCCGATAGCCGTTGGTCGGCAATGCGATCTGGTTCGACACCGGCCGCACCAGGTACGGCGTGACGACGATCACCAGCTCGGTTTCCGCGCGGCGATACTTGGTCGAGCGGAACAGCGCACCAAGGATCGGCAGGTCGCCCAGGAACGGCGCCTTGTCGACGTTGTTGGTGTTGGCGTTGCGAAGCAGGCCGGCGATCATGAAGCTTTGGCCGGAGCCAAGCTCGACCGTCGTTTCCGCGCGGCGGGTGGTCAAAGCCGGGACCTCGAACCCATTTAGCTTGATCGAGCCCTCGTTCGACAGTTCGCTGACTTCCGGACGGACGCGCATCGAGATGCGGCCGTCGGCCAGGACGATCGGAGTGAAGGCGAGACCGACACCATATTGCTTATATTCGATGGTCACCGAACCAAGCGCCTGCGAAATCGGCACCGGGAATTCGCCGCCGGCCAGGAAGCTGGCGGTTTCGCCCGACAGTGCCGTCAGGTTCGGCTCCGCGAGGATGGTGACGAGACCGTCCGCTTCGGAAAGATCCAGGGTGCTGATGATGTCGAGACCAAACAGCTTGCCGGCCGCGCCAATCGTTGTGCCGCCCGCAATCCCGCTCACCGTGAAGGGATTGGTATTGGTCGTGCCGGAGCCCTGCGAAATTCCGAACTGGAACCCGCTCGTGGAGTCCTTGCTGAAGATGTTCATACCGATCTGCTTAACCAGGCTGCGGCTGACCTCGGCGATCTTCACCTTGAGGGTCACCTGCAGCGGCGTCGCTGAGCGGATCCGGCTTACGACCTGCGTACCCGTGCCGACATAGGCCTGGACGAGACGCTGGGCCTCCTCCACGTCAGCTGGCTGGGCAACGGTGCCGGTCAGCAGCACCAGGTTGTTCATCGGCGTCGCCTGGATGCTCGCTTCCGGCATCGCCATGCGCAGCATCTCGCCGACCGAGCCGGCGTTGGTGCCGACGCGGACATTGGCTGCATAGACGACCCGCCCCGAACGGTCAGTGGCGTAGACGGTCGTCTCGCCCGAGCCCTTGCCGAAGACATAGAGCTCGGTCGACGAACGCACCTGGACGTCGGCGATCGAGTCATTAGCGACGAACAAGTCGGTCATCGGCGACGACAGGCGAACCAGGGTGCCGGTGTTCTGCGACAGGGTCAGCGTCTCCGACGGCCGGGCGGCGCGAGACTGCGCAGCGGCGGGCGTGGCGGCGACGGCGAACGAGCCGAGGCTTAGGGCCAGTGCGGCAAGGGCAGTGCCCATGCGCGCGCGGCGGCGGACGGAGATACTGTTCATCTTAGCGAGCTCCCACCGGAACGACGGTGACTTTATTGCCGCGAGCGACGCGGACCGAAGGGCCAGAAACAGATGCACCACCATCGGCACCTTCCGTGTCCTTGCCGGTGATCGCGCGACCGAAAGCGGACGCGAACTTGGTCATCTGATCGCCAGCCGCCTCTGCGGCATCCTTTGTCTTGGCCGGGACGCTGCGGCGCTGGAAGCGCGACACGTCGCCACCCGTGACATAAGTGGTGTTGTTGTCGGCCGGGCGATTGGCGACCGCCAGCAGCATCTGGCGCTCCTCGGCCGGATTGGTGCCGGCCGGGACCTTGACCTCGCCGGAGGCGACCGCCCGTTCGAGCTCCGCCGTATTGTCGGCGATCGAACGCAGCGACAGGTTGAGCGTGCCGAGCGACTGGGCGACCATGATCTTCTCCGCGATCCGCGGAGTTGCTTCGAGGGTCACCGTGTTGAACTTCTTGACAACGGTCTTGCCTTCTTCGTCCTTGCTGTCGAACCGCTGATCGGTGGCAAGCACGCGCAGGTTGCGGATGATCGTTTCCGAAACCTTGAGGGGCGGGCCGTCGCCGCCGCCGGCGACATCCTGGGTCAGGACCATGTCGACGCGGTCGCCGGGGAAGATGAAGCCGGCGTTGCCGCCGCTGTCGTTCACCGGAACGGTCACGGCTCGCATGCCCGGGCCGAGCGCCGCAGCAAGGAAGCCGCGGTCGTTGGGGCCGACAAGCGTGCCTTTGGTCAGCGGCTGGCCGGCAGTGATCGGGTTGCGAACAACCGTGCCGAGCAGCTTCTGGACATCCGCCTCAGGCGCGCCCTCAGTGTAATAGGCGTTCTGAACCAGCTCCTTCGGCCAGGCCTGGAAAGCCAGGCTTTCGGCGTCGATGATGGTTCCCACCGGCAAAGCCTTGCGGGCGACCAGCACTTTCGGGCCGGCAGGGACCACGGGCGCGGCATTGGCCTGATCGGCCCCGGCCCCCGCGAACATGTTCTTGGCCATGATGGCGGTGACCACCGCGATGACCAGCGCTCCGACGAGCAGCGCGACTTTCTTGACGTCCATGGCGATTACGCCTCCCCAGTAGGGTCACTCAGTTGCCCAGCGACAATCCGGCAAATTGGTTAAGAAAGCGTTGGGCTAGTAACCACAATCCGCCCACCGCGATGGCGACACCGTACGGCACCTCCGGCTTGCCCATTTTCTTGCGCGACCGATGTACTCCGAGAACGATCAAAGTGAGCAGTCCGCCGGCGATCGACATGATGACGATCAGCCGCAGCGTGTCGTACGGCGTGAACCAAAGCGCCAGGGCGCCGGCGAGCTTGACGTCGCCCCCGCCCATGACGTTCAGATAAAATGCGCCCGCGAAGAGGAGGAATACGAGGATAGCGACTCCGGCCTGCATCGCGGCGTCCGGCCACAGCGGCACGCCAGCGGCCCACCAATAGACCGGCGCCAGCACGGCGATGCCGAGATTGAGGTGGTCGGAAATCGTATAAGTGCGGATGTCGAACACCGCGATCCAGACGAGCGTTGCTGCCAGCAAGCCAAGCAGGAGAAAAGTGAATCCGACATTCATCATGAATGCACCTCTAGACGGCGCGCCTTTCTAAACCGTAACCAACCGATCGAATGGAGCGTAGGGATGTCCTGATCGTCGGCGGCGGCATTGCCGGAGCGAGCCTTGGCGCGCGGCTGGCCGGCGACCGCAGCGTGACGATTATCGAGGCGGAGGACCTTTGCGGACGGCACGCGACCGGGCGCTCCGCCGCCTTCTGGCAGGCAAGCCTTGGCGGCGACACGCCCGAGCGGCGACTGAGCCTGGCCTCCAAGCCGATGTTCGACGCCAATTGGCCAGCGAGCGTAACCCCCTTGCTGCGCGAGCGAGGGGCGCTGCACCTGACCGGCCCATGCGGCGAGGCGTTCGAGGAATTGGGCGGTCTCTCCGGCGAGTTTCGGCCGGTCCACATCGATCGCGCCGCCATCGACCGGCTGATTCCCGGACTTCGCGAACAATGGACCGGCGCCTGGTACGAGGCGAGCTGCGCCGACATCGAGGTCGCGGCGTTCCATGACGCTTGCCTTCGCGCCGCAAGGCGGCAGGGAGGAGAAATCCGGACCGATGCCGCCTTCCTTGGCGCCCGCCGCATCGGCTCATCATGGCAGGTGGAAACGAGCGCCGGGCCGATCGAAGCCGATATCCTCGTCAATGCCGCGGGCGCCTGGGGCGACCAGGTAGCGGAACGCGCCGGCGTCGGTCCGCTCGGCCTGGTGCCGCTGCGGCGAACCGTGGTGCAACTGCGGGTCGGCCGCACCGGACTGCGAGACGTCCCGTTCGTCACCGACAGCCATGAGAGTTTTTATTTCAAAGGCGAGGGCGACAGCAGCGTTTGGGTTTGTCCGTTAGACGAGGCGCAGGTCGAGCCGTGCGACGTCGCCCCCGAAGAGATCGACGTCGCCATTGCGATCGACCGGTTCGAGAAGGCGGTCGATTGGCCGGTCGAAGCCGTCGAGCGCAAATGGGCGGGTCTCAGGACATTTGCCCCCGACCGGGCCATGAAGTTCGGGTTCGATCCCGATTCGGCAGGCTTTTTTTGGTGCGTCGGACAGGGAGGGATGGGCATCCAGACCGCACCGGCAGCGTCATTGCTGTGCGCGGCGCTGATCGCCGGCGCGGGCCCGCCGACAGAACTCGAAGGAATCGACCCCACCGATTTCGCTCCGCGATCAGTGCGCCGCGCCTAGCGCCGCGCCTCTGCCTCGGCGCAGGCCAGCTGGTCAGCGCGCTCATTTTCCGGATGACCGGCATGACCTTTGACCCAATGCCAATCGATTCGGTGCCGCGCCGTTGCTTCCAGCAGCGCCTGCCATAGCTCGGCGTTCTTGACCGGCTTCTTGTCCGCCGTCCTCCAGCCGTTGCGCCGCCAGCCATGGATCCACTTGGTGATTCCATCACGGACGTAAACGCTGTCGGTCCACAGCTGCACCCGGCACGGCCGCTTCAACGCCTTCAGCGCTTCGATCGCGGCCATCAGTTCCATCCGGTTGTTGGTGGTCGGCGCTTCGCCGCCCGACAGCTCGCGTTCCTTGCCGTTCGACCGAAGGATCGCGCCCCACCCGCCAGGGCCTGGATTGCCCTTGCATGCGCCATCAGTGAAAATTTCTACCTCGGGCAGCTCGGTCATCAGGCGACGAGTTCGCGCGGCAGTTTGAAGGTCATCCGTTCGGGCTCATGCTCGCCGATTTCTTCGGTGACGCTGAAGCGCTCAGCGAGCGCCTCGACCACCTCCCGCACAAGCACTTCGGGCGCCGATGCGCCGGCGGTGAGGCCGACGGTGCCGGGGCTTCCAAGCCAGTCCCAGTCGATGTCGGCCGCGCGCTGGATCAGGCGGGCCGGCGCGCCGCTGCGCTCGGCGACTTCGGCAAGCCGCAACGAATTGCTGCTGTTGGGGGCGCCGATTACCAGCACCCGGTCGCACTGCGCGGCGATCTTCTTCACCGCCGCTTGGCGATTGGACGTGGCGTAGCAAATGTCCTCGCTTCTTGGCGAAAGGATCGACGGAAATCGCATTTGCAGCGCTTCGACAATCTGGGCGGTGTCATCGACGGATAACGTCGTCTGGGTGAGAAAAGAGAGGTTGTCGGCGTCTTCCGGCTCCAGCAACGCGACGTCCTCGACCGATTCGATCAAGGTCATCGTTCCGGTAGGCACTTGCCCGAAAGTGCCGATCACTTCCGGATGACCGGCATGGCCAATGAACAAAATGTGCCGTCCCGATTCGATAAGGCGCTCCGCCTGCCGATGTACCTTGCTGACCAGCGGGCAGGTCGCGTCGAGATAATCGAGGCCGCGCGCCTCGGCGGCCGCCGGAACGACTTTGGGAACGCCATGTGCGGAGAACACTACCGGACGGCCGTCAGGCACCTCGTCCAGCTCCTTGACGAATACCGCTCCCAGTCCGCGAAGCCGGTCAACGACGAAGCGGTTGTGGACGATTTCGTGGCGTACATAGACCGGCGGCCCGAACCGCTCGATCGCGAGTTCGACAATCTTGATCGCGCGGTCGACGCCCGCGCAAAATCCGCGCGGCGCCGCGATCAGCAACTTCAGTTCAGGCTTGGGAAAGGCCATGGCCGGGCATGTAAGCGGTCGCTTGCAGCAATGCTAGGCGCTACCTATGAACGTGCCCGCACTCGTGATCCTCCTCGAATTAAGGAATTAGCCATCGTGAAGCGTCGCCTTACTGCCCTAGTCCTGGTCCTGCTTGCCACGGGCTGCTCGCGCGAGGGCCAGCTAACTACCGGCGGCATCTACATCACCCGGTCGGTATGTCCCCAGGTCGCCATTCCGGCCGAGACCGGCGACATCACGCTGTTCAGCCCGCCGAATCGGACCGACGCGGCGTCGCTCGACGTATCGGCGGCGATCACCAACCTTCGCGTCAGCTGCAACGACACCGGCCCGAACGTCATTTCGACCGTAACCTTCGACGTGGTCGCGACGCGTCGCGACCCGGGCGAGGCGCGGACGGTCGTGTTGCCCTATTTCTCGGTGGCGATGCAGGGCGGCACGCAGGTCGTGGCAAAGCGGCTGGGAAACGTCGGGCTTAACTTCGCGGCAGGCAGCATTCGTGCCCAGACGTCCGGCCAGGCGACGGTCCAGGTATCGCGCGCCGCTGCAACGCTGCCGGAGGATGTCCGCAGGGAACTGACCAGGGAGCGCAAGGCAAATGACGCGGACGCTGCGGTCGACCCAATGAACAAGCCTGAGATTCGCGACGCGGTCGCTCGGGCGACGTTCGAGCATCTGATCGGCTTCCAGCTGACCCAGGACCAGCTCCGCTACAACGCTACCCGGTAGGACCCGACCCTGATTGACTCTAGGGCGTGTGGCCGCCACAGCGGCCCCGTCATCCGTGACTTTGGTCACGGGAGGCGCGCACGGGAGAGTGTTCAGCTCCGGCTGGACCGCCGAAGGAGCAACCGCCCCCGGAATCTCTCAGGCACCCAGGACCGCGCGCGCCGGGACAGTCTGGAAAGTGTCTCGAGAGGGACCACCGAAGGGGCAAAGCTCTCAGGTCGCCGCGACAGAAGGGGGCTCGAATCAACAACGTGTGGGTTGATCCCACGCGAGTGGCTTTCGAGGATCCGCGGTGACTGAAACGATCGAACAATTGGACAAATTGCCGCTCGACGGCTGGCACCGTGAACACGGCGGGCGAATGGTGCCGTTCGCCGGCTATGAAATGCCGGTCCAATACGAAGGCATTATGGCCGAGCATCTGTGGACCCGCTCTCACGCCGGTTTGTTCGACGTCAGTCACATGGGCCAGCTGCTCTTCCACGGGCCCAACATCGACCAGGCACTGGAGACGCTGCTGCCGGGCGAATTGATGGCGCTGAAAGATGGCCGCCTGCGCTATTCGATGCTTCTGGCCGAAAATGGCGGGATCATCGACGACCTGATGGCGACACGGCGAGGCGACTATTTCTACCTCGTGGTCAATGGTGCGACCAAGCATGGCGACATCGATCAGTTCGAGAAGCGGCTGCCGCGCACCGTCGCCATGGATCACATGAAACAACAGGCGCTGCTGGCGCTGCAGGGGCCGGAAGCGGCCGACGTGCTGGAGGGCATCGTCCCCGGAGTATCTCAGCTGAGTTTCATGCAGGGCGCGGCATTCAACTGGAACGGCAAGCCGCTGTGGATCAGCCGATCGGGTTATACCGGCGAGGACGGGTTCGAAATTTCGGTCGCATCCGGCGATGTCGAGTCGCTGGCTGATGCGCTGACCGGCGACGAGCGGGTCAGGCCGATCGGGCTCGGCGCGCGCGATTCTCTGCGCCTCGAGGCCGGCCTGCCGCTCTATGGCCATGACCTGGATGGCGACACCACGCCGGTAATGGCCGATCTCAATTTCGCGATCGGCAAGCGCCGGCGGGCCGAGGGCGGGTTCGCGGGCGCGCTCCGGATTCTCGCCGAACTCGATAGCGGCGCGGCGCAAAAGCGGGTCGGGCTCCTGGTTGAAGGCAAGCAGCCAGTCCGCGAAGGCGCGCTGGTCCTCGACGCGGAGGGCAGCGAGATCGGCCGGATTACCAGCGGCGGCCATTCGCCATCGCTCGGCCGTCCGATCGCCATGGGCTATGTCGCGACAGCATTTGCCGAGCCGGGCACGACCCTGACACTCGAACAGCGGGGCAAGCTGTTTCAGGCGACCGTCGCGCCAATGCCTTTCGTCCCCCATCGCTATCACCGAAAACAGGGAGCAGCTGCATGAGCCTCTTCTTCACCAAGGAGCATGAATGGATCCGCGTCGACGGCGACGTGGCCACGGTCGGCATTTCCGACCATGCCCAGGAAGCGCTCGGAGATATCGTTTTCGCGGAAGTGCCGGAAGCGGGCCGCAACCTGTCGAAAGGCGACGATGCGGCGGTGGTGGAATCGGTCAAGGCGGCCAGCGATGTCTACGCGCCGGTGGGTGGCGAAGTGATCGAGGGCAATACCGCGCTGGCCGACGACCCGTCGCTGATCAACCGGGACCCGGAAGGCGAGGGCTGGTTCTTCAAGCTGAAGCTCAGCGACACATCGGAACTCGACGGCCTAATGGACGAAGCCGCCTACCGCGAATGGGTGAAGACGCTCTGACCCAGGAATCCAGCCTGGAAGGCGCGCCCGCCTCGACCTCGCAATGGGATGCGGCCGACTATGCCCGCATCGGCGGCTTCGTGCCGGCGCTGGGTCAGGCGGCGCTCGAACTGCTCGATCCGCAGCCGGGCGAGCACATCCTCGACGTCGGCTGCGGGGACGGGACGCTGACGCTCAAGATCAAGGAAATGGGCGCCGACGTCGTCGGCATCGACAATAGCCTCTCCATGATCGGAGCCGCTCGGGCCAAGGGGCTAGACGCCCGGCTGATGGACGCCGCCCAGCTGAAATTCGGCGAGGCGTTCGACGCCGCCTTCTCCAACGCCACTCTGCATTGGGTGCTCGACAAGGAGCGGGCGGCGCGGGCGATCTGGTTCGCGCTGAAAAATGGCGGCCGGTTTGCCGGCGAGATGGGCGGGGACAGGAATCTTGCGACTTTGCGAGAGGCGCTCGACGACGAGCTGGTCGCCCGCGGTTACGGCCCGCCGACTTATGCCGCCAACTGGTATCCTTCGGTGGAGGATTTCGTTGCGGTCTACGAACAGGCGGGGTTCAAGGACATTGAGGCTCGCCTGATCGAGCGGCCGACCCCGCTGGAGCATGGCGTTGCCGCCTGGGTCACCACGTTCCGCGCCGGCTGGCTCGACCGCGCCGGAGTGCCCGATGAAGAACGCCAGGTTATCGCCGAGGCGGTCGCCAACCGCGTCGGTACCGATATCGCCGATTATGTCCGTCTTCGATTCATCATGAGAAAGCCCAACTGATGCGTTATCTGCCGCTGAGCGAGGACGATCGGTCCGCCATGCTCACGACTATCGGCGCCAACTCGGTCGACGAGCTGTTCCGCGACGTGCCTGACGGGCTGCTCCTAAAAGGGCCTGTCGCGGGCCTGCCGCTCCATGCCAGCGAAATGGCGGTCGAGCGCGATCTCAGCGCCATGGCGCGCAAGAACATGGTCGCGGGCGAGGTGCCCTTCTTTCTCGGCTGCGGCGCCTACAAACATCACGTCCCGGCCAGCGTGGACCACCTGATCCAGCGCGGCGAGTTCCTGACTGCCTATACGCCTTACCAGCCAGAGATCGCCCAAGGCACGCTGCAGGTCCTGTTCGAGTTCCAGACCCAGGTCGCGCGGCTCTTGGGCTGTGAGGTCGCCAACGCCTCGATGTACGACGGTTCAACCGCCTGCTGGGAAGCGATCGGCATGGCCCGGCGCATCACCCGCAAGTCGAAGGCCATCATCTCGTCGGGTCTCCACCCGCATTATGTCAGCGTCTGCAGGACGATGGCCAAGTTCACCGGCGACACCTTGGCGACCGAGCTCCCGGCTCTGGACGCGAAGACCGATGCCGAGCGGCTGATTGCGGCGATCGACGGCGAGACCAGCTGCGTCGTCGTCCAATATCCCGACATCTTCGGCCGGATTACCGACCTTACGCCGATCGCAGAGGCTGCGCAGGCAAAGGGAGCGCTGCTGATCGCGGTCGTGACCGAGCCGGTCGCGCTTGGCCTGGTAAAAGCGCCGGGCGAGATGGGCGCCGACATCGTGGTCGGCGAAGGCCAGTCGATCGGCGTCGGGCTGCAGTTCGGCGGACCATATGTCGGACTGTTTGCAACCCGCGAGAAATATGTCCGGCAGATGCCGGGCCGGCTGGCCGGTGAAACGGTCGATGCCGAGGGCAAGCGCGGATTCGTCCTGACCCTTTCGACCCGGGAGCAGCATATCCGCCGCGAAAAGGCGACGTCGAACATCTGCACCAACTCCGGCCTTTGTGCGCTAGCCTTCTCGATCCATCTCACCTTACTCGGTGAGAAGGGCCTGACGGAGCTAGCTAAATTGAATCACGCGCGCGCGTGCGAGGCGGCAGAGCGGCTGTCCGCCATCCCTGGGGTCAGGCTTGTCAACGACAGCTTCTTCAATGAATTCACGCTCGAACTTCCGGTCGAGGCGCGGCCGGCGGTCCATGCGATGGTCGAGAAAGGCGTCCTTGGCGGCGTGTCGCTCGGGCGGCTCTACCCAGGCGTTGATGCACTCAAGAATGGACTTGTGATCGCCGTGACCGAAGTGGCCAGCGAAGAGGACATTGGCGCGCTCGAAGCCGCGCTGAAGGAGGTGTGCCAGTGACCGCCGCGACCGACACTGACGTGAAGGAAGGTAAGCCGTTGAATCCAACAGGCTGGCGCCCTTCCGCACCTACCGCTTTGGAATCCACTGCTCAGACCGTCACCGGCAACCGCGCGCTGATGCTGGAAGAGCCGCTGCTATTCGAGATTGGCAGCCGCAACCAGACCGGCGTCGACCTCGAAGCCGCGAAAGCCGGCGCCTCGCGCCTGGGCGGTCTCGAACGGAACGGCCTCGACCTGCCGGGCCTCAGCGAGCCCGAGGCCGTGCGCCACTACACGCGCCTGTCGCGCCAGAACTACGCTATCGACCTGGGGCTGTTCCCGCTCGGATCGTGCACCATGAAGCACAACCCGCGCCTCAACGAGAAAATGGCACGGCTGCCGGGCTTTGCCGACATCCATCCGCTGCAGCCGCAGGAAACCGTGCAGGGCGCGCTTGAGGTCATCAATCGGCTCGCTTTCTGGCTGATCGACCTCACCGGCATGCACGGAGTGGCGATGAGCCCCAAGGCAGGGGCGCACGGTGAGCTCTGCGGCCTGCTCTGCATCCGAGCCGCGCTCGAGGCGCGCGGCGACGCTCGCCAGGTGGTGCTGGTGCCGGAAAGCGCCCATGGCACCAACCCTGCCACCGCCGCCTTCTGCGGCTATCGTGTCGAAAATATTCCGGCAACCAAGGAAGGGCGCGTCAACCTTGAAGCCCTGAAGGCCCGACTTGGTCCGGACGTAGCGGCGGTGATGATCACCAATCCCAACACCTGCGGCCTGTTCGAGCCCCAGATGAAGGAGATCAGCGACGCGGTGCATGCGGCCGGCGGTTTCGTCTATTGCGACGGCGCCAACTTCAACGCGATCGTCGGCAAGGTGAAACCGGGCGATCTCGGCGTCGACGCGATGCACATCAACCTGCACAAGACCTTCTCCACGCCGCATGGCGGAGGAGGGCCCGGCTCCGGCCCGGTGGTGCTGTCGGAAGCGCTGGCGCCTTTTGGCCCGCTGCCTTTCGCCGCCAGATATGCTGACGGCGGCTTTAAGATGGTCGAAGAAGAGCATGCCGGCGACGAGCATCCCGAAGCGTTTGGGCGGATGGTCGCCTTTCACGGCCAGATGGGCATGTTCACGCGGGCGCTGACCTATATCCTCAGCCACGGTGCCGACGGCCTCGCCCAGGTCGCCGAGGATAGCGTGCTCAATGCCAACTATATCCTCCGTAGCCTCGAAGACATACTCGACGCGCCGTTCGCATTTTCCGGGCCCTGCATGCATGAGGCAATCTTCAGCGACCGCGGATTCGCAGAGGGCTTTTCGACGATCGACGTCGCCAAGGCGCTGATCGACGAGGGCTTCCATCCAATGACCATGTATTTCCCGCTGGTCGTCCATGGGGCGATGCTGGTCGAGCCGACAGAGACCGAGTCCAAGGCCAATCTCGACCAGTTCATTGCCGCGCTTCGGTCAATCGCCGAGCGGGCCAAGGCAGGCGACGAAGGCCTGAAGGCCGCGCCCGTTTACGCACCGCGGCGCCGGCTCGATGAGACGCTGGCCGCGAGAAAGCCGGTACTGGCCTACAAGACGCCGGCGCCGGACGGCTCATCGACGGGGCTGGGGGCGCATTTCGGCGGCGGCTGATGGCTGGGCCAAGTTTTCCACCTTACAATGTCGGCGACCTCGGCCAGGGAGTGAAGCGGAGGGCTCCAGCTGCCGGCCGGAATGTCGGGCCGATCGGCGATGTGCTCGAGGACTGGCTGCCCGATCATGGCCTGGTCCTTGAAATCGCCAGTGGGACCGGCGAACATGCATTGGCATTTGCCCGGCGCTTTCCCGCGCTCGACTGGCAACCGACCGATCCCGATCCACAAGCGCTGGCTTCGATCGCCGCCTGGCAAAGTGAAGGGCCGTCCAACCTTCGGCCACCGATCAAGCTTGACGTGACAGGCGGCTGGCCTGCTGACCGCGCTGACGCGATCCTCTGCGTCAACATGGTTCATATCAGCCCGTGGACGTGCTCGCTTGCCTTGCTCGATGGCGCATCGCGCCTCCTCGAGCCGGGGGCTCACTTGATCCTGTATGGCCCATGGCTGGAAGCAGAGATCGAGCCCGCACCGTCCAACCTCGCGTTCGATCGGGATTTGAAGGCTCGCGATCCGCGCTGGGGCCTGCGGCAGGTCGAGGATTTCGCGGCGGAAGCGCTATTACGCGGTTTCGTCCTCGCCGAGCGGCGACCCATGCCGTCCAATAATCTCATGCTGCGGTTCGAGGCGCAGCGCACCTGACCTCTCGCCGATGATGAGTGCGGCGCTGACGGCGATCAGCCCGAGCGTCCAGCCGCCGAGCACGTCGGTCGGCCAATGAACACCGAGATAGATCCGCGAGAGGCCGACGATGATTGACAGGACGATGGCGCCGGCGCCCCACGGCCCTCGGCGGGCGGGCGGTGCCAAGATCAGTGCCGTTAATAGGAAGGCAGTCATGCTATTCGCAGAATGGCCGCTGGGAAAGGCCAGGCTTTGCGGAAGCCAGTCCACGCCGAAGTGAGGTCGCGGCCGGCCAATCCACGCCTTGAGGCCGTCCATCAAGAAACGCTCGGTCAGCACGCTGAGAACCAGCAGCAAGGCCGGACGGCCTGAACGGCGCGCCAGCAGCCACAGTGAGCCGGCTGCGGTGACGCCTAACGTGGCATAGACACCGCCCAAGTTGGTTATTCCGGCAACCATTTCAGTCAAGTTTGGCCGGGAGGCGCGAAACTCCGCGATTGCCTGCATGACGGTCCGCTCAATGCCGTTGGACGGGCCGCCGGCCATTGCTGCGAGAATACACAGTCCTAGC
Source organism: Sphingomicrobium sp. (assembly GCA_035494075.1). Classification (GTDB taxonomy): domain Bacteria; phylum Pseudomonadota; class Alphaproteobacteria; order Sphingomonadales; family Sphingomonadaceae; genus Sphingomicrobium. The sequence continues at coordinate 5,398 of DATJHF010000047.1, read as the reverse complement.
AACGCGAGGATGATGATGGGTCGCGTAATTATGGTCATTTGCATCCCGCGTTAAACGAAGTTTTACCGCTTCGCCTTAGCATTGCATGCATGGACCAGAGCAGCGCCAGTCAAAATCGCAAGAATCGGCGGTCAAACGTGCTGATGTCCGCCAGCCTCGAGCTGTCGGGCACGTCTTTGCCGGTAAAGCTGCGCAACCTCAGCGCCGAAGGGGCTCTCGTAGAAGGCGACAAGCTGCCGGTGGAAGGCGCTTCGATCCTGTTCCGCAAGGGCGATCTCAGCATTGTTGGTACGGTGGCTTGGGTGAAGGGCCGTCAGGCAGGCATCAGCTTTGCCCAAAAGCTCGATCCGGAGCAGCTGCTGCGGCACGTTCCGGCGCCGCGGCCACGGGTCACCCCAACTTTCCGGCGCCCCGGGCTGAAAAAGTTCACTGATGGCGACCAGAGCTTCGGAGACGCCTGGCATTGGCGTTTCCCCGGCGCGACCGACTAATCACTCGAATCTTCAGACCTGTGCGGACGCTTACTTATGCCGTGCTGCGCTGGGTCTCGCGTTGCTCGTGTAGCCAGGCAACCAATTCGCCGAGCGGCAGCAGGCGATTGAATGCGACTCCGATGAAGCCTCCCTCAACCCAACAAGCCAAGCCTGGCTGAGGTTCTAGACCTGGCAGGGTAACGACGACGTCGGCGCCTTTCGGCAGGACAGATTGGCATTCCAGCTTCACGCCACCTTGGGAAATGTCGCAGACTTTGACACGCAAGGCGTTGGCGCCGTCGCGCAAGCCCGCGTGGCAATGAGTTTCTATGCGCGGCATCCGTGGCCGGGACGCGTTCATTGCTGATGACAGGATATCGATCACATCGATGCTATGGTCGAACACGATCCCCGCGTTCTGATCACGCGCCCAGGTAATCCGGCCACGAATGGGATGACCGCTCTTTAGCTCGACCGTGACCGGCGTGTTTTCCTGGATCGTGCAATAAAGCCGGATCATCATTCCGCCGGCGGAGATGTTCTTGATCAGGCAGAGTTCGCGGCGGCCGTCTACGAGGATGGAACCGACGCGGTAGAGAGTCATGTGACGTTCGCCGTCGCGGCGATCGCCTTCGGCCGCTGGCGGCGCGTCCGATAGCGAATAGAGCGTTGTTTCGACCGGCTGGGCTTCCACTTTGTCACTCCGCCGGCGCATTCAGACATTGTCTCAATGCCGGGCTGATTGGCTCGACTTCGTATTCAACTTAAGAAATGAGGCGTTACCAATCGGTTGCGGATCGATCCGAAGCGGCTCCATGTCCTTCGACGGCATATTTGGCTTTCCGGGACTAATAATGGTCGTTCATAGACATTAAAGTCGCGCTCGTCGGAGCGGCGCTTGCCGCGCCAATGGGCGAGGCGTAGCATTCGCGCCAGGATCAGAGCCCGAAATGGGCTCCCGGAGCATGGCTCATGAAGCTTTCCCATTGGCTTGCGGCCGCATTGGTTGCCAGCAGTACGGCCGCCCTTGCAGAACCTAGCCGCGAGCCAACCCGCATGGATGCCGAAGTAATACCCGGCCAGGTCGACAACACTACGACCACCGATGAGGTTGCCATCGGCCGGGATGTCGGCGACCGAATGACCGTTGACGTTTCAGTGGGTGGAAGGGGGCCTTATCGGTTCCTCGTCGATACCGGCGCCGAACGAACCATTATTTCACGGGAGCTGGCGCACCGTCTCCGGCTCGAAGATGGCAAGAACGCGATCTTGCACAGCGTGATCGGGGTCAACGACGTCAATACCGTCTTCATTCCTCATTTGCAGGTCAGCAATAACGTCATTTCGGTGGTCGACGCACCCGCATTGCTTGCCTCGAATATCGGCGCGGACGGAATGCTGGGCATCGACAGCTTGCGATCGCAGCGCGTGCTGTTCGACTTCAAGGCAAATACCATGTCGATCACTCCCGCTGCCCGGCGGGCTGAGAAACTCGATGGCCAGACGATTGTTGTTCGGGCGCGGGCGCGCCAAGGCCGGCTTATCTTTACGCAGGCGCAGATCGACGGACAGCGGGTAACGGTGATCGTCGATACCGGATCCCAGGTCACGATCGGCAACATTGCTCTTCAGCGCGCCCTGACGAAGCGGCGGCTGTTAACGGTTCCCGATCAGGTGACGATTGAGTCAGTGACCGGCGAAAAGCTCAGCGCTGGCGTCGCCGAGATCAAGAGGCTGGAGCTGGGCGAGGTCAGGATCGAAGATCTGGCGGTCGCCTTCGCGGACGCCCACATTTTCAAGCAGCTGGACCTTAAAAATGAGCCTGCGCTGCTGCTGGGAATGAACGCAATGCGCGCTTTCGACCGGATCTCGATCGACTTCGCTTCCAAGAAAGTGAGGTTTGTCCTGCCGGGCACCAGCATGAGGCAGTCCGTCCGATTGGCCGCCGCCGGCGGGATCTAGCCCCCTTCCTGCTGACGCGGCGATCGGAAAAATGCCCGGGCGAGAATATCTCGCCCGGGCATCCTTTTTCACGCTGCCACTGATCAGCCGCGTTCCGGCTCCGGCGGAGGCGGAGGCGGTGGCGGGGGCGGAGGCGGTGGCGGACAAGCGTCCGTTGCCAGGATCACCGACCCGTCCGGGCACGTCTGTGTCGCCGGCGGCGGCGGAGGCGGCGGAGGCGGGGGAGGTGGCGGTGGCGGTGGCGGCGGGGCGCCGAAGTTGAAGATCAGGCTCGCCAGCAGGCTGTGCGACCTGAACTTGTTGTCGAAGTCGGACGATAGATCCACGTTTGTCGTCCGGTCCACGAGTAGCGGCGCGATGACGCCGAGATCGAACCGGTTTGCATTGCCGTTGATGGCAAGCACGTTGTCGTCCTGCAGATGAACGTTCCCGGTCCGGAAGAAGCGATATTTAAGTCCGAGATCGATGTTCGGCGTGATGGCATAGCGGATGCCCGCGATCAGCTGCCACGCGAATGCACCGTCGCTATCGTCGATGAAGTCAGTGTTGAGCTTGACCTTTGCCCAGCCCGCGCCGACCCCGCCGTAGAAGGAGAAGCCATCTTCGTCACCGAAGTCGACCAGGGCGTTCAGCATCATCGAGAAGACGGTGGTCTTGCCGTTCAAATCGAAATCGCCGCTTGTCAGCGCCGGGAATCCTGGAACGATTGGATCCGCAGGCGGTGGCAAGAGGGTCGCCGGCCGGTTTAGCGCCGTATTCAGGCTGGCAACGAAACTATCGTCGACATTAAGGTCCTTGAGCGGGGCCTTCTTCCAGCCGAGCTCACCTTCCAGCCGGAACATGCCGAAATCGTAGCCAACGATGGCGTCGAGATCGATGCCCGTCTTGTAATCCAGGTGGAGCGCATCCTGGAACAGCGTGTCAGCCGGCGGTGGCGTCGGAATTGCCGGTACGAGCGGGGTCTGAGTTGTCGTATAGTCGGCAAAGATGTCGGCATCCTTGTCCGGACTCCACAATACGCCGCCTTCGATGCCGGCGTAGAATTGGCCGTCGCGCGCCTGGGCTGGCGTTGCGATGGCAGCCACGCAAACCGCGGCAAACAGATATTTCTTCATGCGAACCCCCTTGTTGTAACCGGTGTCCAAAGCGCCAAACCCGGTCGTTGTATAATGGTTGCATGAGCTGGCGGCTCTTGGGGGTTTTACTGGTTAAATGTGTCCTAACCGCCACAGGCCGGAGGTTTACAGCCCTTATCCGCCTGCAATGCCCCCAAGATGGTTGAACAATGACAGGCAGGTTAGGTTAATATATGGCCGACGGCCACACTCGTCACTTGTGGCCGGTCGGTGAATTTGATGCAGCAAAGGTTCAGCCAAGGCCGTATATTTGCCATTGGCCAACATCGGGGAATTGTCGTGATTTCAAAGGCCTACAGGCTTGTTCTTCTCGCCGCCGTGATCGGTTCAACTCCGGCTTACGCCAAGAAGCGGCCAGAGCCGGCGCCCGTGGTCACCCCTTTGCTCGTGCGCAATTTTACGCCGATCGATCGCTTCTATTCGGCGCGCAAGGACGCGCCCCTGTGGATGTCTGATCGCGAGGCCCAGGTCGCGCTGATTCAATTGCTGCGCGATGCGCCAATCGACGGCTTCACTCGCGGGCCCGCGCTCGCCACCCAGATCGAGGCTGCAATCGCCACTGCCCAGGCAGGGAATGCTGCCGCTGTGACCAGCGCCGACCGCCTGATGTCGCAGTCGCTGATCGATTATGTCCAGTCGCTCTACACGCCAGTCCCCGGCATGACCTACGGTGACAATTGGGTGCGCCCCAAGGCCCCTGGCGGGGAGACTATCCTCGCCACCGCCGCTCGTGCGCCGTCGCTCGCCGGGTACATGAACGAGGTTTGGAACCTCAACCCGGTCTATGCGCAGCTCCGCCGGGCTGCGATCGAAGAGGCCAAACTTCCGGATGGCGGTCAATCGGCCCGTCTTGCGGTCAACTTGGCGCGCGCGCGGTTCAAACCGCCGTCGAGCAAGTTTGTGCTGATCGACATCGCATCCGCCCGGCTGTGGATGTATGAAAACGGCGCCCCGGTGGATTCGATGAAAGTCGTCGTCGGCAAGAACGAGGTCGATGAAAAGAGCGGCGCCAGCCTCCGGACACCGATGCTCGCCGGCGTCATGTATTACGCCATTTACAATCCCTACTGGCATGTGCCGGACCACCTCGTCCGCCTCAACATCGCGCCTGCCGTGGCGAAGCTCGGGCCAAACGCGCTCAAGGGTAACAAATATGAGGTGGTTGATAGCTGGTCGAGCAACCCCGTCATCCTCGACCCGGCCACGATCGACTGGAAGGCCGTTTCCGCCGGAACGGCTCACGCCTTGCTTCGCCAGAAGCCGACCGGCGCCAATTCCATGGGCAAGATGAAGTTTCCGTTCGAAAACGGGCTTGGCATCTATCTCCACGACACGCCGCACAAAGAATATTTCAAGGAAGCGAAGCGCACGCTCAGCAATGGCTGCATCCGCCTCGAGCGAGCCGCCGATTTCGGAAGCTGGATGATGGGGCATCCGGCGAGGCCGGAAGACACGTCAGCGGAACTGACCGTTCCGTTCCCGCAGGGCGTGCCGATTTACGTCACTTATCTCACGGCGCTGCCCGACACCGGCAAGATCGCCTACGGCAAGGACGTCTACGGCTGGGATCCGCCGTCGCCAAACACGGCCCAGACCGCCATGAAGGCGGCCGGCGCGGGGTCGTAAGGCTCGGCCCCCTCACTTGGTTCGTGAGCCACAGAGAAAGGCCTGTCCCCCGGACAGGCCTTTTTTGTGGCTGGTGAGCCCTGCTGGATTCGAACCAGCGACCTACTGATTAAAAGTCAGTTGCTCTACCGACTGAGCTAAGGGCCCACAGCCGTGCGAGGCCGTTAGCTTGCCCGTCGCCGCTTGCCAAGGCGCGACGCG
>DATJHF010000046.1:0-82234 GCA_035494075.1 Sphingomicrobium sp. | reverse complement strand
CGTCTGAATGTCGCGTTCACGAAGTCCGGCGGAGCGAATTGTTGCCAGCATCCGCTCGGTCTTCACTTTGTTGGCGGCGACCGCCGCGGTGGCCGTCGAGGCCTTGGCTTGCGTGCCGACGGTCAGACTCGCCTCATCGGGCGGTGTGCGGAGCGATTCCGCAATGTTGACCCTGACCAATGGCGTCGCGGCCATGTCGGCGATGCTCGTGACCGGAATCTGCTCGGCCTGAGCCGAATGGGGCAATGCTGCAATCGTGCCGAGGAGGAAGCTCAGAAGTAAAGGACGCATACAAACGCTCCGTAACATGTGACTGAAACCCAACGATTATCGCCGGGAGGCGTGACTTTTGCGGAGTGAACGACGGCTTAATGTCTTGGCTCAAACCCAGCCGGCGGCGATGGCGACTAGCGCCAGACCCGCGATGATCAGCGTCTCGACCACCATCAAAACGACCGGCTTCCAGCCGATGTCGAGCATTTCCTTGAACCGGGTCTTGATGCCGAGCGCGGCGATCGCCGTGACTAGGCACCAGCGCGATGCGGTGCCGCCAGCGTCCTGGACGAATGCCGGGACAGGCAACAGGCTGTTGGCCGCCACCAGAACCAGGAACACGGCCAGGAACCAGGGCAAGATCGGTGGCCGCTCGCCCTCGGCTGGCCCCTTGGTCCGAATCAACACGGTCGTGGCCAGGATGACCGGCAGGAGCATGGCGACGCGCATCAGCTTGACGACGGTCGCCGTGTCGCCAGCTTCGGTCGAAATGGCATAGCCCGCCCCAACCACCTGGGCGACATCGTGGACGGTGGCGCCGATGAACATGCCATAATGCACATTGTCGAGGTGCAGCAGCTGGATCAGCACCGGATAGATGATCATCGCCAGCGTCGACAGGGTCGAGACGCCGATGATCGTGAACAGTGTGTTCCGTTCCTTCTGCGGGTCGGGCGGGAGCGCGGCTGAAATCGCTGCCGCAGCTGACGCACCGCAGATCGCGGTTGCACCGCCGGTCAGCAAGCCGAACCTGCCTTCGAAGCCCATGCGCCTGGCCAGCCAGATCGATGCCAGGATGGTCAGCGTCACGGCGACAATGACCAGGGCAACCGGCCTCCAGCCAAGTGCGACGATTTGCTGCAATGTAATGCGGAAGCCGAGCATGGCGACGCCGAGCCGCAACACGAACTTCGAGGCGAATTCGACGCCTGGCCGGCAGCGGTCGACCTCGCTCATGAAGTTCATTGCCATGCCCAGCAACAATGCAAACAGCATGACCGGCCCGCCATAATGGTCGGCCAGGAAGGCGGCAGCGGCCGCGATGATCAGCGACGCAAGAAGTCCCGGACCGATGCCCGCCAGCGCCGTCGGCCTCAAGATGCTCTGCGTTGCCATTAGCTTCCCCTTGCGCCGGACCTAAAGGGCCGGGCGGCCAGCGGCAAGCGGGCAGGCTTTCACCTCACCGCCAATAGGGTCCCGCTTTCTTGAGCCGCTTGAAACGCGAATGAAGCTGCTTGACCAGCCGGCCGCGGTTGGCGGCATCGCCCTGCCCTGCATGGCTTAGCCCATAGTCGGCGACGATCTGCCGGCTGACAATGTCATCGTGGATCGATCCCAGGCATTCCTGCATCGCCTCGAGCGAGGCCGCGAATTTCCGGGCTTTCTTCCGGTGGTAAAGCGATGCCAGGAACTCAACCGAATAGCGTAATTCCTTGATGTCGATCCGCAGCCGATGAAGCTGCTTTTCCTCCAGACCAGCTAGATGCGATGCGCCTTCCCTGACCTTTTTCCAGGCCCGGTCGAGCTGTCGCGCCGAGAACTTGCCGATTGGCTTGTCGGCTGCCCGCCTATGCCATTCGCTGGAGACCGCCCATTCGACCAGGCCGGACATGAACTCCCGGATCCGCGGCGCTTTCAGCGATTCGGCGATCCGGTCATAGCTTTCGGAACGTGCCGTCTTGAGCTTGTGCTGGTCGCGCCAGCCGAGTTCGTCGCCGTGCCTGTCGAGATAGACGTCGAGGTTGCGGGCAATCCCAAAGGGTTCGAGCAATTGGCGGAGTTCGGCTTTCCACGGTTCGAGCGATTCGCGCCTGATGGCAGGCCGGAACAAGGCGAACGCCGTCCGCAGCCGCCTCATCGCTACCCGTGCCTGGTGCAGCGCGTCGGGGTCCCGCTCGGCGATTAGCAGGACCTGATTGTGCCGGAAGTGGCGGATGCATTCCTGGACGACAGCGGCGAACGCCTGCGCAACAGTCAACGCTTCGCTAACCTCCGCCTCCCTGGCCTTATTTTCATTGCTTGAAGATTGTTCGCCAATCGTCCGCATTTGCGGTACTTCTGCGGAGGCGCTGGCCTCACCCTCGGCGTCGGCCTGCTGAAATTCAAACGAAACCTCGATCAGGCTGCCTCGATCGATCAGCCAGGTCTCCGGATCGGCCTGCTCGGTCATCGTTGCAAATTTACGAGCGCGCCGACCGGACGGCAAGTAACGCGCTCCGGCGGAAGCAGGTCGCGGAGGTTATGGCCGCGACGCATTGGTCAGAGTCGGCGGCAAGACGCGGACCAGCCGATGTCGCTGCCACACTTCCCGCGTCATCCAAGGCCTCATCGAATCCGCAAGGGCAGAAGCATCCTTGTCGCTGGCGGCTTCAACAAATTGCACTTCCGGCACGATCCAGTCTCGGCCGAAGAAACAGACACTATAAACGCGATCGGCCTGGGCCTCTTGCTGGTCCGGTTTCGCTGCGGTCATCATGCCCGAAATATCGGCGACGGCCATTGATGGCGCCATCCGTATTTAACCTTAACGCCGTGTGCCGAATTTCCCCGACCGATCCAATAGGTAGTAGCGGATTACTTCCCGATTCCGGCGGATCATCGCCCAAAACCTGCTGCAAATTCCAAGGGAAAAATGGTGGGCGTGGCAAGGATTGAACTTGCGACCCCTGCGATGTCAACACAGTGCTCTACCACTGAGCTACACGCCCACACGGGGTTCCACCTGCCTTTCGGCGGGGGACATCTGGAAGCGCGCCTTTAAGGGGCGAATCCTTATCCCGCAAGGGGTTTAGAAACCGCCGAGCACGTCCGCTTAAAGGCGCCCGTGCTGGTCTTCCGATTGGAACAGTCGATCGACCTCGGCGACAAGGTCCTTCAAGTGGAACGGCTTGCTTAGCAGCTTGGCTTCCGGCGCCGTACGCCCGCCCTGGAGCGCCACCGCGGCAAAACCGGTGATAAACATCACCCGGATCGCGGGATCGATCGCGCTCGCCTTCTGCGCCAGCTCGATGCCATCCATTTCCGGCATGACGATATCGGTCAGGAGAAGGTCGTATTTGCCGGCTTCGAGCAGCGGCATCGCCTCGGTTCCGCAGCCAACCGATTCAACCTCGTAGCCGACGCGCTGCAGCGCGCGCTGCAGATATTCGCGCATCGACGTGTCGTCTTCGGCGAGGAGGATCCTGATCATCTTGGCACCTTCTATGCGCCCTTGGCTTAAGATTTTCCAGCCGCTGCCAGCACCCTGACTGATTGCTGTCCGTATTTGGCACGGTTAAGCAGTCCAATGTTGCACATGAGCCGCTATCCTTCCCCAATCCTCCACCCTTCCCGCGGTTCCCTGCCGGTCCTGCTGTCGTTTCCTCATTCGGGACGGGAATATGACGGGGCCTTGCTGGCCAACGCCACCGGGGGAAGGCCCGCACTGGAAACGCTGGAAGATCCGTTGGTTGACCGGCTCGGCTGGCGGGCGATTGGCGCCGGGCTTGGCGCGGTGATCCAGCCGGTGCCGCGCGCGGTGATCGACTGCAACCGCGACGAAGACGAACTGGATCCCGCCGCAATCGAGGGCGCGGGCGTTGTGCAGGCCGGGTCGCGGGCCCGTCACGGGCTGGGACTGGTCCCGTCGCGAACCCATGGTCACGGTGCACTGTGGCGCCGGCCGATCGACCAACCGGAGCTGGCCAGAAGGATAGAGCAGGTCTACCGGCCCTACCATCGCGCGCTATGCGACGGCCTCGATGCGCTGAAGCAGCGGCACGGCGAAGCGCTGCTGCTCGATTGTCATTCGATGCCCTCGCGCCGCCACACCAGGCCGGGGGTAGTCATTGGCGATCGCCACGGCACCACGGCCTCTTCGTCGATCTGCCGGGAGGCGGTCCGGATCATCCGCGAAGCGGGCCTCGCCGCGACGCTCAATGATCCTTATGCCGGCGGATCGATCGTGGCTCGTCATGGCAGGCCGAGCGATCATGTTCATGCGCTGCAGCTGGAATTCGACCGTTCGCTCTATCTCGACCGGGACGGACGCCGGGCCGGGCCGGGGTTCGACCGCATCGCAGCGTTGCTCGAGACGCTGGCCGTCGGCCTGGGCAAGGCGCTGCTCGACAGCCCCTTGCGAGAAGCCGCCGAATGAAAAAAAGCCGCCCAGGCATTGCCTGGACGGCTGGAAGTCAGGGAGGAACGCACCTGATGGTGCGTGCGGCCAGACGCGGCTGAAGGGGAACCAGCCAAGGCCCGGCGCATACCCGATGTGGGGTCGGCCCATGCCGTTTCAATGACCCTCAGGCGCCACTCGGCGCATGATCGACACGCATCGCCTGTCCTTGGAGCCAGGCGATGCGCGATCGATTAGGCGTCGGCGACGGCCGGTTCGCGGAACTGCACGGGGCCGGTGCCCTGGCGGACCTGGCGACCGAAGATTTCCCGGATCACCGACAGCGAGAACAGGTGCGCCATGATCAGCGCAAGCCCGCCATTCTGGTTGAGCTTGCGAAGCTCGTCGCCGCGCAGGTTCTGAAACTTTTCTTCGTCGACCATCTGGAAGCCGCGATAGATGAATGGCTGTTCGGCGCCCTCCGGCTGGATTGCGACTTCGCCGTCCATCAGCAGGCCCGATTCCTTGAGCTCGTTCATGAACGCCTGGGTACGATGGCCGGCCTGTTCGAACTGCTCGCAGAACTGCAGGATCGCCTTGGTCGCTTCCGACGGTTCTTCGCCGGCGAACAGCGGTTCGCCGTCGTCGAACTCGCCAACCGCGCCCGAGGTCGGATCGAAGCAAAGCGACAGCTCGTCGCTGTCATCGCGCAAGCGGGCGAGGACGAACGGAAAGCGGCGCAGATAGGCCGGAATGTAAACGTTGGGCTCGCGCGCCTCGCCCTTCTCGTCGAAAAAGGTGTTGGTGCCCTCGTGAAGGCCCATCAACGCGATCGGAATGCTGTTGTCACCGGTCGAGAATACGATCGGATAATGGCGCTGGGCCATGGCGAACTCATCGACGGTCACCGGAATGGCGTGGGTCACCGCAACCCGGTCGAGGCCGCCCAGGCGGCGGACCTTGAAATTGGCATGGGCATTGCGGTTGAGCGGCTCAAGGCCGTTATAGAGAAGCGGCAACATGTTATTCGGCGCTTGGCTCGCCATGGGATCGACTCCGTGTAATGGGGCGGGCTGGCCCGGGAAGCCTCCTCCGGCCGGCCTGCAAAAACTGCGCGCCCGCCTCTAGTGGCAGGGGGGCTGAAGTGCAAGCGTTTGCGGGACCATCAAATTTCACAATACTCCCGATCGCCGCCGAGTTAATCGGCCATTCAACGCTTGCCGCTAGACCGGCTTCCCGCAATGGTTCCCCACAAATGACCTTTTTGGCCTTTCTCGGCTTGATTCCGGCGCTGCTCAGCAGCGCCGTGCAATCGTCTGGCGACGATCAGGTGGTGCGCCGCGTGATCGTCCAGGACGAGGTCATTTTCCGCGTCCCGATCCGGCCGAGGGTATCGCCGCCAATCGAGTGGATCGAGAAAAAGGGCCCGAAATGCATTCCGGCCAACATGGTCGCGGGTGCGATCCTGTCCGGACCCAGCTCGATCGATTTCGTGCTTCGAAACCGCTCGCGGGTCAGGGCGCTGATGGACACCGATTGCCCGGCCCTGGACTTCTACCGCAACTTCTACCTGCAGCCCGACGACGACTATATTTGCGCCAAGCGGGAAACGATCCGCTCCCGGGTTGGAGGAAGCTGCCGGATCGAAAAGTTCAAATCGCTCGTCCCGCAAATCAAGCAGGCGAAGCACTAAGCCTCACGCCCACCTTGACAATTTGCCACTACGGACTGTAGCGCGCCCACGGCGCGGCGCTAATGAGCGGCGCGCTTTTCACTTTTCCGGATTATTTCATGCCTTTTGCCGAACTCGGCCTTTCCGACGATTTGCTGCGCGCTGTAACTGACAGCGGCTATGACGTGCCGACCCCGATCCAGAAGGGGGCGATTCCATCTGTATTGATGGGCAAGGACCTGATCGGCATCGCCCAGACCGGGACCGGCAAAACGGCAAGCTTCGTGCTGCCGATGATCGACATCCTCGCCGAAGGCCGCAGCCGCGCGCGCATGCCGCGTTCCCTGATTCTCGAGCCGACGCGCGAGCTCGCCGCGCAAGTTTCGGAAAACTTTGAAAAATACGGCAAGTATCACAAGCTTTCGATGGCCCTGCTGATCGGCGGAGTGCAGATGGGCGACCAGGTGAAGGCGCTCGAAAAGGGCGTTGACGTCCTGATCGCAACGCCGGGCCGGCTGATGGACCTGTTCAGCCGCGGCAAGATCATGCTCAACGATTGCAACCTGCTGGTGATCGACGAAGCCGACCGCATGCTCGACATGGGCTTCATTCCCGACATCGAGGAAATCTGCACCAAGCTCCCCAAGCAACGCCAGACCTTGCTGTTTTCGGCGACCATGCCGCCGCCGATCAAGAAGCTGGCCGACAAATTCCTGACCGATCCCAAGACGATCGAGGTCGCCCGGCCGGCAACTGCCAACATCAATATCGAGCAGCGGCTAATCGTTACTCGCGGCGACAAGAAACGCGATGTGCTTCGCACCCTCCTGCGCAGCGAGGAGTTCAAGAACGCTATTATCTTCTGCAACAAGAAGACGACCGTTCGCGAACTGTACACCAGTCTCAAGCGCTCGGGCTTCGCTGTCGGCCAGATCCAGGGGGACATGGACCAGAGCAATCGCATCGCCGAGTTCGACCGCTTCAAGAAGGATGAGATCACCGTCCTGGTCGCGTCGGACGTCGCGGCCCGCGGTCTCGACGTCAAGGGCGTTAGCCACGTCATCAATTTCGACGTCCCCTGGCAGCCTGATGACTATATTCATCGCATCGGCCGCACCGGCCGCGCCGGGATGAAGGGCATCGCCATTACTCTGGCGACCCGCGAAGATTTCGAAGCGATTGCGGCGATCGAGAAGCTGACCGGTATCAAGCTGCCGCGCACTGACGGGGAAACGCCAACCGCTGAAGCCATTGAAGAGGCTCCGCGCGACGAACGGTCGACGAGGAGCCGTGGCCGGTCCCGCGAGCGGTCGAAGGAACGGGCTCCGAAGCCGGAGCAACGCGCAAAAGCGCCCCGGAGGCGGGAGCCGGAAATGGCGTCCCCGGACGCCATCGAGCCTTATGCCCCGACCGTCGAGCCGCAAAAGGCGGGCGATACGGCGGGCGGCTGGAACGGGCCCGTGCCCAGCTTCCTCCAGTTCGGCGCGGCTTAGGCGACCCCTTTTCCCTGCCGATAGCGGTCGAGGACTTCAGTGGCATGGGCAGCGAACCGCCCATCGCTGATCGCTTGGCGCAATCCCTGCATCAGCCGCTGGTAAAAACTCAAATTATGTTCGGTCATTAGCATCGCGCCGAGAATCTCACCGGATCGCACCAAATGATGGACATAGGCGCGGCTGTAGCTAGCGCATGTCGGGCAGTTGCAGTCGGGGTCGAGCGGACCCTCGTCCTCCGCGAAGCGGGCATTGCGGATGTTGATCGGGCCGTCAGCGGTGAAGGCCTGGCCAGTGCGGCCGGAGCGGGTTGGCAGCACGCAGTCGAACATATCGACCCCGCGCCGCACCGCCTCGACAATGTCGTCGGGCTTCCCAACTCCCATCAAATATCGCGGCTTGTCGGCGGGCAGCTGGCTAGGGGCATAGTCGAGCACGGCGCACATCGCTTCATGCCCCTCCCCGACCGCAAGTCCGCCGATCGCGTAGCCATCAAAGCCAATATCGATCAGCGCGTGGGCCGAGCCCTCCCGCAGCTGTTCGTCGAGCCCGCCCTGCTGGATGCCAAACAGCGCAGACCTGGATGCCTGGTCCCCGCAGCTATCGAAGCCGTCGCGTGAACGCCTTGCCCAGCGCATCGACCGCTCCATCGCCTCGGCCGCCTGATCGCGGGTTGCGGTGGCCGGGACCAGCTGGTCGAACGCCATGACGATGTCGCTGTCCAGCAGCCGTTGCACCTCCATCGACCGTTCAGGGCTCAGCATGTGCCTGCTGCCGTCGAGATGGCTGGCGAAGGCGACCCCCTCCTCGCTGACCTTGGTCAGCTCGGAAAGGCTCATCACCTGGTAGCCCCCGCTGTCGGTCAGGATCGGCCGCTCCCAGTTCATGAACCGGTGCAGTCCGCCAAGCCTCGCCACGCGCTCTGAGGTAGGCCGGAGCATCAGGTGGTAGGTATTGCCGAGGAGGATGTCGGCGCCGGTCGCACGGACACTGTCCGGCTTCATCGCCTTGACTGTCGCGGCGGTTCCGACCGGCATGAACGCGGGCGTGCGGATCTCGCCGCGCCGCATGGCGATCACACCGGTTCGAGCTGCACCGTCGGTGGCATGGATATCGAACTGGAAGCGGGTCATTGGCCGCGCTCCCTAGCGGCTCGCGAAGCCCGCCGCTACAGGCCAGCCGCATGATCGAACCCTGGGTTTATCTGGCTCTCACCGCCATCGCAGTCCTGACCGGATTTATCGACGCAATCGCGGGCGGCGGTGGGCTGATCATGATGCCGGCGCTGCTATCGGCCGGCGTGCCGCCGATTAATGCGCTGGCGACAAACAAGCTGCAGTCGATGTTTGGAACGGCCGTCGCCTGTTCCAACTATGCCCGGAAAGGGCTGATCGACTGGCGCGCCAACCTGTTGACCGTCCTGCTCGTGTTCGCCGGGGCGACGTTGGGGGTCGTCATAGTCCAGACGATCGACACCAAGTCACTGTCGCTAATTATCCCGCTGCTGCTGATGGCGGTTGCGATCTACGTGCTCATAAGTCCGCGGATGGGGGATGAAGATGCCCATCAGCGTGTCAGCGCGCGAGGCTATGCCCCGGTCGGGGCCGCAATCGGCGCCTATGACGGTTTTTTCGGACCGGGCACCGGCAGCTTCTTCACCGCTACGCTGGTGGGCCTTCGCGGACTCGGCCTGACCCGGGCAACTGCGCTGACCAAGCTATTCAACCTCACCAGCAACGTCGCTTCGGTTATTTTCTTCGCGATTGGCGGCAAGATGTTCTGGCTGTTGGGCCTCTGCATGGCGGCCGGGGCAATGGCCGGCGGCTGGATCGGCAGCCACACCGCGATGCGGTTCGGCGCGCGGCTGATCCGACCGTTGCTGGTGCTTCTGTCGCTCGGCCTAACCGCACGCTTATTGTGGAGTTACTTCGCGGCTTAGCGGGTTTTTCCCGATTTTGACGGCCCGACTCCCGCCGCATTCCCAACCTATCGGCCATCGGGGCGTTACAGGAACGCCAACAACAGAGGATATGCCGGGTGCAGGACCAGTCGCATTTCGCTTTCATCGTTGGCGCCCCCCGTTGCGGGACGACCACGCTTGCGAGCTTCCTGCAGCAGCATCCCGATGTTTGCTTCTCGGCGGTCAAGGAACCGCATTTCTTCACGCAGCACGACTTCAGCGGGTGCGACGAAGCGGCAACGCGGCAGATCGTCGATGAAGAATATCTTCAGCGTTTCTTCGGCCACTGCCCCGGCAATGAGCAGTTGCGGGCCGAAGGCTCCGTTACCTACCTCTATGCGCCGGAAAAAATGGCGCCGATCCTCAAACTCTGGCCCGACGCCAAGTTCATCATCGCCCTGCGCGATCCGCTTTCGATGCTTCCTTCGCTCCATGCCCGGTTGCTGGTCACCGGTGACGAAAGCGTCCGGGATTTTCCCACCGCCTGGGGGTTGGTAAACGAGCGCGCCCGCGGCCGATCGATTCCCAGGAGCGCGATCGATTCCCGCTGGCTGCGCTATGACGAGGCTGGAAAGCTTGGCAGCCGGGTCGAGGCTTTTTTCGCTGCCGTCGGGAGGGAGCGCTGCCATGTCGTGCTGTTCGACGATCTGTCTGCCGATCCCCGCAAGGCCTATCGCGGCATGTGCGCCTTCCTTGGAATCGAGCCCTGGGATTCCACCAACTTCAAGCCCCAGCGGGTCAACAAGACGATTCGTATCGGCTGGCTGCAACGCCTGCTGAAACGCCCGCCCAAGGCGATTCGCACGGCGCTTGCCGGAGAGAAGTTTCACAAGCGCGAGAAGAAGGTGGGCACGCAGGACAGCCGCGCACTCACCGCCATCTTCCGGGTCCGCAAGCGGCTGCTCGAATGGAACAAGATTCCCGCCACGCGGCAACCGCTCGACCCTGCCGTCCGAGAGCAGATTATCGAGCGCCTCCGCGGGGAGGTCATCCTGCTGTCACGCGTCATCGATCGTGATTTGAGCCACTGGCTGGGCGGGGTGCCCGAGGCCAAGCCCCAGAAAGTGCGGACCAAGGCGTCGGCCTAGTCCGGCAGCAGCAAGCTCCCGTCGCCATAGCTATAGAAGCGGTAGTCATGCTCGATCGCGTGGGCATAAGCCGTCTTCATTGTCTCCAGGCCCATCAGCGCTGAAACAAGCATAAACAGGGTTGATCGAGGCAGGTGGAAGTTGGTCATCAGCCCATCGACTGCCTTGAAGCGGTATCCGGGCGTGATGAAGATGGCCGTATCCCCTTCGAATGGCTGGATGCGGCCATCTTCGCGTGCTGCGCTCTCAACCAGTCGCAATGAGGTGGTGCCGACAGCAATAAGCCGGCCTCCTGCGTCGCGAGCGGCATTCAAGCGGTCCGCAGTCGACTGGTCGATACGGCCCCATTCGCTGTGCATCCGATGCCCCGTAGTGTCGTCGGCCTTCACTGGGAGGAAGGTGCCCGCCCCAACGTGCAGGGTCAGGGTTTCGCGCTTGATCCCGCGCTGGTCCAGGGCGGCAATTAGCCGGTCGGTGAAATGCAAGGCCGCCGTCGGCGCCGCGACCGCGCCCGATTCCCGGGCAAACATTGTCTGATAGTCTTCGCGGTCGGCTTCGTCGGTTCCTCGCTTGCTTGCGATATATGGCGGTAGCGGCATTTCCCCCGCCCGCTCGAGCAATAGCTCGACCGGCTCGTCTCCATGAAAATGAAGCAGGACCGCGCCTGCTGTATCGCGCTCGACCGCGCTGGCCTTCACGCCATTGCCAAACTCGATGACGTCGCCGTCGCGGACCCGCTTGGCGTTACGAACGAACGCCCACCAGCTCCGCAAATCCTCGCGCTTGTGCAGCGTTGCCCCAACGCTCGCCTCACCGCGGCGGCCCTCCAGCTGCGCCGGGATGACCCGCGTGTCATTGAACACCAGCACATCGCCCGGTCGCAGGATCTCGGGCAAGTCGAGCACGCCGCGGTCGGACAGTGCCGACCCTTCGACCAGCAGCAGGCGCGCCGCGTCGCGCGGGCGCGCGGGGCGAAGGGCGATGCGGTCGGACGGAAGCTCGAAGTCGAAGAGGTCGACGCGCATTATTGCGGCTGTGGCGGGGGCGTCTCTTGGGGAGGACCTTCCGCCGGGGCGGTCTTCGTCGCGGCCGGCTCGGCAGGGGCTGCGCTTGGCGCCGCTGCATGTTCTGCCGGGGCGGCGGCAACGGGTGCAGCCTCCGGTGCGGGCGCTGCGGCCACGACCGGCGGTGCCGGAAGCGGTCCACCGATCGTCGCCCTCACGATCTTGGTCGGCTGGGCCGGCGGTTCGCCGATCGCAATCGCGTCGACCGCAGCCATGCCCTCGATCACCCGCCCGAAAGCAGTGTAATGATGGTCGAGCTTAAACGTCGGCGCCAGCATGATGAAAAACTGGCTGTTGGCGCTGTTTGGCTGCTCAGCGCGCGCCATCGACGCAACCCCGCGCATGTGCGGCAGGTCGTTGAACTCGGCCGGCAGGTCAGGAAGGGTCGAACCGCCTTCCCCGGTCCCCTTCGGATCGCCCCCCTGGGCCATGAAGCCGGCAATCACCCTGTGGAACGACAGCCCATTGTAGAAGCCGTTCGTGGTCAGCAGCTGGATCCGATAAACATGCTGGGGCGCAATATCCGGCCGCAACTGGATCACGACCTTGCCGCCATTCGAAAGCTCGAGCGTCCAGCGGTTGGCGGGATCGGCGGCGACCTCGGCCGGCGCGGTCAGCGACACAGGCGGCTTGGGCGGAGGTGGAGGCGGATCCTTTGCCGCAATCAAGGCGAACGCCAAAAAAGGCAACGCGAACAATATCTTGCTCATTTTCATTCCCCAAACCCCATCATCGTCCGACTAGAGCAGCGCTTCGCTGCGCGCCAGTGCTATTTGCCAAGCTTGGCCGCGACATCCTTCGCCACCGGCGGGGTGACGAATTTGTCGATCGCACCGCCATAGCGGGCGATTTCTTTCACCAGCCTTGACGCGATCGGCTGCAACGACACGTCCGCCATTAGAAAGACGGTCTCGATCCGGTCGTTGAGCTGTTGGTTCATGCCGGCCATCTGATACTCATATTCAAAGTCGGCGACCGCCCTAAGGCCGCGCAGGATCAATCCCGCACCCTGCGCCTCGGCGAAATCCATCAGCAGGGAATCGAATTCGACGACGCTCACCCCGGCGATATCGGACGTTTCCCGCCGGACCATCGCCATTCTCTCCTCGACGCTGAACATCGGTTCCTTCGTCAGATTTGTCGTCACTCCGATCACCAGCCGGTCGACCAGGTGCGCTCCGCGCCGGATGATATCCAGGTGGCCGAGCGTGATCGGGTCGAAGGTCCCCGGATAGACGCCAATGCGCTCTTTCGCCGCCATCAGCGGTCCCTTTCCTCGACATAGCGGGCGACTGCCCGAAGCAGGTCCGCTTCCGACCCATGGTCCTGCAAATGCTCGATCGCCTGATTGATCAGCATGCCGCACTGTGCGCGGGCGCGTTCCTCGCCGAGCAGCGAGACGAAGGTAGCCTTGCCCGCCCGCTCATCCTTGCGCAGCCGCTTTCCGGCTGCGGCCTCGTCCCCGGCATGGTCGAGCAGGTCGTCGGCGATCTGGAAGGCGAGGCCAATGTCGCGGGCATAGCCGCGATAGGGCGTGCGCGCCTCGGGCGGCAGCCGGCCCATGATACAGGCCGCCTCGACCGCAAATTCGATCAGGGCGCCGGTCTTCAATTGCTGGAGCCGGGTGATTGAACCGATGTCGAGCGATTGGCCCTCGGCAGCGAGATCGAGCATTTGGCCGCCGGCCATGCCCTGCGGTCCCGACGCCCGGGCCAGCTCGATCACCAGCTCCGACCGGACAAATGGGTCCTCATGGGTCGCCTGGTCGGCGATGATCTCGAACGCCAGGTCGTGGAAGCAATCGCCGGCCAACACGGCGGTCGACTCGTCATATGCCCGATGGACCGTAGGCTTGCCGCGGCGGAGATCGTCATCGTCCATGCACGGCAAATCGTCATGGATCAGCGAATAGACATGGATCGCCTCGATCGCCGCCCCCGCCCGGACGCTGCGCTCCTCATCGATCCGGAACAGGCGGCCAGTGGCGACCGTCAGCAGCGGGCGAATCCGCTTGCCCCCGCCCAGGCCTGCGTGGCGCATCGCTTCGAACAGCCGGTCGCGGCCGTCGCCCGAGCTTTGCAGATAGCGGGAGAAGACCGCCTCGACCTTGGCGGCAATGCGGTTGGCCTCGATCGCGAGAGCGGCCCCGGACACGCCGGCCTCAAGCAGCATCGAACGGCTTCGTACCCTGCGGCTGGCCGTCCGGCCCCAGCGCGATCTGCTCGATCCGCGCTTGCGCTGCCTTCAGCCGCGCCTCGCAGTGTCGCTTCAGCCGGTCGCCACGCTGGTAGAGCTCGATCGATTCATCGAGCGGCGCCTGGCCCTGCTCGAGGCTGCGCACGATCTGCTCAAGCTCGGCCAGAGCCGCCTCGAAGCTCAGAGTCTCGATGTCGCCCAAATCTGCCGAACTACGTTCCATGCCCTACTCCTGCGCTAGGGGCGGAGCGGAATCAACGCTTGAACGGGTCCTTGATGCCGGGAACGATTTCATCCGACGGCTCGCCAGCAGCATCGGCCATGGCCGCCTCGACGTCGCGGGCATGCTGGTCGCGCTCGGCGCGAAGCTGGACGATCAGCGCCTCGCGGTCGCTGGCCAGGCGCTCGTCGGTCGGCGCGACGGTGCCGGCGGCCTTCTGCGCCTTGGCGACGGCGGCATCCAACTCCCGCTGGCTGGTAAGGCCCAGCGTCACCGGGTCCTTCGGCTGGATATTGGCCATATTCCAATGGGTCCGCTCGCGGATCGCGGCGATTGTCGTGCGGGTGGTGCCGATCAGTTTCGAAATCTGGCCGTCGGACACTTCCGGATGGTTGCGGATAATCCAGGCGATCCCATCTGGCTTGTCCTGCCGCTTGGAGACCGGCGTGTAGCGAGGTCCCTTGGTCCGGGTGACCGGGTCGGGCGCCTTGTGCATCTTCAGCTCATAGTCGGGGTCCGCCTGCCCCTTTTCGATCTCTTCATGAGTGAGCTCGCCCGACCGGATCGGGTCGCGGCCAGTCAGTTTGGTGGCGGCCGTGTCATCGGCGATCGCCTGCACCTCGAGCACGTGCAGCCCGCAGAAATCGGCGATCTGCGAGAAGCTCAGGGACGTATTGTCGACCAGCCAGGCGGCGGTCGCATGGGGCATCAGCGGCTGTGCCATTTCATTCTCCACAAACAATAAGGGCCGCCCCACCGAAGGAGCGGCCAGCTATTGGATCGCGTTTAGCTCCGCCTTGTCGCGCTCGCAAGGGAGTCGCAATCCAAGCATGGCGTGGGGTCAATTTCGGCCAGTCGCTGACCTAACCCGCTGGCCGCGTCCGATCATCGCCGAACCAAACGACGATGGCGCTCAAATGGTAGCCTCGCCACTAATTTGGCAGCGCTCGGTCGATGCAGGCAAAGGGGGACAGTGATGAGACTTCGGATGGTGCGAAAGGGTTGCCTTGTAGCGGCAGCCGCCAGTTTGATTGCTTCGCCTGTCCAAGCGGCGAACTGGAGGGAGGCCGTCCAGGCCGACTTCCACAATTCGGCAGCCTCGGTGCGGCCCGGAGCTTTTGTCGGAGCGAGGTTCGTGACGTCGTTCGGACCTCAAACCACTTCCCGCGGACAAATCAGCCTGGCTCCCACAAATTCGCGTATTTCAGGGGATGGACCGATCCAGACTCGTATCGGACAAGGCCTGGCCCTGAACGTCGGCTTCAATTCCAAGCCGTCACTTACCATTGCCGGCACTCGGGCTGACGTTGCGCTCGGTCTAGCTCAAAGGGGTTCGGTCAAGGGGGACAAGAAGCTCGGCATGTCCACAGCGGGTTGGGTCGCAGTTGGGCTCCTCACGGCTGCCGTGGTGGGTTACGTCGCGTTTGCTGCCTATGTCAGTGAGAACGAAAAAGGCGCGGACTGACTCAGGCGTCGAGCCCGACATGTTCTTCCATGGTCATGATCCGTTCCATCCAGCGAACTATTTCCGGATAGGCCTCGAGGTCGAAATTGGCCTCGTCGGCGACGTGGGTGTAGGCGAACAGGCAGATGTCAGCGAGGCTGAACTGGTCGGCGACAAAGAATTTCCGCGACTCCAGATGCTTGTCCATCAGGTCGAGCGCCGCGAGGCCATTTTCGCGCTTGGCCGTGATCTGCAATCGCTGGGCATCGGTTAGCGCCTCCAGGCCAACGAACCGCAGCCAGAAGCGCAGCGTGGCGATGTTGGGTTCATGATTATACTGCTCCCAGAACATCCAGCGGAGCATGTCGGCCTGGTCGAAATGGCCGTCGGGGATCAGTTTGCTGCCATTAGCAAGGTAGAAGCAGATAGCGTTGCTTTCCGGCAGGAAGCGGTCGCCATCCTCAAGCACCGGAATGCGGCCATTGGCGTTGACGTCGCGCAGATACTCCGCGGTTCGCGTCTCGCCCTTCATGATGTCGTAATTCTTGCGCTCCAGCTGGATTCCGAGATGTGCCGCGGTCAGCCGGATCTTGTAGCAATTCCCCGACCGCGCATCTTCATGAAGGATTAGCCCGCTCATAATTGGGTCCCCGGCTGGCAGCGTGTTTGGACGTTAGGTCGTTAGCACGATCTTGCCGACATGGTCACCAGCCTCCATCCGCGAATGAGCGGCAGCCGCCTCCTCCAGCGGGAAGCATTGGTCCATCACCGGCTTCAACCGGTTACCCTCGACATAGGGCCAGACAGTCTGGGCAATTTCATCGCGAACCATCGCCTTGAACGCCAGTTCGCGCGGCCGAAGCGTCGATCCGGTCAAGGTCAGCCGCCGGCGCATGATGTCGACAATTGAGATTTCCGCTTTCGGTCCCCGCTGGAAGGCGATCGACACGTGGCGCCCCTCGTCGGCCAGGCAGGCCAGGTTCCTCGGCACATAGTCGCCGCCGACCATGTCGAGCACAACTGCGACGCCGTTGCCCTCGGTCCAGCGCTGGACCGCATCGACGAAGTCGGTCGTCCGGTAATTAATGGCGTGTGCCGCCCCGAGTTCGATCGCCGCGGCGCATTTGTCGTCGCTGCCGCACGTGACGATTACCTCCAAGCCGAACAGCGTGCCGAGCTTGATCGCCATGGTGCCGATGCCGCTGGTCCCGCCATGGACCAGTACCGTGTCGCCGTCGGCGGCGAAACCGCGCTCGAACAAGTTGACCCAGACGGTAAACAAGGTCTCCGGCATCGCTGCAGCCTCGGTCGTCCGCAGCACCTCGGGCACCGGCAGGCAGGTCCCCGCCGGCGCGACGCAATAATCGGCATAGCCGCCGCCGGCGACCAGCGCGCATTGCTTGCTGCCGATCAGATGGGTTGCCCCCTGCCCGGCCGCGACCACCGTTCCGGAAATTTCCAGGCCGGGAATGTCGCTGGCGCCTGCGGGCGGAGGATATACCCCCAAGCGCTGTAGCACGTCGGGCCGGTTGACCCCGGCCGCCGCGACCTTGACCAGTACCTCGCCCCTGCCGGGCCGGGGAGTGGGGCGAGAGCCCAGTTTAAGCTGATCCGGGCCGCCCGGGCCGGCGATCTCGACCACCCGCATCACATCCGGGATGATGTCCGTCATTTACGCCCCCGTACTTGCCGCGCGCCTTATTGACTTGGCCGCTCCATGGGTCAACTTTGCACCACATGGACGAGGATGACTTCTTTTCCAGCAAGCCGCAGGACCCTTTGACCCTGCTTATCAAGCAGGACCTCGGCCCGCTTTCGGTCGATGAGCTGAACGAACGGATTGAGACGCTGAAGGGCGAGATTGCCCGGGTCGAAAAGCATCTTTCGGATACCGCCCGCCATCGCAGCGCCGCCGACGAACTCTTCAAGAAGTAGGGGCGCTTGTTGCATGATTGCGTCGCCACGTTTGCAATGATCGATCGGCGGACCAGCTTCCCCTTGATTGACCGCCCGAACAAGCCAACATTGAGAGACGAGCCCGCCGGCTCCCCGGTGGGCATGGAGTAATTGAATGCCCAGTTTCGCTCGCGAACTTGAGACCACCCTGCACAATGCCTTGGGCGAAGCGTCGAAGCGCCGCCACGAATATGCGACGCTCGAGCACTTGCTGATCGCATTGGTCGACGACAATCACGCCAGCCAGGTAATGACCGCCTGCGGCGTCAACCGCGACGAATTGAAGGCGACGGTCAAGGGATACCTAGACAATGAGCTTGGCGCGCTAGTCGCCGACAGCGCCACCGACCCGACTCCGACCAGCGGCTTCCAGCGAGTCGTGCAGCGGGCTATTCTTCACGTCCAGTCATCCGGCCGCGACGAGGTTACCGGCGCCAATGTGCTGGTTGCGCTCTTTTCCGAGCGCGAAAGCTATGCCGTCTATTTCTTGCAGCAGCAGGACATGAGCCGCCTCGATGCTGTCACCTATATCAGCCACGGCGTCGGCAAGGGCGAAACCTCGGCCGAGCCGAGCCCACCGCAGGGCACCGAGGAAAAGACCGAAGGCAAGAGCGACAAGAAGGAAAGCGCGCTCCAGCAGTTCACCGTCAACCTCAACGACAAGGCCAGGGCCGGCAAGGTCGACCCGCTAATCGGCCGCATGCCGGAGGTCGACCGGACCGTTCAGATTCTCTGCCGCCGGTCGAAGAACAACCCGCTCTATGTCGGCGATCCCGGCGTCGGGAAAACCGCGATTGCGGAGGGTCTCGCCCGCAAGATCATCGAAGGCGATGTTCCCGAAGTCCTCAAGGAGGCGGTGATCTATGCGCTCGACATGGGCGCGCTGCTCGCCGGCACGCGCTACCGCGGCGACTTCGAGGAGCGGCTGAAATCGGTCGTATCGGAACTTGAAAAGCTGCCCCACGCAATCCTGTTCATCGACGAAATCCACACGGTGATCGGCGCCGGAGCGACTTCGGGCGGGGCGATGGATGCCTCGAACCTGTTGAAGCCCGCCCTGTCGTCGGGCGCGATCCGTTGCATCGGCTCGACCACCTACAAGGAATTCCGCAACCACTTCGAAAAGGACCGCGCCCTGCTGCGCCGGTTCCAGAAGATCGACGTCAACGAGCCGACGGTCGAGGACACGATCAAAATCATCGCCGGCCTGCGTAGCTCGTTCGAGCAGCACCATGGCGTCCGCTACACGACCGACGCGATCAAGTCGGCGGTCGAGCTGTCGGCGCGCTACATTCACGACCGCAAGCTGCCCGACAAGGCGATCGACGTGATCGACGAGGTCGGCGCAATGCAGATGCTGGTCCCGCCGTCGCGGCGCAAGAAGACAATCACCGTAAAGGAAATCGAGGCGGTGGTAGCGACCATGGCGCGCATCCCGCCGAAGTCGGTCTCGACCGACGACAAGCGGGTGCTGGAGACGCTTGAAGCGGACCTTAAGCGCGTCGTGTTCGGCCAGGACCTGGCGATCGAGAAGCTTGCCTCGGCAATCAAATTGAGCCGGGCGGGCCTTCGCGACCCCGACAAGCCGATCGGCAACTATCTCTTCTCGGGCCCGACTGGCGTCGGCAAGACCGAGGTCGCCCGACAGCTTGCCTCGATCATGGGCATCCCGCTGCAGCGTTTCGACATGTCCGAATATATGGAGCGCCATTCGGTCAGCCGGCTGATCGGCGCGCCGCCGGGCTATGTCGGCTATGATCAGGGCGGCTTGCTCACCGACGCGGTCGACCAACATCCGCACTGCGTGCTGCTGCTCGACGAGATCGAGAAGGCGCACCCGGACCTGTTCAACATCCTGTTGCAAGTGATGGACAACGGCAAGCTCACCGACCACCACGGCAAGACGGTCGATTTCCGCAACACCATCCTCATCATGACCACCAACGCCGGCGCATCCGACATGGCGCGAGAGTCGATCGGCTTCGGCGCCGCGTCTCGAGAGGATGCTCAGGAAGATGCGGTCAAGAAGATGTTCACGCCGGAATTCCGCAACCGCCTCGATGCGGTGGTGCCGTTCGCCTACCTGCCGCCGGCTGTGGTTGCGCGGGTGGTCGACAAGTTCATCCTCCAGCTGGAGCTGCAGCTGGCCGACCGCAACGTTCATATCGAGCTCGACGACCAGGCACGCGAGTGGCTGACCAACCGGGGCTACGACAAGCTCTATGGCGCACGGCCAATGCAGCGGCTGGTGCAGGAGAAGATCAAGCAGCCGCTGGCCGAGGAACTCTTGTTCGGCAAGCTGGTCGACGGCGGCGAGGTCAAAGTGCGCATCAAGGACGGCGCACCCGTCTTCGAGATGACTCCCGCGCCGCCCAGGCCGCCCAAGGGCAAGAAGCCCGAGCCGCCAAAGGCCAAGGCCAAGCGCAAGGCCAGCGGCGAAGCGCCGGCGGCGGAGTAGCCGGAAGAACAAGGGGCCGGGAGGAAACTCCCGGCCCCTTTCCATTAGACCTCAAAGTTGCGCGGCGGCTATTTCCCCAAATCCCCGGATGCAAGATAGTTCGGCGTCATCACGGCGGATGAATTGGGCGAAGCCTTTGGCGCCTGTTGCAGCAGCTTGAGGTTGAACTTTTCCCTGAACTGGCAGCCGAATTGCGTGCCCTTGGTCCAGCGGACCTCGGCATCGATCAGGCTGCCGACGCCGAAATCGAGCTGGATGAGTGTGCCGTCCGACAATTGCTCGCGGCATTCGACCAGCGCGCCGCCGCTGGAGATATTCCTGAGGCGCGCTCCGACCACTTGGCCCTGGTAATGAAGGAGGGCCGCGCGGATGATGCGGATGCGCGGCTCGCGCGGTGGCAGCTGTTCGGGGAGTGCAGCCGTGCCCTTCCCCGCCAGCTCTCGCGCCTGATCGTCGGGCATGGGCTTGGCGAACAGATAGCCTTGCACCAGCGAGCAACCGAGGCTGCGGACCAGCGCCAGCTCCTCCCGGGTCTCGACGCCTTCCGCGGTGGTTTGCATGTTGAGGTCCGAGGCAAGGCCGACCATCGCCCGAATGAGCGCGGCATTGCGGCTCTTGGGATCGGACGCGCCGCTGACGAACGAGCGGTCGATCTTGATCTTGTCGAACGGGACCCGCTGCAAATAGCTGAGGCTTGAGTAGCCGGTTCCGAAATCGTCCAGCGCGAGCTTTACGCCGATATCCTTCAAGGCGCCGATCATGTCGTGGACATGGTCGTCATTGCTCAGGAACACGCCTTCGGTGATCTCCAGCTCGAGCTGCTTCGCGGCTAGGCCGGTGTCGTTGAGGACCATGCGAACCTTGCTCGGCAGCTCGTGTGACTTGAACTGGATCGGCGAGAGGTTGACTGCGACCGTGATATGTTTCGGCCATTTGGCTGCCTCGGCGCAGGCCGTTCTCAGAACCCATTCACCGATCTCGTTGATCAGTCCGAGCTCCTCGGCAAGCGGGATGAATTCCGTCGGGCTGACCGACCCGCGTTCGGGATGAGACCAGCGGATCAGCGCCTCGAAGCCGGTGACGTCCTCGCTCGAGGCGTCTACGCACGGCTGATAGGCGAGGTGCAGCTCCCCCTTTTCCATCGCGACCCTAAGGTCTGATTCGAGGAACTGCCGCTGGCGTGCGGCCTCGTGCATTTCCGGCGCGAAGAAGCGGTAGCAACCTTTGCCAGCCGCCTTGGCGGCGTAGAGGGCAAGGTCGGCGTCGCGCATCAGATCGTCCGACGTGCGGTCGTCATAGTCGGAAGTGACGATGCCGACCGACGCGCCGATCGAAACGGCAGTGCCATTGATGGTGTAGGGGCGCGACAGGCTATCGATGATGCCCTGCGCCAGGCCGGCGAGCTCGTCCTTGTTCGAAATTGATGGAAGCACGACCTCGAATTCGTCGCCTCCCAAGCGCCCCACCTGTCCCGCTTCGCCGATCACTTCACGCAGCCTCAGCGAGACAAGCCGCAGCAACGTATCGCCAGCGGGATGGCCGAGCGTGTCGTTGACCGCCTTGAATCGGTCCAGGTCCATCAGGAAGATCGAGCAACGGTGCTTACGGCGAACGGCGCCCACCAACGCGTCGTCCAATGCCCGGCGAAGCATTTCGCGGTTGGCGAGTCCGGTGAGCGAGTCCTGCCGCGCGAGCCGATCGAGTTCCACTTCCGACTGCCGCATCTTGGTCAGGTCCGAGGCAAAGCCACGGAAGCCGAAGAAACGGCCGACTTCGTCGTGAACCGGCCGGCCAGTGATCGACCACCAGATCTCATTCTTGGTCTTGGCGCGGACGATCAGGTCCTGGAAAGCGACGTGCGACGATAGGTAGAAGCCGAGCGTGCGCTCCGATGTCGCGCTTCCCTCTTCGGTGTCGGTCGATATGAGGTCGGTAAAGGGCCGGTCGATCAAGTCGGCCGGGTCACGGCCCAACGCGTCGGCGACGCTGTCGCTGACATAGGACAGGGTCCCTTCGCGGGTGGTCTCCCAGAACCAGCCTTTCCCGCTGCTTTCAAACTCCTGCAGCAGATTGTCTGCACGCGAAGTCTGCGGGCGCGACTCTTCCTCTGCAGAATTGCCCCCGCTCCTCAGCAGTCGCCGGATGGTCCCCACATATCCTCCTGGACGGCGGGAATGCCCGATTTTGGTTTAGATTCGGTTAGGGAAGACTTTCACCCGTTCGATTCCGGCGTCCGAAATGCAAAGCGGCAACTGCGCTCGCCACGAGCCATGCAGCGAAGGTGGTCGACCTGTTTGCCGGACAAGGAGCGGAGCAGCGCCAGGTCGACCTCGCAGATCGCAGGATCGGCAACGGCAAGGTCGTGGAACACGCAATTGTGGGCCTCGATCTCGGTTCCTTCGGCTCCTTCGATCGTTGCTGATTCATAGCCCAGCCCGCGCATTAGGCCGGCGATCTGTTCCAGCTGCTGATCGGTATCGCCATCGACATTGGAACGCAGGCTGTCAGCCAGCGAGAGACCGATCCGCTCCATCGCGCGCGGCAGTTCGGCTGGCCCAAGATACCGCGAAAGCTCTTCAAGCATCTGCCTCGCCAGCAGCGCATATTGGCGCGGGAAAGTCGCACCGCCTTCTGCGCTCAACCGAAATCCCTGCGACGGGCGGCCCTTGGTCCGGATGGCAACATCCCGTTCGATCAATCCTTCGCGCTCCAACGCCATGACCTGCTGGTGCGCGGCATTGCGCGAAATATTGAGCGACTTGGCCAGCGACTGCACGGACAGCGGATCCTCGGACCTTAGCAGAAGGTCGAGGATACGATCGCGGGTCCTGGTCGTTTCAAGATCTGCAAACTGGCCCATTTTCTTTGAATCTAGACAGATTCCAATCTTTCGCAACTTTGTAATGGTGAAAGTTGACAAAGTTGCATCCGGCAGCGCATGACAGGCAGGCAAAAAGGGAGAGTGCCATGCTGAAACTTGCGGTTCTGATTTTTGCCATCGGCGCGGTGGGAGGCCTAATTCTCGCCAGCTCCGTCCTGCGTGGACGACTTGCGCCTTGGGCGCTGTCGCTGCTTCACGCCGCTTTGGGCGCGACCGGGCTGATTCTCACCGGGATCGTGGTGCTGAACGGCGCCCAGGAGGGCCAGGGGATCGTCCCGTACGCCTTGCTGATCCTCGTGGTAGCCGCCCTCGGCGGTTTCTTCCTGGCTTCCTACCATGTGCGCAAGACGTCGCCGGCGAAGCCCGTCGTGCTCGCTCACGCGGGCGCAGCAGTGATCGGCTTCCTGCTGCTCTGCGGCGGTGTCTTCAACCTGATCTGATGTTCGGCCATCCACTCCATCCTGCGATCGTCCACTTTCCGATCGCCTTGCTGCTATCGGCCACTGCGGCTGACCTGGCCTGGCTTGCCGGAGTGAGCCATGACGCGCACTTCGGCACGGTGTTGATGGCCGCGGGCTTGGTGATGGGCCTGGCGGCGATGGGCGCCGGACTGGCCGACTTCGCCAAGCTGGATGATGCGGTCGTGCCGCATGCCCTGCGGCACATTGGCGCGGTTGGGATTGCCTGGCTGGGCTATGCCATTGCGCTCTACTTGCGCCGGGACAGCCTGTTCGGCGCAGCCGACCTCAGTTCCGCTACGCTTGGCGTTAGCGTCGTCAGCGCCTTGCTTCTGTCAGTCGGCGGCTGGCTCGGCGGCAGGCTCGTATACAGTTTTGGGGCCGGGGTCTCGAAATAGCCCCCGCGAGACGCGTCCCGTCCCCCGGTCGAAGGGGCTCGCCTCCGCGGGCCCCTTCTTTGCTTGCGGCGGCTTTCTTGACGGGAACGGAAGCCGGTTCCAAACATTCGCCGCCTTGAAATCCCTGACGGAGTGTTCCCCCTTGCGCATTACGCTCGCCCCCCTGTCCATTGCTGCCCTGCTGCTTGCCGGAGCTGCCGCCGCGGCTCCCTTCACCTTCGACCCGGCCCGGATCTCGGCCCATGACAAGACGCTTGGATCGGATGCGTTCGAAGGGCGCGGCGTCGCCACCCCCGCCGAAACCAAGACGATCGACTATCTGGTCGGCCAATTCAAAGCAGCCGGCCTCCAGCCGGGTGGGCAGGTCGTGAACGGACGGCGGCTGTGGACCCAGGACGTGCCGCTCCTCAAATCCGACCATGTGGTTGCACCGCAGGTCACCGTCACCAGCGCCGGCCAGCCGCTGACCCTCCGCCAGGGCGAAGAAATTGCGGTGCGCTCGCCGACCAACGGCCAGCAGAAGTTCGCGATCGACAAGGCGCCCTTGGTGTTCGTCGGCTACGGTGTATCGGCGCCGGAGCGCGGCTGGGACGACTTCAAGGACCAGGACGTACGCGGCAAGATCCTCGTCGTGCTGGTCAACGACCCCGATTTCGAGGGTGGAGAAGGCAATTTCGGCGGCAAGGCGATGACCTATTATGGCCGCTGGACCTACAAATATGAGGAGGCGGCGCGTCGCGGCGCCGCCGGCGTGATGATCGTCCATGAATCGCTCCCCGCCAGCTATGGCTGGGCGACGGTCAAGAATAGCAACACCAACACCATGTTCGACATCGTCCGCCAGAACCCAGCCGCCGAGCACACCTCGTTCGAAAGCTGGATCCAGCGCGACGTCGCAGTGAAGCTGTTCGCCAACGCCGGCCTCAACTTCGACCAGCTGCGCGCTGCCGCACGGCGCAAGGACTTCCAGCCGGTCGATTTGAAGGCGACGCTCGATGCGAAGATCGACGCCAAGGCCGAGACGATCGTGTCGAAGAATGTCGTCGCGCTGCTGCCCGGCAGCAAGCACCCGGACGAGACGGTGATTTATACCGCCCACTGGGACCATCTCGGTATCGGCCAGCCCGACGCCAACGGCGATCGCATCTACAATGGCGCGGTCGACAATGGCACCGGCCTGTCCCACATCCTCGAGCAGGCGCGAAGCTTCGCCGCCGGACCCCGGCCGGAACGTTCGATCGTCTTCATGGCCGTGACGGCGGAGGAAAAGGGCCTGCTCGGTTCAACCTATTACGCCGCCAACCCGCTCTACCCGCTCGGCAAGACGGTCGGCGTCCTCAACACCGATTCCATGGGGGTGTTCGGCCCGGCGCGTGACTTTTCCATCTCTGGTACGGCCAAGCTCGGCCTGCTCGACGATCTGATCCAGGAAGGCTCGAAGATGGGCCGCACCTTCACGCCCGATCCGCACCCCGAAAGCGGCGGCTTCTACCGTTCCGACCATTTCCCGATGGCCAAGGCCGGCGTGCCCGCAATTTCGTTCAAGTCGGGCAACGACCTGGTCAACGGCGGCACCGCGCGCGGCGAAGCGATCGAAGCCGAATATACCGCCAAGCGCTATCACCAGCCCGACGACGAATGGTCGCCCGACTGGGACTTCAGCGGCATGGTCAAGGACGCCGAGCTGCTACACGCCGTCGGCTGGCGGCTGGCCAACTCGCGCGAGTGGCCGAACTGGAGCGAGGACAGCGAATTCCGCGCTGCCCGCGATGCTTCCGCGGCGGAGCGGCAGGAGGTCGCGAAGCCCGGCGAACGCGGGTGAGCGAAACGCTTGAGCCGGCGCTACCGCCTGAACTCGACCGCAAGGCCGAGCAGGCGATGCGCCGGCTGTGCGACAAGCAGCTTAGCGTCGCGACTGCAGAAAGCTGTACCGGGGGCCTGCTCGCTTCCCTGCTGACTGATATTGAAGGCTGCGGCCATGGCTTCGACCGCGGTTTTGTCACCTATTCGCCTGACGCCAAGCAGGAACTTCTCGGCGTTCCCACCCATCTGGTCGATCAAAATGATGCCGTGAATGCGGCGGTCGCGCGGGCAATGGCCGAAGGTGCGATCGAACGATGCGATGCGGATATTGCGCTTTCGGTTACCGGTTTTGCCGGGCCATCAGGGCCACAGCAAGAGGAAGGTCTCGTGTTCATGGCCTGCGCGCGTCGCGGCTCTGAAACACTAATCGAAGAAAGACATTTCGGAGCGATCGGCCGAGGGCCCGTCCGGATCGAGGCGCTGAAGATACTTGTCGACATGCTCTGCAAGGCGATCGACAACAGCTAGTTCTTCTTTTGTTCTCATTGTGCTGGGTGCGGAGTCGGAAAGGAAGACCAGTCATGGCCGACATCATTTTCTACCATAACCCGATGAGCCGCGGGCAGATTATCCGCTGGATGCTTGAGGAAGTGGGCGCGCCCTACGACACCGAAATCCTCGACTATGCCTCGACCATGAAGGGCGATGAGTATCGCTCGATCAACCCGATGATGAAGGTGCCGGCGATCGTCCACAATGGCCGGGTGGTGACCGAATGCGCCGCGATCTGCGCCTATCTCGCCGATGTCTTCCCAGAAGCCGGGCTAGCCCCGCGAGAGGATGAGAAGGCCGACTACTTCCGCTGGCTGTTCTTCGCGGCCGGTCCGCTCGAGCAGGCGGTGACCAACAAGGCGGCGGGGTTTGAAGGTAGCGAGCAGCAGCGCCGGATGTTCGGCTATGGCCATTACGACCTGGCGGTGAACACCCTCGCCGACCACCTAAAGAGCCGCGACTACGTCTGCGGTGCGCGCTTCACCGGCGCCGACGTCTATGTCGGCAGCGCGGTGCTGTGGGGTACGCAGTTCGGCACGCTGCCCAAGCTCGAAGCCTTTACCGCATATGGCGAGCGGGTAGCCGGGCGCGAGGCTTACAAGCGCGGCAAGGATGAGGATAACCAGCTGATCGCGGAGATGCAGGCCGCGGGATAACAGGAGGATCGGCGATGGATGCAGGAAGGCTTCAACAGGCAATCGAGCTCTACGATCGTTTCACGCACGAAGATTGGCGGGATCCAGAATGCTCTGCGGGAGCATTCGATCCGCCAATGGACCGCCGCGATTTCTTCGCCCGGATGACCCTCATCGCCGGCAGCGCCGCGGCTGCGACCAGCCTGATTGCCGCCATCGCCGCCTCCCCGGCCTCCGCGGCAATCGTTCCGCCCGACGACAAGCGCCTCACCACGCGTGAAATGACCTTTGACCATCCAGCCGGGTACAAGGCCTATGTCGCCGAGCAGCGGACCCGCTCACTGAAGCCGACCGTGCTGGTGATCCATGAAAATCGCGGGCTCAACGACCATATCCGCGACGTGGCGCGGCGCATCGCGCTCGAAGGCTTTCGTGCCGTGGCGCCCGATATGCTGTCGCCTTCGGGCGGCACTCCCGCCAACGAGGATGCGGCGCGCGACGCGATCGGCAAGCTCGACCTCGCCAAGTCGACCGCCGACGCGGTGACCATGCTTGGTGAGCTCAAGAAATCGAGCCGTGGCGGCAAGGTGGGCATCGTCGGCTTCTGCTGGGGTGGCGCCTTCGTCGATCGGGTTGCGGTGGCGGCCGGCGGCAAGCTCGACGCGGGCGTTGCCTATTACGGCCCGGCGCCCAATCCGTCCGAAGCTGTCAAGGTCCAGGCCCCGCTGCTCCTCCATCACGCCGGACTGGACGACCGCGTCGCGCAGACGCTGTTTCCGTTCGTCAGCGCGCTCCGCGACGCTCACAAGACGGTGACATTCCAGGTCTATGACGGCGCCAATCACGCCTTCAACAACGACACCTCGGCCGAGCGCTACAACAAGCAGGCAGCAGATCTCGCCTGGGGCCGCACCATCCGCTTCTTCCACAAATATCTCGGCTAGCAAAAAGCCCGGCGGATCGCTCCACCGGGCCTTCTTGTTTAGTCGGCCGCTCAGCGATTAGCGGCGATCGCCCATAAAGCTGAGCAGGAACTGGAACATGTTGATGAAGTCGAGATAGAGGCTGAGCGCCCCCATGATCGCGGTCTTCCCCATCATGTCCGTGCCCGCGACATAGGCGTACATCGACTTGATCCGCTGCGTGTCATAGGCCGTCAGGCCCGCGAACAGCAGGACGCCGATCGCGCTGATCGCATAATACATCGCCGGCGAGCGCAGGAAGATGTTGATGATCATCGCCACGAAGAGGCCGACCACGCCCATGATTAGGAAAGTGCCGAAGCCGGACAGATCCTTCTTGGTCGTGTAGCCCCACAGGCTGAGGCCTAGGAACGCCGCCGTCACCGCGAAGAAGGTCTGGGCGATCGACATGCCGGTATAGACGATGAAAAGCGTCGACATCGACAGGCCCATCACCGCGGCAAAGGCCCAGAACAGCAGCTGTAGCGTCGACGTCTGCATGCGGTTGACGCCGAAGCTCATCGCGAAGACGAAGCCCAGCGGCGCGAAGGTGATCAGCCAGCCGAGGCCGCTGAGCCCATTGCCGTTGGCATTGATCAGCACGTCCCGGGCATAGGGTGCGAACAGCAGCGCGACGATGCCGGTCAGCGCAACGCCCGACGCCATGTAATTGTAGACTTTGAGCATGTAGGACCGGAGGCCCGCATCGCGTGCAGCGCGGGGCACGCCGACTGACACAGCTGGATCATATCCGCCTGTCGTCGTGCGCGGGTCAAATTGGTTCTGCATTTTCACTCCTTCGTGAAGGCAAAAGGCCCTCACCGCCATAATATCGGGCTTGTTCGCGTCCTGTTCAAGCAAAACTGGCGAACCCACTCCGGCGAAGGCCGGGGCCCAGGCTATAAAGGTGCCGACTATTCGACCAACGGCTGGCCGTTGCCCGTGCCTTGTGTTAGTTTCGCCTCCGCATCGATCAGGGGATGCCGATGCCGCACCATTCAGAACTTCGGCCCGTCAGTCCAGGCGAGCGGATCCTGGCGCTGGACGTCTTACGGGGGTTCGCCATGTTCGGCGTGCTGCTCGCCTATTGCCTGTGGAACCTCGGGAATGCCCCGGAGGAAAGCTACACGCCTTTGGACATAAAGCTCGATGCTGTAGCCAGCTTCCTTGTCGACGGCAAGATGTACACGATTCTGGCCTTCTTGTTCGGCCTCGGCTTTTCGATCCAGCTGGGACGTGCCGAAAGCGATGCCTCGGCCATTCGCTTCTACCGGCGCCGCCTCGCCGCGCTCGCTGCGATAGGGCTGGTGCACTCCCTGCTCCTCCGGAATGGCGACATCCTGCTGCCTTATGCGCTGACCGGCTTCGTACTGATCCCGTTTCGCCGGGCCGCGGATCGCACTTTGGTCGTGGCCGCCGGCATTGCGCTCCTGTTTCCGTACCTGGCGCGCTATTTGTGGCAAGTGTCCGGCATTCCCTTCCCGGAGCGTCCCGACCTCCCCAATGCGTCTTATCTGGTCGAGAACGCGGCCTGGGTCCGGTACTGGTACCAGATCGCCCCCTTCACCTGGCCGCTCAACCTCGCCCTGTTCTTGATTGGCTTTCTCGCCGGCCGCCGCTCGTTCCTGACCAAGCTGGCTCAGGATAGCCGCAAGCTTCTGGCCATTTTGCTTGGCGGGCTGATCGCCGGGACCGCATTCTACCTTCTGATGGAAAAATTGGTCGCAAGCGACGAAGACTTGCCATTTCGGCGAACGTTTATGGGCCTCAGCTACACCTTCCATTGCTGGGGTTTGGCGAGCGCATATGTCGCGGCCTTGCTGCTCTTGCTGAGAAGCACGACGGGACCCCGCCGCCTCGCTCCGTTGGCGGCGATCGGACGGATCGCGCTGACCAACTATCTGTTGCAGCCCATTGTGATCGTGCCGCTGTGCCTGACCTTTGGCTGGTTCGATCGCTTCACGCCGACAGCCTCCCTTGCCCTCGCCTTGGCGGTATTCATCCTTGTCCAATTGCCGTTCAGCCTGTTTTGGCTTCGCCGCTATCAATATGGGCCGGCGGAATGGTTCTGGCGCCTCCTCACTTACGGTCGCGCTCCGCCATTGAAAGCTGCCGCCGACTACGCGCCTGTCTAACCGCCGGCTAAACGGCTAGAAACTGCTGATGCATCGCCTGTTCGTAGCGCTCCGCCCGCCCTCGGACATCCGCCGCCGCTGCCTGGCGGCGATGGCGGGCGGTCCGCCGGGCTGGGCGTGGCAGGTCGAGGCGCAACTCCATGTCACGCTGCGCTTCATCGGCGAGGTCGAACGGCCGGTAGCGGAAGATATTGCCGCCGCGCTCAGTGCGATCCGTTCGCCGGCTGTCGAGTTTGGCCTGCACGGCGTCGGCTTCTTCGACCAGGGCCGGCAAGGCGTGCTCTTCGCCCGCGCAATCCCCCGCGAACCACTCGACGCGTTGCACAAGAAAGTCGATCGCGCGCTAACGACGGTTGGACTGCAGCCCGAGCGGCGAGCCTTCCTGCCGCACATCACGCTTGCCCGCCGCCGCAAATCCGGCGCCGATCCCAACGCCTGGCTCGAAACCCATTCCGCGCTCGCCGCCGACCCAGAGCCTGTCGGCGAATTCATCCTCTATGAAAGCCACCTCGGCCGCGACGGCCCGCATTATGAGCCGGTGGCGGAGTATCGGCTGGGTCAGTTGTAGAAAGGCAAAGATTGCTGAGCTGGAATTATTTCAATGATAGAAATCGCGCGCCGTGGTTGCCATCGTGAATCATCCCACCTCGCAGCAGGCAGGGCGCGGCGAGAGTTGTTGAAATATGCGATCAAATTTGCCGGAATGCCTAATTGGTGTTTCACCTCCTAGGGATTTCCCAACCAAACGCCACATAAAGTGGAGCAACGACCGGAATGCCGGTCGTAGTCTTGGCTGGATTAAATTGCACCCTTTCCGTCAGAATCTTGCAGGTAGTCTTATCGAGTTCTGAGGTGCCACTCGATCGGATCACGCGGCAGTTCGAAGATCTGCCGTCCAAGCCTATATCGATGATGACATGCGTTTCACCCTCTTTCCGGGCCATCAGTGCAGATGTTGGATAGTCGAAACGCGACACGTATTTCGCGAGCTCCTTAAGGGGGGTTGGCGGACCGGCCATGTTTCTTTGAAATTCCTTTGAATAACCCCAGCGTTCCAACAGGTCAGCAGAGCACGTGTCCATCAACGGCTTCACGGCTTCCAAGCCTGTGATCCTCAGGTCGCCAGGATTCGGTACCTTGCGAATCGCGAGATCGGGCGCGGCACCCGCGACAGCCAATTCAGCTTCGTTCACCTTCATGGAGTAAATGAGTCTGCCAGCTCGATTACTGTGTCGCGCGACTACCCAATCTTGCGCCAGCTTTGCGCGGCCCAGTGAATATTTCCCTTGGAGCCATGACCTACTGTGCACGAAGTCACCCGGAGCATAAATCCGCATCAAATACTCATCGGTTGTGGGGTTACCCTCTAGAGTAACCTGCAACACCTGATCGCCACGCTTAAAGGCGCTAGCTACGACACAGCGGTCCGTGGCCGGCAATATTTTGAACGGCTCTGTAGGCTGCCAAGCTCCAGTATTGCCGGGCGCTGCCTCAGCGCCAATCGACCATACCACCACCGGAATCAATGTGATGAACTGCCGCACCGCGATCACCCCCGTACCCATGACCCGAGCTGACACATCTAAGAACGAATTGCGCGCCGCTTCAATGAAGAAGCGACGCGCAAGAACGTTCGAGATGGTGCGGTTTACCAGATCCGGACGCGCTTCTCCGGCGGGAGGTAGAACTTCGATCCGGGCTGGATCTTGAATGCCTCATACCAGGCATCGAGGTTGCGGGTCGGGCCGATCACCCGGAACCGGCGCGGGCTGTGCGGGTCGGACGCGACCTGCGTCTTGATCGCTTCCGGACGCTGCTCGCCGCGCCACGCCTGGGCGAAGGCGAGGAAGAAGCGCTGGTCGCCGGTCAGCCCGTCGATCACCGGCGCCGGCTTGCCGCCGAGCGATATCTTGTAGGCCTCGTAAGCAACCTCGAGCCCCGACATGTCGCCGATATTCTCGCCCATCGTCAGCGAGCCGTTGATGAACACGCCCGGCGCTGCCTCATAGGAAGAATATTGCGCGCCGAGTGCGTCGGTCAGCTTCTTGAACCGGGTGGCGTCGCCCGGCGTCCACCAGTCGCGGACCGCGCCGGTCTCGTCGATCTTGCGGCCCTGGTCATCGAAGCCGTGCATGATCTCATGGCCGATGACCGCGCCGATCGCGCCATAGTTGACCGCCGCATCCGCCTGCGGGTCAAACAAGGGCGGCTGCAGGATACCGGCCGGGAACACGATCTTGTTCTCGAGGCCGCCGTTATAGGCGTTCACCGTCGCCGGGCTCATCGCCCATTTCTTGCGGTCGACCGGCTTGCCGAGGTCGCTCAGCTGATAGTCCCATTCGAAGGCCGAGCTGCGCTTGACGTTACCGTAAAGGTCGTCCGGCTTCACCACCAGTTTCGTATAGTCACGGAACTTGTCGGGATAGCCGACCATCACGTCCATCCGCGCGAGCTTTGCGATCGCCGCCTGCTTGGTCGCCGGCTCCATCCAGCTGTTGGCCTGGATGCGCCTTGCCGCCGCGGTCTTCAGGTTGGCGACCAGCTGCTCCATCTGCGCCTTGTCGGTTGCCGGGAAATAGCGCTCGACATAGGTCTGGCCGAGCACTTCGCCGAGCCGGCCGTCGACCTGGCCGATGCCGCGCCGCCAGCGGGGACGAAGCTCCTTGGCGCCGGTCAGCTGCTTGGTGAACTCGAACTTGCTGTCGACAAACCGCTTGGAGAGGTAATCCGACGCCTGGTCGGCGACCTTGAACCGCTGCCACTGCTTCAGCGTCTCTAGCGGCACCTTGTCGTACATCGCGGCGAGGGCCTTCACCGCCGTATTGTCGCCGACGATCATCTTCGACGCGTCGATCTTCGCGTCGGCGAAATAGGCCGGCCAGTCGAAGCCCGGGGCATAGGCCTGAAGCTGGGCCCGCGTCATCGGGTTGTTGACCTTGTCGATGTCGCGGAGGTCAGCGACCGGCCAGCTCAGCTTGGCGATGTCGGTCTCGAACGCCACGATCCGGTCGGCGCCGGCCGCGGCATCGGCGTCGCCGATCATCGTCAGCACCCGCTGGATATAAGCGCGATAGGCGTCGAGCTGCGGCTTGTACTTGGGCAGCAGATAGTAATCGCGGTCCGGCAGGCCGAGGCCCGAAGTCCCCAGGTAGAGGGTGTTGATCTCCGGATGTGCGGTATCCGGCCCGATGCCGGGACCGAACAGGCTCGAGCCATAATCGCCCAGGCTCGCCGCCATGAAGCTGGCGAATTCGGCCTTGTTCTTGATTGCATTGACCCGCTCGAGGTCGGACTTGAGCGGCGCCGCGTCGAGCTGCTCGAGCCGCGCTTCGTCCATATAGCTCTTGTAGAGCGCGCCGAGCTGGCTGTCGGCCGGAGCGCCGGTGACGATCGCCTGCAGCCGCTCCTGGTTGCGGTCGTTTACGTCCGATCCGACGCTGTTCGACGCTTTGTCGGCCGGGATTTCGGTGACGTCCATCCAGTGGCCGCTGGCGTAGCGTTCGAAATCGTCGCCAGGGTTGGCCTTGAGGTCGCGCGAATTAAGGTCGACGCCCCAGGTGCCGTAGTGGACGGTAGTTGCCGAGCTTCCCGCCGCGGTATCGGCCGCGAAGGACGGAGCCGCCATCGCCAATGGCGCGGCTGCCAGCAACATCAGACTCCGGAATACTCGCAGGTTGCGCCCGCTTGATACGCTCATGATGACCCCCATCTTGTTGATTAGATTCGTGAAACCCGGCCATTGATCGGCGTTAGCCCCAAATCTAACCGCCATCGACGAGCGTCCCCGTCCGTTCGATGAACTTCATGATCTTGTTGCAAAAATGGGTGTCGAACCCATATCCCGGGGCCCGCGTTGACCGCCGGCAACGCCTTGCGTTAAACAAGAACAAATCTGGAACGAAACAGAGTCGATGCTGACCCACATAACAGTTCGAGGCGCGCGCGAGCATAACCTCAAGGGGATCGACGTCGCGATCCCGCGCGAGAGCCTGACGGTCATCACCGGCCTTAGCGGCTCGGGCAAGTCCAGCCTCGCCTTCGACACCATCTATGCCGAGGGGCAGCGACGTTACGTCGAGAGCCTGTCGGCCTATGCCCGCCAGTTCCTCGAGATGATGCAGAAGCCGGACGTCGAGCATATCGACGGACTCTCCCCCGCCATTTCGATCGAGCAGAAGACCACCTCGCGCAACCCGCGCTCGACCGTCGCCACCGTCACCGAAATCTACGACTATATGCGCTTGCTGTGGGCGCGGGTCGGCATCCCTTATTCCCCCGCCACCGGCGAGCCTATCGAGGCACAGCAGGTCAGCCAGATGGTCGACCGTACGATGAAGCTGCCCGAAGGCTCGCGCCATTATTTGCTCGCCCCGGTCGTCCGCGGCCGCAAGGGCGAATATCGCAAGGAGCTGGCCGAATGGCAGAAGGCCGGCTTCACCCGCGTCCGCATCGACGGCAAATTCCACGACATTGAGGACGCGCCGGCGCTCGACAAGAAATACAAGCATGACATCGAGGTGGTGGTCGACCGGATCGTCATCCGCGAAGGCATCGAGACGCGCCTCGCCGACAGTTTCGAAACCGCCCTCAAGCTGGCCGAGGGCCTCGCCTACCTCGACCCGGCC
Source organism: Sphingomicrobium sp. (assembly GCA_035494075.1). Lineage (GTDB taxonomy): Bacteria > Pseudomonadota > Alphaproteobacteria > Sphingomonadales > Sphingomonadaceae > Sphingomicrobium. Next base: position 47,865 of record DATJHF010000046.1, on the reverse strand, counting down.
GACGTTCCCCACCCCGCCGGCAGCGAGCGCACCAGCGTCGCCGCCGCGCTGGAAGCCGCCGCCGACCGCGAGGGCTTCAAGCTAGACTATGCCCCGCCCGGCCGCATCACTTTCTCCGAGAAATTCGCCTGCCCGGTCAGCGGCTTCACCATTGCCGAGATCGAGCCGCGTCTCTTCTCGTTCAACGCGCCGCAGGGCGCCTGCCCGGCCTGCGACGGCCTCGGCGAGAAGCAGCTATTCGACGAGGACCTCGTCGTCCCCAACCATGCCCTCAGCCTCAAGAAGGGCGCGGTCGTGCCCTGGGCCAAGAGCCAGCCGCCCTCGCCCTATTACATGCAGGTGCTCGGCAGCCTCGCCCGCGAATATGGCTTCTCGCTGGAGACGCCGTGGGGCGAGCTTGGCGAGGAGGCCCACCGCGTCATCCTCCGCGGCACCGGCGGCCGCCCGGTCACCCTGCGCTTCGTCGACGGCAAGAAAAGCTATGAGGTCAAGAAGCCGTTCGAGGGCGTGATCGGCAACCTCGAGCGCCGCATGCTGTCGACCGAGAGCGCCTGGATGCGCGAGGAGCTGGCCAACTACCAGGCCGCCCACCCGTGCGAGACCTGCGGCGGCGCCCGCCTCCGGCCCGAGCCGCTGGCGGTCAAGATCGCCGGCGAGGACATTTCGCTCTCGTCGCGCCGCTCGGTCGCCGACGCGCTGGCCTGGTTCAGCGCGCTCGACCAGCACCTCACCCCGACCCAGAACGAAATCGCCAAGGCGATCCTCAAGGAGATCAACGAGCGCCTCGGCTTCCTCCACAATGTCGGGCTCGATTACCTCAACCTCGACCGCACCAGCGGCACATTGTCGGGCGGCGAGAGCCAGCGCATCCGCCTCGCCAGCCAGATCGGCTCGGGCCTGTCGGGCGTGCTCTATGTGCTCGACGAGCCGTCGATCGGCCTCCACCAGAAGGACAATGACCGCCTGCTCGAAACGCTGCAGCGCCTCAAGGGCCTCGGCAACACCGTGCTGGTGGTCGAGCATGACGAGGACGCGATCCGCCATGCCGACCATGTCATCGACATGGGCCCCGGCGCCGGCGTCCATGGCGGCGAAGTGGTCTGCGCCGGCACGCTCGAGCATCTGCTCGCCTGCGAGCAGAGCCTCACCGCCGACTATCTCTCCGGCCGCCGCCACATCCCGATGCGCAGCGTCCGCCGCAAAGGCTCGGGCAAGAAACTCACCGTCCACGGCGCGCGGGAGAACAACCTCCAGGACGTCACCGCGTCGATCCCGCTCGGCACCTTCACCTGCATCACCGGCGTCTCGGGCAGCGGCAAGTCGAGCCTCACCATCGACACGCTCTACGCCGCCGCCGCCCGCTCGCTGAACGGCGCGCGGATCATCGCTGGCAAGCACGACAAGGTCACCGGGCTCGAGCACCTCGACAAGGTAATCGACATCGACCAGTCGCCGATCGGCCGCACCCCGCGCTCCAACCCGGCGACCTACACCGGCGCCTTCACCCAGATCCGCGACTGGTTCGCCGGCCTGCCCGAGAGCCAGGCGCGCGGCTACAAGCCCGGCCGGTTCAGCTTCAACGTCAAGGGCGGCCGCTGCGAGGCCTGCCAGGGCGACGGCGTGCTGAAGATCGAGATGCACTTCCTGCCCGACGTCTATGTCACCTGCGACGTCTGCCACGGCCAGCGCTACAACCGCGAGACGCTGGAGGTGAAGTTCAAGGGGCGGAGCATCGCCGACGTGCTCGACATGACGGTCGAGGACGCGGTCGAATTCTTCAAGGCGGTCCCCGGCATCCGCGACAAGATGGCGATGCTGCAGGAAGTCGGCCTCGGCTACATCAAGGTCGGCCAGCAGGCGACCACGCTCAGCGGCGGCGAGGCGCAGCGGGTCAAGCTGTCGAAGGAACTGTCTCGCCGCGCCACCGGCCAGACCCTCTACATCCTCGACGAGCCCACCACCGGCCTCCACTTCGAAGACGTCCGCAAACTGTTGGATGTGCTCCACGCGCTGGTCGAGCAGGGTAACACCGTGGTGGTGATCGAACACAACCTCGACGTCATCAAGACGGCGGACTGGATCCTCGATTTGGGGCCGGGCGGTGGGGTGAACGGCGGGCTGATCGTGGCCGAGGGTACGCCGGAGCAGGTGGCGCGGGAGCCGAAGAGCTTCACCGGCGCCTATTTGAGCGAGACGCTCAAGAAGGCGCCCGTCAGCTCAGACCCCGTGAAAGTACCCAAGCCGAGCAGACGCAGGCGCGTGGCGGCGGATGAGCCGGATTTGCTCGCTGCAAAATGATTAGCCAAGACCCGCAGGGGCGCCGCCCCGGACCCCGATCCGGGGCGGTCCTGCTTGCGGTGAAGTAGCTTCAAACTAGCTCGTTATCCGTATCGGCAATCGGCTACATTGCCAGCGTTGCCACTCTACTAAGCTCTTTATCTATGATCTTCAGGTTTTTTATCAGTCGAGACACTGTTGTGTGCTCATCGTGCGGGCTGACACCCGCCTGAACATGGCCTGCGGTCGACTGATGCGCAGCATTCCCTCTCAGTGTCGCAAAATTATTGAACTCAGTGACAACCAGAGGGTCAATTATGTTCACGTCTATTCCCAGAGGAAGCAGTATTTTGACGAGACTTTTCTCTGTGATCCCGTTATTCTGTTTAGTTACATAGTAATAATAATTGCCAAGACTGGCGCTTAGTCTATCGTCAATTTTTATCTGCTTTACTGGCGCTTGGAACGTTTCCGGTGGCGCATCCATCCTCAAACCAGAAAATCCGATCATACATAAAGTCGGATAGCTTACATGGCGTCGCCTTTTCCACGCCGAACCAATAAGTGCGCTGACCTCCGTGGCACGGTCTTCTAGATAGCTTTCAATCTCAGCGTGGCAAAGCAATCGATATGATAACGCTTTGATGCTTATGTCATGCGTCAAGTTACCTACTGACACCTTTAGGTGATAGGGTAACAATGCCTTCCGAAGGGCAAGAACGCGTTCGGCCAGACGATCGTACTGCGTGGACTGGCTCACATTACAAACCGGGCCTGTTTAGCTTCATTCAACTGCGTAGCCGGTATCGTGATTGGCACGTGCAAATGATGGTGTAGGGCTTCCCCCATCACTCGGAAAACTGAAGGTCCACCGGTCCGTCATCGTTGACGTGGAAAACCAACCTGGCGAATGGCAACTAGGCGCCTGAGGTGATTACGGTGACACTGCCCTAATTCCCCAAGCCCACCACCCTCACTCCCTTTCGAACACCAGCACCTGGGAGAATTTCTCCCCTTTTCGGTTGGTGCCCTCGTCAGTGATGGTCAGCACCTTGCCGTCGGGTGAGACCCTGCGGATCGCGATGCCGACGATCTTGCCGTCGCGCTTCTCTTCGGACTTCACGGTGAAGGCGTCCACCCTCACGGCGTTCAGCGTGTCGTAGTTCGCCGATCCGGCCATCGGATAGTCTTTTCCGTCCAGTCTGGAGATGAAGCTAACGTGCATCGCCTCGCCGCTCGCGCCGACACCGATCCATTCGACCGAAACGCCGCCGTCCGGGGTCGCTCGGTAGGTGCGCGTCTGGCTGCGCCAGCCCGGCCCGGGAGTGAAGGTCGATTTCGCGACATTGAGCTTCCACGTCCCCACGATCGGACTGGCGGCCGAAGCTGCCTGTGGCGCTGCCTGCGCGCCCGACATCGCCAGCGCGACGAACGATCCGAACAGCCTCAACCATGAACCCATCGCACCCCTCCCCACCTGCAATCCCGGTAAGGGTGCCACGATTGCGGCGGCAATGCACCAATTCCCCAAACTCCGGATCACCTCCGCTACCACCCCGCTAAATTCTCTCGAAAATGCACCTAAAAACAGCCGAAATGCCTTTGTTTATGACAATAATCGCGATTAGCTTTTCAGGTCCCGATCGTAATTAAGGGACAATCCATGGAAAGCTGCACGGATCGCAACGGCGACAAGTGGGAAATCTATCAGACAACCGCGGGTTGGCGTTGGCGCCGGATTGCCGCGAACGGCAAGATCGTCGGCGCCTCAACCGAAGCATATTCAAGCAAAGCGAACTGCATCTCCAACGCTGAGCGCAACGGGATGACCTGCACCCCGCGCTAACTCCCCAACCCCCTCACCACCTCCGCCACTTCCCCAAGATCATCCCCCAGCTGGTGATCCCGCCCTGGCAGCTTGTGCACCACCGCCTGCGGGATCGCGCGGGCGTAGAGGTCGGCGTGCGCGGGCGGTGCGGTGTCGTCGTCCTCCCCATGAAACACATGGACCGCGGCGCCGCGCGGCAGCCTGTCGCCCAGGTCCCGCGGCAGTTCATACTCGTCGCCCGGCCAGCCGCCCTCGCCGACGAACGGCGCGCTCACCGAAATGATCGCGGCCAGCTCGCGCTCTGCTTTCCGCTCGGCGAGCGCGCCCATCAGTATGGTCCCGCCGATCGAATGGCCCACCACCACCGCGCCCTCGTCCAGCGCCGCTATCTCGCGCCGGATCGCGGGCGCCCATTTGGCGAAGCTCGGGTCGTCCTCGTCCGGCATGCGCGGGTAGCGAACCTCAAAGCCCTCGCCCAGCTCGCGCCTCAGGCTGGCGGCCAGCTTGTCGTCCCACCCGTCATGCACATCCGCCCCGCCGCCCTGGATGAACAATATCTGCCGCATGATCCCAAAAACGCGCGGGCGATTGATGGGGTTCGAGGAAAGGCTATCCTCCTTCCGTCACGGCGACACGAAAGGCCCCGCATGCCCCGACGGCGCGATCCCAACTATAAGACCGGCCACCTCTGCCGCTTCTGCGGCGAGCTGGTGCCGTGGGGCACGATCCTTCGCCTGATCCGCGTCGATCCGAACACGCCGGCGTTCATGCTGTCGGAAAGCGCCTGCCATACCGATTGCCTGGCGCGCGTGCTGCGGCCAGAGGTCGAGCTAAGCTTCCACCGCCACTGGAACGGCCGCGCGCCGATGCCTGATGATGACGCGGATATCGACGGAAAGCCCTGCGCCATGTGCGCCAAGGGCATCGCTCCGCCGGACCTCGTCCGCCTCCGCGTCCAGCGCCCCGTCGGCACCGTCAAGCAGCCCCAATTCGACGAGCAGACCCTTCCCCTCCATTTCGACTGCCTCGCCGCGGTGAGCACCTCCAAACTGTTCTGAGCTCCAGCCTGTGATACAGTCCCTGGAAACGGGGGAATCTCAATGACCGAACGCGACCAGAGGCTGACATTCGTGGTCCTGTGGGTCTTCGCCATCTTCAACTACATCTACGGCGACATCGGGATGGTCTTCTCGATTTTCGTCCATCCCGAAGAGCTGGTGCGGCTTCGGCAGGGCCTCGGCAGCGGCGGGATGAGCGACACCTTCTTCCTCGGCGGTGCGATCCTGATGGAAGTCGCGTTCGCGACCATGCTGATGTCGTGGATCGCAAGGCTTGGCGTTGCCCGCTGGGCCAACATCCTGGCGGGCGTCCTGTTTACCTTGGTGATGGCGGTCATCACCTTCGCGCGCGGCATTCCGGCGCTGAACTATTACAGCTTTTGCGGCGTGATCGAGATTGTGACGACCGCCTACATCGGCTGGCGTGCGTGGAACTGGCGGCCATCCGCCGCCTGATCGGTCACTTCAGCTCCAGCACCACCGGCCCCGACACCGGGTCGGTATCGCCTTCCAGCGTGTCGCGGAACGTGTCGAGCGTGGCGATCATGTGCGGCCGCGCCGCTGCCATCGCGTCCATGTCGTCCCACTCGCCGATGATGCAGTAGCTCCCCTCGCCGGTCTGGATCATGTTGACATGCCTCAGGCCCGGCCAGTCGCGGTCCACGCTTTGATGCGCATCGAGGAACTCCTGTTCCCGGCCCTGCTTCACCTTGAACCGGACGGCGTTGAATGCGGTCATCGTTTCGGCCCCTTGCTGGAGGAAGCCAGCGCTCATACTCCTCCGCGGCCCCAGTCAAAAGCGGCTTAGCGACCGCTGGCATTGGCCGCCGCAATCTCCTAGGCTGTCTTCAACCACTCGCCTTCAAAGGAACCGGACCATGGCCAAGGGACAGAAGAAGTCGAACAAGGAAATCCGCAAGCCGAAGAAGGAAAAGCCCAAGGCGAGCCCGGCCGGTTCCTCCGGCAAGGGCCTCGGACCCAAGCAGTCGGACTTCTAGGCTTCCGCCCTACTTTCCTGCCGCCAGCAATCCGATCACCGACACGACCGGATATTGCACCACCATCAGGAACAGCAGGATCACATTGATCCGCTCGTCCTTGACGAACATCGCCGCGATCAGCGCGGGGATGAACAGCGCCAACGACCAGCGGCCGGCCTGCCCACGCAGCGGGTTGTCGCCAAGCGCGACGAGGAAGCTCAGCGCGATCACATTGCACAGCACCATGCCGCCCAGCACCCATTTGCGGTGCTCGAAATAATAGTCGTCATAGTCCGGCCACTCGCCGGCATCGTGGGGGAAGGTGATCCGGGCGACGAAATAGTAGGTGCCCATCACCAGCAGCCCGCCGAGCAGGCTGGCATAGGTCGGCGGCACCACGTCCCGGACCGACCAGGCAACCATCCAGAAGCTGGTGAGGTCGAGCGCCACCAGCAGGCCAAGCAGCGGCGTCAGCCAGCCGATGCGGATCTTGCGCCGCGACTGGATCGCCGTTCCGAACCCGCCCAGCACCTCGGCCAGGCCCAGGCCGAGCAGCAGGCCGAAAAGGGAAAAGACGAATTCGAAGTCGCTCATGGCCACCCCCGCTTCGCTTCATGGCCCGCCGCCGGCGGCGCGTCCAGCGGTGGCAAGCGGGGCCCAAGGGGGCGCAGAATCTGCGGTCCTCAGCGGAGGAGAGCGCGACCTCGGTTAAAGAGCAGGAATAGCCCGGCTAGCGCTCGATCCGGATTTCGACCCGCCGGTTCTGAACCTCGCGGACCCCGTCCTCGGTCGGAACCATCGGACGCTCCTCCCCATAACCGGCAACGCTGATCGCGTTTGAAGGGACGCCGCGCTTCTCCAGTTCGTGACGGACCATTTCGGCCCGCTTGCGCGATGCTGTCAGGTTGAAGGCAGCGCCGCCCGACCGGTCGGTATGGCCTGACAATGCGAGGCGCGATCCGGGGCTCGCCCGCCACGCCGCAACGGCCTGGTCGAGCACCGCCTGGTCGTCGCTTCGAATGTCAGGCTTGCCCCAGTCGAAGAACAGCATCAGTGGACCCGTCGGCGCCGGCTGTTGCCCGATGGCAACGCTCGCCGCCGCCATTGCCAGGCCCAGGGCAAGGACGCATTTCAACATTCGCTTCGCTTCATTTGCAATGATCATCGGCAGGCAGGCTTAAGGCCCGCACGCCGCCTCGGCAACGCGCAAAAAGAAACCCCGGGGAGACCAGCTCCCCGGGGTAACTTTTGCTATCAAGCCAGTCCGGCTTAACCGCGTTCCGGCTCCGGCGGAGGCGGCGGCGGCGGCGGCGGCGGAGGCGGCGGTGGGCACGCTTCCGTAGCCAGGATCACCGAGCCGTCCGGGCAGGTCTGCGTCGCCGGCGGAGGCGGCGGCGGAGGCGGCGGCGGAGGCGGCGGAGGCGGCGGCGGCGGAGCGAAGTTGTACGTCAGGCTCAGCAGCAGCGAGTGCGACCGCCAACGACCCTCGAGACGGCTGTCCGTCTGGGCAAGGCCGGAAATGTCATACTTGAAGGTCGTCGTATTGAAGAAACGATACTTCAGGCCAAGGTCGATGTTGGCGGTGAGGGCGCGGCGAACGCCGGCCATGACCTGCCAAGCGAACACGCTGTCGCTGTCGCTGTCATTGACATTGGTGCCATCGTCGACGTCGTGCTTGATGCGGGCAAGACCGCCACCGGCGCCGACAAACCCGCTCCAGCCATCGTCATCGCCGAAGTCGAGATAACCGTTGACCATCGCCGAGAAAACGGAACCTGCTCCGTCGGCATCGAACGTCTGATCGCTGGTGCCGCCGATGAGACCCGAGGCGAACGTCGCTTCGTGGATCCCGGCATGCTTGTAGGCAAGTTCGCCTTCAAGACGGAAGCCACCGAAATCGTAACCCCCGTTGAGGCCGATGTCGTAGCCAAGGTCATAGTCGAGAATGATCGCGTCATTCACGTCGGTTCCAACGTCGTTCGAAAAGTCGAGCTTGGTGTCCTCGACGATCATCGCGCCCGCATCGACGCCGACGTACCAGCTATGGTCGCGAGCGACAGCTGGGGTCGCCAGCGCGGTCGAGGCAAGCGCCGCCATAATGGCCAGCTTCCGCATAGATATCCCCTTTCACGTGCATTCCAAAACAGAACTGCTCGAACACCTTATGAGAGGGCCGGTTGCGGTGCAAGATTACAAATCTCCAGTCTGTTGCCGAAAAGCCGCACAAAACCCTTTGTTCTCGGCAAAAGGCGCGGGAGGAGCCGTCAGGACGCGATCAACCCGTGCGTCCGGAGCATTGCCAGGATCGAGCCGACCGCGGACCTGCATTGGCTATCGATAACCGTCCCGCCGGCAGGGTCGGAGATGGCCGGCTGGCGTGCCCGCACCACGGCCAGCCCGCCAACTCGATATTCCTCGGCCCGGACGACGCCGGTCTCCCAGCCTCCTCCGGTTCGCAGCACGGTTAGCCCGCTGCTCCGGTCGAGCACTCGCATTCCCTCGATCGGCGCAATGTATCTCCAACCGCCGTCGGAATAGCCGGCTAGCATGCCCTCCTTGCCGGCCCAGGCTCCGGTCGCGTCATTGGCGACCAGGTAGCAGGTGCCGGTTGCCGGGCTCGTGGGAGGCGCGGACAGGGTCACGCTTTCGACGAGCGGGCAGAGCAGAAGGTCAATCCTTTGAAGCGCTTCATTATGATGCTCCGGCCCCCGCAGCCCGTCGGCATGGTCGCCCGAAAACAGCTGTGCGACGCTGCCCTTGACCCATTTCAATCGGCCCAGGCTTGGCTCCCATGTCACCCGCAGGCGGTGCTGCCGGGCCACGGTGAGCAGGCCGCTGGCCCCTTCGACCATCACGGTTCGGGCCTCGTCGATCGAGGCTGCAACCAGCGCGATCCGCTTACCTCCGGTCATTGCCAGCCGATGGACCCATTCCGCCCCGGCCCTGGTCTTGCCGAACCCACGCCCGGCCATCATCAGCCAAACCCGCCAGCCTTCGCTCTGCGGCGGCAGCTGGCCTTGCTGCGCCCATAGTTCGAACGCCGTGTCGATCATCAAAAGGTCGCGCGGCGTGCATTTCGCCAGCCAATTGGCCAGCTCCTGGTCGCTCATCGCCGCCAGCCGCTTGGCATGGGCGAGCGACAGGAAGGTCTTCACGGCCGCTGCAACGCCCACATGATCAGCGCGGCGACATTGGCCGACTTGGTTTCAACTTGGACGTGCGTAGGACCGTCTGGGGGACGCTCCGCTTCCCCCTGCTCCTGCTCCCGCAACCGCTGCAGCCGTTCGACAATCCGTTCGCGCGCTTCCTGCCATTCCCGGTCGTCGACATGTTCATCGGCCAAGGCGGCATTGTCGCGGTGCATCCGGAGGAGCGCTAGCGCCACGCGGTCCGAATATTCGCGCATCACGGTTTTCGTCCCGTCGCGCGCAATCACCGTCTTCTCGACACCGTGAAGCGCCCGTTCGAGCAGCATCATCTCAAGCTGCGCATAGCCCGTGGCCAGCGCCCGGTCCCACCCGGCGCGAAAACTGGCGTCCTTGCCCCTGCGGACATAGGCCATGCTGGTCGACACGCCGGCCTTCTTCGCTGCCAGCTTGACGTTGCAGCATTCGGCCAGCGCTTCGATGAAGCCCTTCTGCTTTGCGGCGGTCCAGCTGCGGTATGATGGTTTAACCTTGCGGACCCGCTTCCCGCCTTCAAGGACCAAAGCACCCAAGCCCGCCTCCACGCCAAAAGAAAAGGCCGCATCCCGGAGGAAACGGCCCGAATCGCAATTTTCGACTGTTCCTGTCTTGTGCCAAATGAGCGTGACGATGTCAAGCATTTTTTACCACATAGGTACAATTATTTTCGTCGAAATACTATTTCGCAATGGCCGGTCAAGCGCCAATATGGGCATCGCCCGGGGAGGGTTAAGTTGATGCTGCGTGCGGTCCGTTGGGCTTGTTTGACAATCGGCGCGCTCGCTTTGGCGAGACCTGCCGCCGCCGCCCCTTTCATCATTGGCAATGCCGGAGATCCACGCTGCATTGCGGCGCTGGACATGGCCGCGCAGGCGTTTCGGTCGACCAGTTTCGACATGTCATGGCCGATCCGTGAAGCGGCCGACCGGGTGATGAGGATCGTCGTTCAGCAAAGCGACGCCGACACCAGTGGCGGCAGGACCATAACCACCGATCCAGCACATTTCGACACCATCAAGCGGACGCTACGCGACGACTATGCGGTAGACATTGAATGGGGCAAGCGACAGCCTTCGGGCAAGCGGTTGGCCGTGGTCGCATGGCCGCACGGCTGGCAGGGCGACATGTACACCGTCCATCTTCTTCCGAGCGGCACAACGATCGACGATTTTGCCGGTCAGTTGACTGCGAGCATGGCACGCACCGACACACCGATTGATCCCCTGCTGGGTGACAACCGCTGGACCCCGCCGCTGATCATATTGGATGGCCGCTCGGACAGCTATTGGCTGGTCGATGTCGGCGAACCTTATGACATCCTCCCTGACTGGAAAGTCATCGTCCTTTCCGGCGGGAAGGCGACCACGCCCTGTCGCATCGGTTTCGGCTACTCGAAAACCTCCGGCCTCGCAGCGATGCCAATTGCCGTGCGTCAACTGGCTGCCGCGCTCTATGAGGCGCTTGGGCCGGGTGAGAATGAAGGAACATTGCAACCAACCGCTCGAACCCGCCTCGCAGTCGAACGGGGCTGGGCCAATGCCGATTTGCGCCCGTGGGCGCTCGCAGAGCCCTATAATACGCGCGCCGAAGTCGATCATGGCCTTGTCAACTGGGCAAAAGCCAATCCCAAGCGGGCAGCACTCCTTCGCCGGATCAAACTTCTTTATCCTGAGGCAGAGCTTGCGCTGACCCATCATTATGCTTCGCGGCCCGATCAGCAGGCTTCTGCGCCGTCGCTCGGCCGCCAGATGCTGGATAATATGTTCCGCAGCTATTTCACTTTTTCCAAGAAGTCCCCGCCGGACCAATAAGCCAATTCGTTTCGGTTCCGATTGCCAGCCGACCCGTTCGCTGTCAGACCGATGCGGCTATGCTGCCGCCATACGCAGTTCGCTTACTTCCGCACGACCCCGCGTGGGCGGACCAGGCCAGCGAGGAAGAGGCCCGCATTCTCAAATCGGTCTGGCCGGCCATTATCGAAATGCACCATGTCGGCTCGACCTCGATCCCCGGCATCAAGGCCAAGCCGATCATCGACCTGGTCGGTGTCACTCCGCGGCTGGAGACGATCGAGGCAGCGCGGGCGCAGCTGGAGGCGCTCGGCTACGCCTGGCACGGCGAATATGGGGTCGAGGGCCGCCGCTTCTGCACGCTAACCGATCCTGAGACCGGGCTGCGCCGCTTCCACCTCCATTGCTATGCCGACGGCGACCACAGCATCCGCCGCCACATCGCCTTCCGCGACTATCTGCGCGCCCGTCCGGAAATGGCCGAGGCCTATCAGCAAATGAAACAAGGCTGCGCCGCCAAGCATCCGGACGACAGCAACGCCTACACCATCTGCAAGGACGACTGGATCAAGAAGGTCGAGGCAGAGGCGCTCAACTGGACCGGCAAGACCTGATTTCCCCGGTCTTTTGCCTAATCGGCCATAAACTCCTACATAGGTCCTGCTACCAGTCGCATGACGTGGGTTTCGATCGGCCCCGCCGTTCCTCCTTCCTCTCGCCTCTTCTAGCCTAAAGACGGACCGGCAGTCGGTCCGTCCACCGGGAAGGACCCGAAAATGCCCCAAGGAACCGTGAAATTCTTCAATGACGCGAAGGGATTCGGCTTCATCACTCCGGACGGCGGCGGCACCGACGCCTTCGTCCACGTCACGGCCCTGGAAGCGGCCGGCCTGCGCACGCTCAGCCAGGACCAGCGCGTCGAATATGAGTTGGCGCCCGATCGCCGCGGCCGCGAAAGCGCGACCAACATCAAGGCGCTTTAGCCCAAACATCCTGCCGGCCCGGTCGCCCCTGCTTGGGCTGCCGGGCCTGCAGTCAGGAGGACCTGTGTCCCAAACCGATTTCTATCAAGGCCAGGCGGATGAAGCCCGGGCGAAATCCAGCTCGGCGACGCTGGACAACGTCAAGGTCTGCCACCTTCGCGCGGCGGAGGCGTGGGATGCCCTTGCCGCCCGGTCGCGCAAGTCCGACCAGACTCGCGCCGCCGAGGCGCAGCGCAAGGTCAGCCAGCTCGCCGAAGCCCAGGCCGCCGGGTCCCGGGAATCCTGAATCCGGCTTAGGGTAAGTCCGGCGCCGGGACCGGCCGCTTCTTGGTCCCGGCCAGCTCCTGGTCCATGTACCGGACCTCCGCCGCGATCGCCCGGTCACTGATCGTCCAGGCCGGGTAGAGCGCCCTCATCTTCGGCGCCACCGCCTGGACCAGCGCGTCGTCCTTCAGCCCCGCTTTCCGCCCGTCGCCGGCCAGCCGCCTGACATCGAGCAGATATGCGCGGAATTCGGCCACGTCCTTGACGTCGGCCACATCGCCATGACCCGGCACAAATTGCGTCAGCGCTGCATCCGGCATCGCGATGAACGCGGCGTCGGTCGCCTGCCACTCCTCGACCGATCCGTCGATCAGGTTGGGCGGCACCTTGCGCCACAGCATGTCCCCGGCGAACAGCACCCTGGCATCAGGCACCTCGACCACAAGGTCGCTGCCGGTATGGCCAAGCACGGTCCTCACTACCACCCTGCGGGAGCCCAGCCACACGGTGAGGTCCTTGGCGGTCGTGACGTCGGGCAGCGGCAGCGCTTCGATCCGGCGTTTCAGCTCGGGCGTGATCCGGTCGCCGAACAGGTTGATGTTGTTGGTCCTGACCCAGCCCCGCACGTTGCGGTGGGCGATGATCGCCGCGCCGGCGTCGCGCAGCACCTGGTCCCCGCCGGTGTGATCGGCGTGATAATGAGTGTTGACGACATAGCGGATCGGCTTGGGCGTCACGCGGCGGATCTCGGCCACCAGCGCCTTGGCCGCCTCCTCCGTAAAAAAGGCGTCGACCACCAGCACACCGTCATCGCCGACCACGAAGCCGGCGTTGGAGCCGGCCCGATGCTCGGGCCCGTCGATCGCTGCATAGACCCCGGGAGCGAGCTGCTTCAGCACGAATGGGGCTGCGGGCGCAGGAGTTTGGGCTGCAACAGGCGCATGCAGGAGCGCGGCCGCAATCACTGCAAAGAACTGGGGCTTCATGCGGCAAGACTAGCGCCGCCGGGGCGCGGCGCAATGCCGGCGGCTAGGCCGGTTCGCGCGTCTTCTCTGCCGGTGCCGCGCGCGACCCCGCGCGCTCATATTGCGACCGGGTCGAAATCGCGATCCGGTTCCAGCTGTTGATCTGCACCACCGCCAGGATCAGCCACGGGATCTCCTCGTCGCTGAATTGGGCCTTGAGCGCTTCATAGGCCTCGCGCGACGCATGCTTGTCAGCGATCAGCGTCACTTCGTCGGTCCATTGCAGCGCTGCGCGCTCCTTGTCGGTGTAGAGCGGCGATTCATGCCAGCCGTCGAGCGATGTCAGCCGCTCCGGCCTCTCGCCATGGCGGAGCGCCTCGTCGGTGTGCATTTCCAGGCAATAGGCGCAGCCGTTGATCTGCGACGCGCGCAGCTTGATCAGATGATACAGCGTCAGGTCGACGTGCTGGGTGATCAGCCCCTCGAGCTGCAGCAAATGCCGGTAGGCCTCCTGCGGCATGTCGGTCAGTTTGAACCGGGGTGCTTCGAGCATTGGGCAGCCTCCTTGGCATTGGTGAGAGCGGAACTTACCCGGCGACGGCCCGGACGGTCCGCGGCCAACCGCTAGATAGAAAGCCCCGGATCGCCTTCAAGCACCTGCACATTGAGCTTCGGCGCCTCACCTGGCGCCCACAGCTTGGCGACATGCGCCACCCGGTAACGCAGCGGCCCGCCATCGGCACGCTCGCTGCGCGTCACCGGCCGCGGAATGCAGACGAACTCGGTCCGCATTTCCTCACTGGTGAGCCGAACTATCGCATAGCCATGGCCGCCCGCATCCATGAACTCGAGATGCGGCGCAAGCTCGCGATTAGACAGCGCCCGCGCGCGCTCGAGGTCGTACGATTTGGCATATTCGAGGGCCGAGCGGACGCCATGCTTAAGCATCATGTTGTACGTACACACGATTTTCCCGTCGGGGCGGTCGGCGAGATAGAGCGGGCGCATCGTTTTGTCCTTCTTGAACCCGTGCTCCCATGCTTCCTGGCCGCCTGGACTGACCAGCGACCCGCCGACAAAGCTCAAGCCCACAGGCTCATACTTGCGGGGCGGAAGGGTGGCCGCTGCATAGCCGGCCCAGAAGCTGTGACGGTCACCTGACACGATCGCGAAGCCGGTGATCTTCGCGTCGCGGACAAGATCATAGATTTCTCCGCGCTCGGCATAGGCAGCCCCGTAATCGTCGGTACGGGATATGGCGTAGGTGTCCGGCGGCCACGCATTCTTCACCATCTCGGGCGGCAAATTCTGAGGGTCGGTACGCTCGTCGAGCGCTCCCAGCGAATTGCCCCAGATTTTCCAGGTCGCGGTCGCCTTGCGCAACTGGTCCTTGAACCATGCCTTCTGCTCGACACCGAGGATCGTCCGCGGTGGCTTATCCTTGCTCGGGTTGGGAATGCGCGCATCCCGGAAATGGAGTTCGGCCGGCGGATTGCCGCCGTTATAGGCACGGCCGAGATCGAGCGCGATCATCGCTTCCTCGGAGAACATGCCGTTGAAGCCCGGATCGTAGATTTTGACGATGTCGTCGGCGTTGCTTGGATCCTCACCGCAAAAGCTGTGCTGGTCGGTAAGGATCAGGTCGAGGTGCTTGCCGTACCGGAGCGCGCGATAGGCGATCAGGCTGTTGATGGCGGCAAGGTTATTGGGTTCGAGGCCGAGGCCATTGCCATCCCATTTCTCGATCTTGACGTTCTGCACCGGGACGGTGCCGAAGGTGTCGAAATTCCCGCTCGGCGCCTTCACGCGCGCCGGAATATACTCGAACCAGGCCTGGTTGGCGGCGACCTTGATGGTCTGCCCCGGGTTCGGCGGGCCGCCCGCCTGCTGGATGCTTTGCCGGCCCTGCCACGAGAATTCGTGATTGTCCCATATGCACACGAACGGCCAGCGGGCGCGAGCGTCCTGCAGGTCGGGATCGTTGAGGTAGCCCTTGTAGACGGCGCGATATCCTTCGACTGTCAGCGGATAATGAAAATTGCTGACCTTCGCACCGTCGGGGATGCGGCACACTTCATAAACGATCCGGTCGTAGCGCGTCTTCACCTCGTCGGGATATTCGACGATCTCATAGATGAAGTCGCCGAGGTGCAGCACGAAACCGAGCTGCTCCGCCGCCGCCGCCCGCTCGTCCTCGAAGATCATCCGGCGATAGGCGTTGAGCTTACCCTCGTTGACGTCCTGGCAACTGACGAACGCGAAATTGACCGCGCGCGGATCGTCCGGCAGCGGCGCGGTGATCGTCCGCCCGATCCGGCTGCCATTCCCGTCTGCGTCGGTGAACCGATACCAATAGGTGTGCGCCGGCTTCAGGCCGCCGACCAGCACCCGGCTGGTCCAGTCCGCCGAGGCCAGCACCGGCGCCCGCGCATGCGCCACCACTTTCTTGAACGCCTCGTCCTCGGCCACCTCGACCGTCAGCAGCTGCCGCGCACCTTCGGCATAGGGCCGCCGGGTCCACAGGATCACGCTGTGCGGATCCGGGTCGCCCGACGCCACCCCGTGCGGATAAAGGTCGCGCCGCTCGCTCCATTTGGTTCGCGAGGCACGGGCCGGATGAGCAAAAGCGAGCGACGCGCCGATCGCGGCGGCGGTCTGGATGAAATGCCGGCGGCTGAGCATGGCCTATCCCCCTGGATAATTGGGCCAAGGGTTAGTCCGGGCCGATACGGCCGCGCGATTCCAAAGCGACAGACGCCCGGTGAATTCGACGAACGCGGGAGGCCGCCGGCGCCCTAACGCAACAAATTTTCCTATCTTCGGATAACTGGGAACGACCCTGACATTTGGTATCGTTTCACGTCCGTTTTCCCTGAGAAAGTACCGGCTAAGGGGGTCGAGCTTTCTCGTCGGGGGGCAAAAGACGGATGGAAGTCCCCGGCCGGCCCCCGACGGCCGGGGGTTTTCATCATGAGCCGCCGAGCGCATGCGGACGTTTCCAACGGAAGCGGGACCTTGCGTCGACATTGGCGAGAACGGACCCACCTCACCCCAATCCCCCGCTAGCGCCCCCCGCCCTGTTTGATATGAAGACCGAACAGGCACTTGGGTGGCGATTATCGGCAGCGATACAGATTCCAGTCTCATCGCCGCCGCTCTCGCCGGCGACCGCGAAGCGTTCGCACAATTGCTCGAGCGCCATTACGACCGGATCCATGGCCTCGCCTGGCAGCTGACCGGCTCGCGCGCCGACGCCGACGACATTGCGCAGGACGTCTGCTGCACCCTGGTCGAGAAGATCGGCACCTATCGTGGGCAAGCCAAGTTCACCACCTGGCTCCACGGCATCACCTTCAATGCCTGCCGCGACTGGCGCCGCCGCCGCCGCTCGCTCGGCGCCTTCACCGACAAGCTGGCGGTGCTGGTCGGGCTCGCCTCGCCGCCCGACGGCCGCGATGCCTATGACGCGGCCTGGCTGAAGAGCGCCATTGCCCGGCTCAAGCCCGCGCTGCGCGACACCGCCGTGCTTGTCGCGGGGCAGCAGCTGACCCACGCCGAGGCCGCCGAAATCCTCGGCATCGCCGAAGCGACCGTCGCCTGGCGGATGCACGAAGTCCGCCGCATCCTCGCCTCCGGAAAATAATTTTCGCTCCCGCTCAAAGGAAATCCCCGCGGCCCGCGTCTCAGGAATCAGGCAGGCGATTTTGCCGCCTTGTTTTGAGGGAGGTTCAAATGGGGAGCCAACATCGTTCGATCGGGCTCGCGCTCGGGGTCCTGTTCCTCGCGTCCTGCGCGGGGTCGTCCATCGATAATAGCGCGGCAAACGCGCCACTGCCCGAGGCCGCCAACGAACCGCAGGAAGCCGCCGACGCCGCCATCGTCGTCACCGGCTCGCGGATTTCCGCCAACCAGAAGGCGATGCGCGCCGAAGGCTATCCGATGGCGCTGCCTCCGCCGCCGCCGCCCGCGCCCGGCATGTCGGGCAACTGGAGCCCGCCCTACCATGACGAGGGCCGCGACAAGTTCACCAACTTCGCCGAAAATTCGTTTCACATCGTCCGAGAAGCGCCGGTTTCGACCTTCTCGATCGACGTCGACACCGCTTCGTACAGCTGGGTCCGGGCATCGCTGAACCAGAAGCTGCTGCCCCAGCCGGCCGCGGTCCGGACCGAGGAAATGATCAACTATTTCCACTATGATTACGCCCGGCCGCAGACCACCGCCCAGCCGTTCAGCACCAATGTCGCCGTCTTCCCGAGCCCCTGGGCCAAGGGCCGCAAGCTCGTCCGGATCGGCATCCGGGGCTACGACGTCCAGCGCGCCGCCCGGCCGCGCGCCAACCTCGTCTTCCTGATCGATACGTCAGGCTCGATGCAGGAGCCGAACAAGCTGCCGCTGGTCCAGCGTTCGCTCAATATGCTGCTCGACGAACTGGACCCGCGCGACACGGTGGCGATCGTCACCTATGCCGGATACGCCGGCACCGCGCTCCAGCCGACGCCGGTTGCCCAAAAGGAGCGGATCCGCGCCGTCATCGACGGCCTCGGCGCGGGCGGCAGCACCGCCGGCGCGGAGGGCATCCGCCAGGCCTACAACCTCGCCGAGCAGAACCTCGACCGGGGCGGCGTCAACCGCGTCATCCTGGCGACCGACGGCGACTTCAACGTCGGCATCACCGACCAGGGCGAACTGAAGGGCTATATCGAGCGAGAGCGCGGCAAGGGCGTGTTCCTCAGCGTCCTCGGCTTCGGCATGGGCAATTACAATGACGCGCTGATGCAGACGCTGGCCCAGAACGGCAACGGTACCGCCGCCTACATCGACACCGCCCAGGAGGCCCGCAAGACGCTGGTCGAGGAAGCCGGCTCGACCCTCTTCACCATCGCCAAGGACGTGAAGATCCAGGTCGAGTTCAATCCGCGCGCCGTCGCCGAATATCGGCTGATCGGCTACGAAACCCGCGCCCTTAACCGCGACGATTTCGATAACGACAAGGTCGATGCCGGCGACGTCGGTTCTGGGCAGACCGTCACTGCGCTTTACGAAGTCGTGCCGGTCGGCGGGCCGAGCGTCATGGGAGCGTCGCGCTACGCGGGTACTGAAGGCCCCCGTTGCAATGCGTGCGAGCTCGGCTTCGTCAAGATCCGCTACAAACTGCCCAAGTCGGACACCAGCCGGCTGATCTCGACGCCGATCAACGCCGGCGTGCAATTCGCCAGCTTCGACGCCGCGCCGCGCGACGCCCGCTTCGCCACTGCCGTCGCCGGTTTCGCCGAGCTGCTGCGCGGCGGCCGCTACACCGGCCCGCTGACCTATGACGATGTGCTTCGCATCGCCTCGGCTGCCCGAGGGACCGACGAATATGGCTACCGGTCGGAGTTCCTCCAGCTGGTGCGCAACGCCAAGGGCGCCCGTTCGATCGCCCAGCTCGGCGAGTAGTAGCTTGTGGCCGCCGGCGACACGCCCCCGGCGCCGGCGGCCAACCCCAAACCCTGTGTGCGAAGACGCTTTCGAAGTTGACGCAATCGCCGCTATGAGTTCGCCCATGCTCCTCGAAGAAAAAGTCTGATGGCGATCGACGGCGACGAATTGATCTCGCTGCCGAACCCGCCGCCGCCGCGGCCCGCGGCGCGCCGGGAAGCGATCGACGCCGCCCTTCGCAAGTTCGACGGCATCGAAGAGGTTCTCGCGACGCGCCGCCGCCCGCCGCTCATCCAATGGGTCTCGACCCATCGCGCCGCGGCCGGCGGCCTCGTCACCGCCGCGCTGATCGCCGTCATCGCGGTTCCGGTCGTGGAGGTCTCGATCCGCGATCGCCAGCGGGAAGCGGCGTCGGAAGGCAGCCCGTCCGAACCGGCCCCGTCCGAACAAAATGCCGCAGGGCCTGTCGCGGCCAACGAGGAACCGCCCGTCCAATACCAGCAACCGCCCGGCCAAGCCGCCGCCGCGGGCGAAGCAACGCCGCTGGCCAGGACAAAGGTCGCCGAGGAACGCGCCAACCTCACCGCCGCCGACCATAAGGCCGTCGTCTCGACCGTTTACCCCGAACTGGCCGTCCCATCGCCGATGGCCGCCGCACCTTCGCCTCCGCCTCCCGCTCCACCCCCGCCCCCTCCACCGCCGGCCCAGGAACCGCAGGCCCAGGCCAATGACGCGGCGGGGGCCGGCAACATCGTCGTCACCGGTTCGCGCGTCCGTTCGGCCAACGAGAAATCCAGCGGCTTCGCCCAGCGGGCCGAGGCGCCCCCGACGCCGCGAGAGCTCATTGCGCCTTATGGCGAGTTCCTGAACCGGCTGCAGGAAGCGCTCGGCGACAATGACCGGCGTGCGGTTCTCCGGCTGGTCGGCCTGCCGCTCCGCGTCGGCTTCGCCGGCGGAGCGAAGACCTATCGCTCACGCCAGGAAGTCGAGCGCGATTATGACCGCATCTTCACCCCAGCGGTCCGTGAGGCGATCCTCGGCCTCGGCAGCTATGAGCTCTCCAGCCGCGACGGCGGCAAGCTGCGCGGCAGCGGCCGCATCTGGTTCGGCTGCGGCCTAAGGACCTGCTCATCGGACGAGACGGTGAAGGTGCGAGAAGTAAATCCCTAAAACCGCACCGAAATCCCCGCGTACAGCTCGACATCGGCGGCATCGCGCGTCAGCCCCAGATTGACCCCGCCGTCCAGTTGCAGCCGCTCGTCGACGACATAGGCCAAAGCCGCGTCCGCCGATGCCTGCTTCACGGTGCCGGCGGGATCGAAGTTGACGTTGCTCCAAAGCTCGCCCGCCAGCGTCAACCGCGGCGCCACCGCGCCCGACAGGTTGATCAGATTGACGAGCGCGACGTGCCGGCCGGCGCCGTCGCCATCGGCGAGCAGGTCCACCTCCGGGCCCAGCGTCGCGGTGATGCCTCCCAGTCCGAAACTGACCGGTGCCGCCATCCCGCCTTCCACCTTCCCGTTGCCGATGCCGCGCTTGGCCGTCGGCAATTTGACGAACGGGATCAGGGCGAATTGCACCGGCGCATTGTCGCTCGTCAGCCGCTGTTTGTATCTGACGGTCACATCGCCAACGCCCGACGTGGCGCCGCCGCCGGCCTCGACGCGAACATAGGGCGCGAACCCGACCTGCACGTCGCTACTCCCGCCAATCCCATATTTGATGACCGTAGACCCGAGGCTGAGCACCTTTGCCGTCGCACCGCCGCTTGTCGTGCGCGACCATTGCGCCGCCGAGCTTTCCAGCTGGATGCGGCCGTCCGGCACCGTGCAGACCGCGTTCGCCTTGGCCGGCCGGTCGGTACAGATCGGCGCCTCGGCGGCGGCAACCGCCGCAAGCAGGAGCATTGTCGGCACGCCCTAAATCCGCACTTGGCTGCCCAGCTCGATCACCCGGTTGATCGGCAGTCGGAAGAATTCCATCGCGCTCTCGCTGCTCTTCAGCATCCAGCCGAACAGCCGCTCGCGCCACAGCGCCATGCCCGGCTTGTCCTTGCACGCAATCAGCTTCTGGCGGCCGAGGAAGAAGCTGGTGGTCATCATGTTGAACGGCCCGCCGGCATCGGTGACGCGCATCAGGTCGCCCGGGATGTCGACCTCTTCCATGAACCCATAGTGCAGGATCACGCGGTAGAATCCGCTGCCGACCTCCTTGGTCTCGATCCGGTTGCCGGCGTCGATGTGCGGCACACCCTCGATCTTTACGGTGAGGATGATCACCCGCTCATGCACCACTTGGTTGTGCTTGAGGTTATGCAGCAGCGCGGCCGGAATGCCGTCTGCCGACGACGACATGAACACCGACGTCCCGCGCGCCCGGAAGGCGGACGCGGCCGATTTGACGAACACGTCGAGCGGCACCGAGCTTTCGTCCAGCGCCTTGCGCAGCAGCGCCCGTCCGGTCGCCCAGGTGGTGAGGATGGTGAAGCTCACGCCCGCGACAACCAGCGGGAACCAGCCGCCATCGGGGATCTTGGTGATGTTCGACGCGAAATAGATGCCGTCGACCACTGCGAAGGTGCCGATGACCAGCACTGCCAGCACCCGGTTCCAGTTCCACACCTGGAACACCAGGAAGCCGAGCATCATGGTGGTGATCAGCATCGTGCCGGTCACCGCGATGCCATAGGCCGAGGCGAGGTTGGTCGACTCCTGGAAGCCGATCACCAGCACGATGATCATCGCCAGCAAGGTCCAGTTGACCGCAGGAATATAGATCTGGCCGGCCGCCTTGGCGCTGGTGTGCAGCGTCCTCAGGCGCGGCAGGAAGCCGAGCTGGATGGCCTGGTGCGTGACGGAGAAGGCGCCGCTGATCACTGCCTGGCTGGCAATGATCGTCGCCAGCGTCGCGATGATCACCAGCGGCAGCCGGGCCCACTCCGGCGCCATCAGGTAAAAGGGATTTGCAACAGCGGCCGGATTGCCCAGCAGCAGCGCCCCCTGCCCCAGATAGTTGAGCATCAGGCAGGGATAGACCAGGCCAAGCCACGACCAGCCGATCGCCCGGCGGCCAAAATGGCCCATGTCGGCATAGAGCGTTTCGGCGCCGGTCACCGCCAGGAACACCGAGCCCATCGCGAGGAACGCCAGCTTGGGATTGTAAAAGAAGAACTTTGCCGCCCAGCTCGGGCTTAGGGCGCCGAGGATGGCGGGGTGGCTCATCATGTTGCTGACGCCGAGCACCGCCAGCACTGCGAAATAAATCAGGACGACCGGCCCGAAGATGGCGCCGACCTTGGCGGTGCCGCGCGCCTGGACCAGGAACAGCCCGACCAGGATGGCGATCGCGATCGGGATCACCAGCGGCTGCAGCCCAGCTTCGACGATGGTCAGCCCCTCGACCGCCGACAGCACCGAGATCGCCGGCGTGATCATCGCATCGCCGTAGAACAGGCAGGTGGCGAGCACGCCCATCGTCACCAGCGAAGCCGTCCACTTGCGCCCCGGCAGGCTGCGCTGGATCAGTGCCAGCAGCGCCAGCGATCCGCCCTCGCCGCGATTGTCGGCGCGCATCGCCACCGCGACATATTTGACCGTGACGATCAGCATCAGCGACCAAAAGATCAGGCTTAAGACGCCGAAGATGTGCAGCGGATCGACCTCCATCGGATGCGGGCCGATGAAGCTCTCCTTCATCGCGTAGAGCGGCGACGTGCCGATATCGCCGTAAACCACGCCGATCGCGCCGAGCATGAGGATCGGCAGCCGGTCCTTGGTAGCAGCGTGTTGCGGTAATGGTTCGGTAACGGCGTCGGCCGTCGCGGTGATGCTTGTCATGGCCGGCCAAGTGGGGTCCGGCGGCATAAAGATTCCATGTGGTTTTCGGAAACGAACCATGTGGAAGTCTCGACGAAGCGCCCGGCAAGGCCCATTTGGCCGCGCATGAACGATACGCAAATGGAAGGCGTCCGCCGCCCGCCGACCGCCGTCGGCCTGGTGCGGCCCTATGCCGAAACGCTGGCGATGGTCGCCGCCTCGACCCTTGCCGGGATGCTGATCGCGCCGCGCTGGGGCAATTCGGCCGTCGACCTGCTCTATTTGCCGGCGGTGCTGGCGGCCGCGGGGTTCTACGGACTCGCGCCGGGCGTCCTCGCCGCCACTGCCTCGGCCCTCGCCTTCAACTATTTTTTCACCGAACCCTTCCACACCTTCCACGTCAACAGCCCCGAAGACATCGCCACCGTCGTCTTCCTGTTCCTGGTCGCGTTGGTCACCAGCCAGCTCGCCTCGCGGATGCGGGCCGGTGCGCGCGCCGCCAAGGCCAGCGCCTCGCGCAACGCGACCATCGCCGGCCTGGCTCGCCGCCTGCTCTCGACTTCGGGCGAGGATCAGATCGGCGAGGTCGCCTGCCGCGAACTGGGCCGGCTGTTCGAATGCAACGCGGTCCTGATGACCGGTGAAGGCGAACCGCAGGTCGCGGCCGCCAAGCCAAGCCAGATCTTGCTGAATCCAAGCGACATCGCCGCCGCCGCCTGGGCAATGGAATCAGGCAGGCCCGTCGGCCGCGGCGCCGACGCCGCCAGTACGACCGAGTGGGTCTTCTACCCGGTCCGATCGAGTTCCGAGGTGCTCGCCGCCATCGGCCTCGCCCGCGACGACGGCGCCCGGCCGGTCCCGCCAAGCCAGCTCGGCCTGCTCGACAATCTGGTCGACCAGGTGGCGCTGGCGTTGGAACGGTCGCGGCTCGAACGCGAGGCGCGCGACTTCGCCGCCGTCCGCGAACGCGACCGTACCCGCTCCGCCCTGCTGTCGACCATCGGCCAGGACATCGGCCCCCATCTCTCGGCGATGGGCACTGCCGTCGCCTCGCTTCTGCGCGGCGGCGAGGGCGACAAGTCCCTGCTTTCGACCGTCAGCACCGAAGCCGGGAAGCTTCAACGCTACCTCGCTAACCTGCTCGATCTCGGGCCGGAAGCCGACGACAAGCCACTCGAGGTCGGCGACATCACCATCGACCTCTTCCACCGCAACGTTCGCCGCGCTGGCGAGCCGGTGCACCTGACGCCGAAAGAATATGCGGTCCTCGCCGAACTCGCCAAGCACCCCGGCCGGGTGCTGAGCCACGCCCACCTCCTCCGCACCGCCTGGGGCCCGGCGCACGAAAACCAGGCCGACTACCTCCGCGTCGCTGTCCGTGCCCTCCGCCAAAAGCTGGAGGCCGACCCCTCGCAACCGGCGCTGATCCTGAACGAGCCGGCGGTTGGGTATCGCCTCGCGGCGAATTGAGCGAAACCGGCCTCAATAGCTTCGAGTTCAGATCGCTTTCGAACCTCGGCCAACCAACCGAGCGGCTCAGCGATCAAAATTGACCTCCACCGGCCCAATCGGCTGGCTCGGCGATCAGCGAGTTGCCAATTGGCGACAACAGTGAAATCTGGCGAGCAGCTGCTTGCGCCAAATCTTGCGCGTGCATTGCAGAGTGGGACCCGGCCATGAACTTGCTCCGCCCAATCGCTTTGCTGGCAATTTCGCTTGTCGCCGTTCCTGCCAACGCCTCACCGCAGAGCGGCAAGGTGGCGAAGTACGCGGTGCGTTACGACGGCGGCGATCGCTTCCATGTCGATGGCCGCTTCACCGTGCCGGCCAAGAAACTGTCTCTCTTCTTCTTTCCCACCGAGCGCAGTCCGCAGGGCCAGGCCGATTACATCAAGTCGCTGCGAGCCTGGGACTCTGCCGGACGTGCGCAGCCCCTGAAATATCTCGGCGAAGGTGCTTGGGAGGGCACGACCGGTCCGATCGGGCGGGTCGAATATGACGTACTCGCCCACCATGACCAGGATCGCTGGGGCCCTGGCAAAGATGAGGTAGCAACCCATTTCGACGACACCTACTTCTTTGCCGGCAACGCCTTCTTCCTCGCCGACTATTCATGGCCCGAAGGACCGGTTGGCGCGAAGTTCGATCTGCCGCGGGGATGGCAGGTGGTCGCTCCTTGGCGCGGTGACGGCCGAACCTTCGAAGCGCCTCGGCGGAGAAGTCTGACTTTCAACGTATTTGCGGTCAGCAAAACTCCTCCCGTCGTTGAAATGGCGGGACCGGTGAAGCTGACCTGGATGGCGGAGAGCAAGCTCGCGCCGGTCAAGCCCCGCCTTCGGGAACTCCTCGTCTCCCTACCGGAAATCTACTCTCGATTTTGGGGCGAATCTCCGGTCAACTCACTGACCGTATTCGCCTTTTCCGATCCGGAGACGGACGGTGGGGCCTTTGTCGACAGCTTCGCGCTTCGCATTGCGACGCCTTCCGAGACGGTCGACCGAGTCGCCTGGCCGCACTGGCTCGGCCATGAGCTGATGCACCTCTGGAACGGCAGCGGGCGGATTCGGGTGGCCGACGATGGGTCGACCTTTTGGTTCACCGAAGGCATGACCGACTATCTGGCCGTGAAATTGATGCATCAGGCCGGACTGATCGACGACGCGTTGCTGAAACAAAGGCTCGCCAATTTCGCCCGGCGCTACGAGCTTGGCCGGAAGATCTCGCCGGGCGTCAAGCTGGCGAATGCCGGGGCCGACAAATTCAGGAATTGGGAGCTGATCTACGGCGGCGGGGCGATGTTCGGGCTGATCCTGGATGCCGAGCTCAGCAAGGGCGATCCGCAAGCCTTCCAGCGAACGCTGCGGGAAATCTATCGACAGGCCGATCAACCCTATGATCATCAGCGGCTGATGAGGGTACTGGACGCCTCGTCCAACGGAACTGCAACCAACGTTTTGGATTGGCTCGATCGCGGAGCCGACTGGTCCCAGGTGCGGGAGCGGCTTCGTCCATATGGCATCGAATTCAGCGGTTTCGGCAGTGACGAGGCCTATATCGATTTCGCGCCTTGCGGTGAAACCGTCTGCACACCGGCATTCTTGCGCTGATCAAGAAGTTAGGGACCGGCCTCCGGGGCATTGGAGGCCGGTCCCGGCTACGGGGGGCTACCCGTTGGTTAGGGTGGGGGGTTTACCATCGGCAGCCCGGCCCGCGGCTTAGCTAGTTCATTGGCGTCTCAGGCCACTTCGAGCTTGGCTTCCATCCGGATTGCCCGGGCGAGGTTGTCGTAGTTGGGCGAGGTCGCCTGCACTTCGGCGTGGATCTCGGCGAACTGCTCCGGCGTCGCGTCGCCGGCGATCCGCACCACATATTCGAGGCTCGGGTAGCCCGGCGGCACCGCGTCCGACAGCGCGAAGAAGCCGCGCAGGTCGAGCGTGCCCTTGGTTTCGATTTCAAGCTTGTGCAGCGTAATGCCGCGCTTGGCCGCACCGGCGACATAGCCGACCGTCATGCAGGCGTTGAGCGCCGCCATCAGCAGTTCCTGCGGGTTGGGCGACTGGTTGCTGCCGAGGATTTCCTCCGGCTCGTCGGCCTTGATCACGAAGTCGCGGACGACGACGTCGCCATTGCCGAAGCGGATCGGCCCGACCGAGCTTTCGCTGCGGAACTGGCCGTCCCACTTGGTCGTCACTTCGAAGCTCAGCGCCGGGGTGACGGCGGCCTCCGCGACCAATGTGGTCAGCTTGTCGAGGTCGATGTCGTTGACGATCGCCTTTTGCACGGGGTTCAACATGGTAGATTCTCCTTGGGGGGTTGGGGTCACGAGAATTTGGGCGCCAGCGCGTCGATCCGCGCCAGCTGCGCCTGCGACAGGGCGCCGAGCGTCGCGCGGAATTCCTTGTGGACCAGGCCGGAGCCCAGATAGGTCCACCGCAGCGCCTGGTGCTGCCGCGTCATCAGCTCGAGCCGGTCCGCCTCGCTCGGCTTCGGGCCGTGGACGGCCTCCAGCGCGTCGAGGTTGAACTTGGCCTGCTGGCGGCAGCCGGTGTCGAAGAAGCCGACGATGGTCAGGAAGCCGTCGATCGCGGCATGAAGCTCGGCCTCGGTCTTGCCCTTGGCCAGCGCCTCCACCATCAGCGTGTCGAGCTTGGCGTGCTGCGCCTCCTCGATCCAATGGTTACGGAGCAGGTTGGCGAACAGCGGGTCCAGGCCGTTATCGTCCTTGACGCTGTCGACATAATGGGCCTGCGTCATCCACTCGATCATCAGGATGAACAGCGCGACGCTCAGCGGCTCCTGGCTCAGCACGAACTCGGCCACCGCTTCCGGCGGTCCGATCATCTCGCACTTGGTTCCGAAGCCTTCGTCGAACGCTTGGCTGAAGCGCTTGAACAGCTGGATGTGCTTGGCTTCTTCGCTGGCGAAGTTGAGCATCGCCCGCACCTGCACTTCGTCGCTGTCCCGCAATCCGTCGCGGACATGGTCGAGCACGAACGGCAGGATGAACTCCTCGACCAGCCCGAACAGGCTGAGATATTCATGCGCGCGGATATGGTTGAGCGTCAGCCGCTCCTTCTCCGACAGCATGTAGAGGCTGCCGGTCCGTGCCAGATTCTCCGGCATGAACGGCCGCGAGAAGTCGAGGGCCGCACCGGGGGCGATGACATCGTCAATCTGCCACGCGGCGCGGGTCGATGCGGCGAGGATCGCCGGATATTTGAATTCCTGGAACATGAGGTCCTTGCTCCTTACGCTGCGAAAAGCGGAAAGAGCGCGGCGCCCAGCGCCAGGCCGGCGAACGTCAGCGCGCCTAGTGCGCAGGCCATCAGGTCCTGGCTGGTTGAATGACTATGCATCTTCAATGACTCCCTTTTTCTGGACGGGCCCTATTCCGTCCTTGCCCCCCATTTGACGGGCGACAGTGGGAGCAGCCGTTGGAAAAAGCGTTGGAACGGTGCGTGGTAACGCGTTAACCCAATTTCCACGGTGAGCATGAGCGCCCGAGCATAAGCGAGCGATTGCCCTGGCAATCGAAAGCATATGTCGAAGAGAGCGCGAATGCCGGACGGCCTGCCGCGAAGCGGACAGGACCGACGGCGCGGATTTACTCCGCGCCAAGGTTGAGGAGCGGGAACCGTAGATGCAGCTGCGCTTGCTTGGACCGATGGCGGTGATCGCGGAGGGGAAGCCCCTGCCGCTTCCTGCGTCGCGCAAGACCCGCGCCCTGCTCGGCTACCTCGCCGCCGAGGCCAAGCCGGTCCGCCGCGAGCGGCTCACTCACCTCTTCTGGGAAGTCCCCGACGACCCCAAGGGCGCGCTCCGCTGGAGCCTCTCCAAGCTCCGCGGCCTCCTCGGCGATGCGATCGTCGCCGACCGCGAGACCGCCGCGCTCGACCTTACCGGCCTCGACGTCGACTTCATCCAGCTCAAGGCCGCCGCCGCCAACCTCGCCGCCACCCCGACCGAACAGCTGGAACGGATCTGCGCGTCCGCGTCCGGCGGCCTGTTCATGAGCGACCTCGACCTCCCCAATTGCGACGATTTCAACGCCTGGCGCATCGCCACCTGCGAGGATGCGCGGAGCTGGCTCGACAAGGTCTGCGACGAGCTGGTCCGCCGCGACTTGCCCCCCGACCAGCTCCTCCCCCACGTCCGCGCCTGGGTCGAGCGTTCGCCCCATGACACCGAGCCGGCCGAAGCGCTGGTCCGCCTGCTCCTCGCCGCCGGCCGCGAGGAAGAGGCCGAGCAGCAGCGCGCCATGCTAATCCGCCACCTCGCCGAGGCCGGCGTTCCCGCGACCCCGGGCCTCCGCGAGCAACCCGCAATTCCGCTCCCCGTCGAACCCGCACCCGTCGCCGCATCCGCCGCGCCCCCCGTCCTCAAGCAGGAAATCCACTTCTGCACCGCCAGCGACGGCACCAGCCTCGCCTATTCGGTGACCGGCTCGGGCCCGCCGCTGGTCAAGGCCGCCAACTGGCTCAACCACCTCGAAGCCGACCTCCACAGCCCGCTGTGGAAGCACTGGATCCGCGCGCTGACCGCGATCCGCTCGGTGTGGCGCTATGACGAGCGCGGCAACGGCCTTTCCGACTGGCACGCGCCGCTGAACTTCGAGGCGTTCGTCGACGATCTCGAAAGCGTGGTCGACGCCGCCGGCCTCGACCGCTTCGACCTATTGGGCATCAGCCAGGGCGCAGCGGTCGCCATCGCCTATGCCGTCCGCCATCCGGAGCGTGTGCGTAAGATGCACCTGTGGGGCGGCTATGCGGTCGGCTGGAAGCACCGCGCCGACCCGGCGGAGATCGAGCGGCGCGAGGCGATGCTCGAACTGACCCGCCACGGCTGGGCGCTCGACAACCCGGCCTACCGCCAGATGTTCACCTCGCTCTATCTCCCCGGCGGCAGCGAGGAGCAGGAGGATTATTTCAACGACATGCAGCGCATGACCACCTCGGCCGAAAACGCCGTCGCGCTGCAACTGGTGTTCGCCGACATCGACGTCGGCGACCTCCTCGGCAAGGTCACCACCCCCACCTTGGTCGGCCACGCGACCCGCGACGCAGTCGTCCCCTTCTCCTCCGGCCGAGCCCTAGCCGCCCGCATCCCCGGCGCCCAGTTCATCGCGGTGGAGAGTCCGAACCATTTGCTGCTGGAAAGCGATCCGGGGTGGCCGAAATATGCGAGGGTGGTGGAGGAGTTTTTGGTGTCTTGAGTGCCCGCGGAAAGGGACACGAGGTTAGGCACCAAACAGGGGCTTTGCCGCTTCGTCATAGCGTGGGACTTGAGACTGCAGGAACTGTGCTGCGCCAGTTACGACGCGATCGAACGCCTCTTCGACTGAATCGTCTTCCTTCGGGGTGTAAAGGGTCTTGCTTGAAAGCTGGCGCCATTTCGCGGCTAATGCCCATTTTCCCCCAACATCGACGCCGCCGTTTTGAAAGGCTTGGAATACGGCCTCGCGTTTTGCCGGATCGCCCGGACCGAGCTCAAATTGGCAGCGAATGCCTCCTTTGCTGTCGCGGTAGATTTCAAACAGCAGCATGCGACATGAAGGTCTCCAGCCTGTTCCCTCGGTCAGGTGGCGGCGGCGGCTCTCATGGCGGTCACGGCGGTTGGTCCGGCCACGGCCACAGCGGCGGAAACTGGTCCGGCCACGGCGGCTGGTCCGGCGGCTACGGGGGCCATCATTATTACGGCGGTCATCACCACGGCCATGGCGGCTTCACCATCGGCTATGGCGGATATGGCGGCTATTATGGCTCGCCTCTTTATTACGGCGGCACCTATGCCGATCCCTATTACGGCAGCTATTATGGCAGCCCCTATTACGCCGGCTATTACGACTACCCATATTACGGCGGCTATTATGGCGCGCCCGGCGTCGTAATCCGCATCGGCGATGGCGGCCGGCGCTATTATGGGAGCCGCGACTATCGTGGCTATCGCGACTATCGTGGCTATTATCGCCACCGGTAATTGAGGTGAAGGAGGCCGTCATGTTCGGCAAGACCCTGGCACTGCTCTCGGCCCTCTGCCTCGCCGCCGTCCCCGCCGCGGCCGCGGCCGAAGGGCCGACGAGCGGCTCGCAGGACGCGATCCAGCAGGACAGCGCCAAGCAGGACAGCGCCAAGACCGGCGCCGGCAAAACCGGCGGCCAGGCCTACGGCGACCGCAATAAGGGCGGCCCCTACGGCTTCTATAGCTACCCGAGCCACCGTCACATCGACGGCGGCAGCAGCGGGCTCGATCAGCGCCTGCCCTCAGGCGACACCGCCGGCACCTCACCCCATTACGACGCCACGCACGGCTCGGCCTATTACGGCCGCGACTATGGCGCGCCCTATTTCAACGGCGGCTATTATGATCAGGGCGTTTATTATCGCGAGCGTAGGGATCGTTAAACGCTAGTAGCCCATCAGGGCGAGCACTTCCTTCCGGCTCCGGTCATCCTCGCGGAGCGAGAAGCGCAACCAGTCCGGGGGACTGGTGAGCATCGGAGGCACATAATCCGATTTCGTTAGTAGCCCATAAGGGCCAGAACCTCCTTGCGGCTCCGGTCGTCTTCCCGAAAAACTCCCATAATTCTTGACGTGACCATCATCACGCCCGGCGTCTGCACCCCGCGCGCGGTCATGCAGGCGTGGCTCGCCTCGATTACTACCGCCACCCCCTTGGGCTTCAAATGCTCGCAGATGCAGTCGGCGATCTCCGCGGTCAGCCGCTCCTGGACCTGCAGCCGCCTGGCATAGCCGTGCAGCACGCGGGCTAACTTGCTGATTCCAACCACTTTGTCGCGCGGCAGGTAGGCGATCGACGCCTTGCCGATGATCGGCGCGAGGTGGTGCTCGCAATGGCTCTGGAACGGAATGTCTTTCAGCAGCACGATCTCGTCATAGCCGCCGACCTCGTCGAAGGTCCGCTGGAGGTGCACCGCCGGGTCCTCGTCATAGCCCTTGGCATATTCCTTCCACGCCCGCGCCACCCGCTTCGGCGTGTCGAGCAGCCCCTCGCGCTCCGGATCGTCGCCGGCCCAGCGGATCAGCGTCCTGACCGCCTCCTCGACCTCCGCTGGCACCGCCACCTTGGGCGCGCCGCTGACCAGGTCGCCATCTTCAGGACTGCACGGCATGGCCCAATTCCTTCGCGATATCGTCCGCGACCGCGGCTACCTGCCCCCTGATATCGGGGACGGCGGTGATTTCCCAATATCTTCCTTTGGTGAGCGGCCCCAGTGCCCAGGCGCGGCCTGCGCCTTGGACCCGCGAATTGCCGTCGACCGCCAGGCCAAGGTCGAGCGGGTCGGGCCTCGCCAGCCCGGCTTCGAACAGGCTAGCGAGCAGCGGGTCCTTGCTCTGCGCGATCGATCCCAGTGGCCCCGTGCAGTTCACCGCCAGCACGAACTTGTGGTCGTCGGCCTGCCGCTTGCCTCGCCGCAGGATCGAGACGTCGAGCTTATTGTCCTTGACCCACATGTCGGTGACCCGCCCGGCGACGATCTCCAGCCGGCCGATCTGGACCAGCCGCTTGATCCGCCCGCCGACTTCCGGCGCGATGCGGTGCCGGTGGACGTCCCACCATGGCCGGGCATGGCGCATGAAGCGCTTTTGGTCCGCCTCGCTGAAACCCTGCCACAGCTCCTGGCTGTGCGGCCTCAAACTATCCACCGCCGCGCGCCAGCCGACCGCCGCGCCGCGGTCGAGCAGCCAGCGCCACAGGCGCCGCAAGGACTTGGGCAGCTCCTCCAGCGTGACCGGCGCGATGCCATGGTCGGCATGGGGCCGCGGCGCCTGACCGCGCCGCGAAACCGCTACGATCCGGCCGCGCAGCCGCACCTCGTCCAGGGTCAGCACCATGTCGACCATGGTGAGGCCGGTGCCGATCAGCAGCACGTCGCCGCCGGTCGCCGCCGCCCGGACGATCGCCGTCCGCCCTTCCTCGCTCCACGGGTCGTTGACGAAGAACTTCTCGTCGATGCCGCGCGCGAACGGCAGCGCCTGCGGCGCCTGGTTACCCTGGGCCAGCGCCAGCGCCGCGGCCTCGATCCGCGATCCATCGGGAAACCGCACCGACCAGCCTGCGCCGGCCCGCTCGGCGGCGATCGCATGCTTCTGGACGACAGTTACCCGCCCGCTCGCCACCGTCTCGTTGAGGATTTTCTTGAGATATTCGCCGTAGCGCCGCCGCGGCACGAACTCATGCGGCTCATAGCCTTCATGCGCCACTTCCGAAGCGAAGTGCTCCGGCTCGTCGGCCCAGGCGCCCATCCGCCCAGCCGGCACGTTGAGGAGATGCGCTGCTTCCTCGGTCGAATAGGCGGTGCCGCGGCCCGGCCGGCCGCCGCCGTCGACCAGCGTGCTGGCGATGCCGCGCCGCGCCAGCTCCGCCGCCAGCATCGTCCCGGAAAAGCCGCCGCCAACGATGACGACGCGCAGGCCCTCCGGGGGAGGGTCGAGCATCGGCATGACGCTGCTTCGGTCAGCCTCCATGCGCGTCAAATCTCATAGTCGGGCCAGGCGTTGGGGTTGGCCGCCCCTGCCTTGCGCTTGACCATATGGTCGTGGAGGCTCTGGACCGTCCGGCCCGCGGTCTCGGTGAACAGCGCCGGCACTGCCGCGTGGACGATGCAGGCAAGGCCCGCGCCGACCATCCTGGCGCCGATCAGCACCGCGCCATAGCCATGCTCGGCCCAGCTCATTCCGAGCGATTTGGGATGGTCCTGGAACAGCCTCCCGATCATCACCAATTCTTCCTTCTTTTCAAACACATATGGTGGCCCCGGCAGGACTCGAACCTGCGACCTTTGGTTTAGGAAACCACTGCTCTATCCGGCTGAGCTACGGAGCCTTTCCGCGACCCCTAGGGTAGCGGAGCGCTCGAATCAATTCGCCAGCGATGGCCTCAATAGCCGCGGTAGTAGCGCCGTCCGTAATAGGACCGGTACGGATAGCCATAAGCCCGGTAGCCGTAGACTGGCGGTGGCGGATATGGCGGGTAGCCATAGCCGTAACCGGATTGCGGGTAGGCGTAACCGTAGTGCGGATATGCAGCGCCATAGCCATAGGGCGCGTAGCCGTACCCATATTGGGGGTAGGCATAGCCATAAGGCGAATGGCCATAATAATTGCCATGATAGCCGCCGTGGTAGCCGCCCGCGATCCCATAGCCGATTGCTACGCCGATCACTCCACCGACAACGGCGGCCACCACTTCATCGCCATGGTCATGATGGTGGTGATGATGATGGTCGTAGTAATAATATTGGGCCTGGGCCGGAGAGGCTGCCAGAGTGGCCGCGGCCGCCAAGCCTGCGAGCATGTAGGGGCGCATCGTTTCGCTCCTCTAATGAGGCGAAGCAGCGCCTATAGGCAGGCTGGAACGGACGTCTATCCGCTGAACTACCTAGGCCGTTAAATTTGCACCCGCGGAATTTCCCGGCGGTGCTGATGGACCGGAATGCGGGCACGCACTTCGGCAATCCGGGCGAGGTCGATGTCGGCGAAACCGAGCCCCGGCGCACCGTCCATCTCCAGCGACACCTCGCCCCACGGGTCGGCCACCAGCGAATGACCGTAAGTGTCCCGCCCATCCTCATGGTGGCCGGCCTGGGCAGCCGCGACGATGAATAGCTCCGCTTCAATCGCCCGTGCCCGCATCAGCACCTGCCAGTGTGCCCGCCCGGTCGGGACCGTAAAAGCCGCCGGTACGGCGATGA
The DNA here is from genome assembly GCA_035494075.1 of Sphingomicrobium sp. Classification (GTDB taxonomy): domain Bacteria; phylum Pseudomonadota; class Alphaproteobacteria; order Sphingomonadales; family Sphingomonadaceae; genus Sphingomicrobium. Next base: position 14,087 of record DATJHF010000046.1, on the reverse strand, counting down.
CCTCCGCCCCCGCATCGCTCAATCGCTGGAACAGCTCCGGGAAGCGAAGGTCGTAGCAGATTGTAAGGCCAAGCGTTCCGACCGGCGTGCCGCGCACCACGACCGCCTCGGTTCCGGCCTGGTACATGGCTGACTCTCGCCAGCTCTCGCCGCTTGGCAAGTCGACATCGAACAGATGGATCTTGTCGTAACGCCCGCGGACTTCGCCCAAATCGTCGATCACGAAACCGCGATTGACCAGCTTGCCGCCTTCCCCCTTCAGCGCCAGGGATCCCAGATGGACCCAGATACCGGCCTCCAGCGCAGCCGTCCGGACGGCCCGCAAGACCTGGTCATCACCCTCTATGCGGGCCTTACTGAGGGCCCGTTCCCGGTCTCGGTCGAGCATTCCGGACATTTCCGGTGTGAATAGCATCGCGGCCCCGCCCTTTGCCGCCTCCCGTACTGCCGAGACCAATCGCTCCGCGTTGACGGCGGGTTCGATCCCGCTTTGCGACTGGTAGAGGGCGATTCGAACCGGGCTCATGCGGCCAGCAGCTCGTCCAGCTTGCCCTGATATTCGAGTGCCATCAGCTCGTCGCATCCGCCCACGTGACGCCCATTGATGAAGATTTGCGGCACCGTCATCCGCCCGCCGGCGCGTTCGACCATCTCGGTCTTTTTCGCACCGCCGAAATCGACCGAATATTCCTCGTAAGGCACCTTTTTCATGTCGAGCAGCTTCTTTGCTCGAAAGCAGAAGCCGCACGTCAGCTTGGTATAGATCTCAACCTTGGGCAAATGATGCTCCCGCGAATCCCTTCGTGGCCGCTTTAACGCATGAGTTGAGCCGGGCGAACCACCCGCGCCCAGCAAATCAGCTCAATTCGTGTCGCGCCGGCCCGCCGCAACTCGCGGGCACAAGCCTCGGCAGTACTGCCGCTGGTCAGGACATCGTCGACCAGCACGACTGTCTTGTCCTTCAGCGCCTGGGGCCGGACAACTTCAAATGCGCCGGCAACTGCCTTGCGCCGCTGGGCGTGGTTCATTCCCTTCAAAGGCTTGGTTCGCCGCGTGCGCCGCAGACCCGTTGATCGACCGGCAATCCCCAACTGCGGGCCAATTCGCGGGCCACCAGGCCCGACTGGTTGAATCCTCGCTCCCATAGTCGCCAGCGGTGCAGTGGAACGGGCATGACGATGGCATCAGGGCACCACTCACCGCGCAGAGGCGTCATGTATCGGGCCATGGTTCGTGCCAATGCGACTTTCCTGCCGTATTTCAGGCGAAGTGCGATTGACCGCGGAATATCGTCATAGGCAACTGCCGCTCGAATTCGGTCGACCTTGGGCGGGTCGGCGAGGCATCGGCCGCAGGTTTCCGCATCGGTTCCAGCCAGCGGCAGTCCACAATGCTGGCAGCCACTGTTGCCCAGCCATTCCAGCTTACGCCAACATTCCGGACAGAAGCTGCCTGCCTCGGCGATGATTTCGCCACAGCCCGCGCATCTCGGCGGAAGCGCAAAATCGAGCAGCAGATTTCCAAGCCCCCGGACCGGGCGCAACATTGCGCGTACCATCGCCTCTTGTCGCGAAAGGCGGGCCGCCGCACAAGCGGCGCCGTGCCCCCCGAATTATTCGATCGCCAGCTTCGCGCCCACCGCCGGGATCGTGCGGCACGGACCGGGCCTGAGCTGTTCCTGTTCGATCGCGCCTTTGACGAATGCCTCGACCGGCTAGGCGACATTCCCCGGACCTTCGGTCGCGCCCTGCTGCTTGGCTGTCCGTCCGCGGACTGGCGATCGCGCCTTTCAGGCATCGTTCAAACGATTGACGTCGCTGATCCCGGTCCACTCTTTGCCGCTAGGGCCGGCGGCTTGCGAATCGAAGAGGATCGGCATGACTTCGGCTCCGAGCAATACGATCTCTGCCTTGCGATCGGAACGCTGGACAGCGTCAACGATTTGGCACTTGCGCTTCGCCTGATTGGCCGGTCTCTCAAGCACGACGCCCCCCTGATTGGAGCCATAGCCGGTGGCAATAGCCTGCCGGCGCTTCGCACGGCGCTGATCGAAGCCGGTCGACATGAAGGGCGAATTGCGGCCCGCACGCACCCGAGAATAGAAGCCGCTGCCCTGGCTCAGCTGCTTGCGTCAGCTGACTTTGGCATGCCGGTAGTGGACGTGGATCGCCTGAGGCTTCGTTATGAAGGGCTGGACGCACTGGTCCGCGACCTGCGTTCAATGGGCGCCACATCGGTTCTTGGTCATCGACCGCCGCCAATGTCGAAAATGGAATTGCAACTCGCCCGCCACGCCTTTGCGGCCCAAGGGGCAGGCGGTCGCACTGAGGAAATCGTGGAAATTCTCCATTTCCTCGCCTGGAAGCAATAATCGCGGAAAGCGGCGAATTAACCTCGTTCCGCCAATCAATTCTTAATCGTTTCGGCCCTAAAACCGCCTCGTGGACCAGGACCAGAGGAGGGTAGCGTGCTCGCTGTCCGAACAACGGGTCGTAAGCTTCGCTCGGACAAGCGTGGCGCGACCGCAATAGAATACGGTTTGATCTGTGCCCTGATCGCGGTTGCCGCGATTGGTGGCATGAGCAAACTTGGCGGTGGATCAACCGGCATGTGGGGCAAACTTGACCAGAAGGTCCAGGACGCCTCGAACTAAGCTCGCCGAGTTCCGTAGACCACCAGCTTAACCTTCTGGCCAGGGACCAGCGGGCTGTTCGCCGCGAGCCCGTTCAACGCCAGGAATCGGTCCACCCGAAAATCACGATAAGCCATCCGATTTCCCAGCGACTGGATCGTGTCTCCCCTGCCCACCGTCACGATGTCAATTACTCTCGGCCGGATCGCCGCCGCTTCAGCCGGGCTGATCCTGCGGAATGAATCTACCATCGATGCGAATGGCGCCAGCCCCTGCCCTGCCCGGGTAAGCGTGAGAAAGTGGTAGATCGTATTCTGGTCCCATTGGTAGGCAAAGACACCAACATCCAACCCGCCGGAGGAGGTGTTGGCCCTCCCGACGACGTAGGCCGCCGGTATGCCATTCACCGTGGTCCGCTGCATTGGTCCCAATTGCAATTGGACCCGGCCCTCGGTGAGTCCCTGCAGTACCCGGGAAACATAATCTTCCATCGACCCGTTGAACTGGCCGCCCCTGAATTCTGCTTGTCCGGCGGAACCCTGGATCGACACTCTGCGCGTGCTGTTCTGCATCAGGAAGCCTGCCGGAACTGCGAAGGTGAGATGAAGATCGGGATGCGTAAAGATCCTGCCGTCAATGACTCCCTGGGCGGGATCGTCGTCGACGATCATGCCCTTGATCTGGGCAAGGAATGCATCGCGGTTACGAAGGCCCACTCCTACCCTGCCTGTCTGGCGCGCGATTTGCGTCGCCTGGGCGGCACGATTCTCGCTTAGGGGATGAGTGCTGGCCCACTCCGGCGTCGAGCGATTCTGGTCGCCCTGGATGCGCGCCTCGAGTGCCGTCGCTTGAGCGATCTGCGACAGCATCGTTGCACTGCCGCTGGGGTCATATCCGGCGGCCGTCATGTAACGGATCCCGAGCACATCGGCTTGATATTCCTGGTCGCGGGTAAAGCTAAGCAACCGCATCTTCGAAAATTGCTGGGCGCCCTGGGAAATCAGTCCACCGAAGGCGGGGCCGCCGACGACGGCGCCGAGGACTTGGCCGAGCACTCCAAGTATCGCATTGGTATTGGCCGCTGATTTCCGCGCTTGCGCATGGTTTGCGGCAATATGGCCCGTTTCATGCCCTACCACGAAGGCCAGCTCGGACTCATCGTTCATGATGCCCATTAGCTGACGTGTCAGGTAGACATAGCCGCCCGGCACGGCGAACGCGTTTTCGACCGCGCTGTCCAGTGTGGTGAAGTGATAGACCTGACCGGCATTGGCTGTACCGGAATAAGCCGCAACTCGGCGCCCAACGCCTTCGACATAGGCGGCTCTTGGGCCGGTTTCGGCACCGCCGAATTCTTCCACCACCTCGGCATGCTGGCGCGCCGCTTCCTGGACATCGCGAGGATTTAGATAACGTGCTTGCTGGGCATCTGCTGCAAGTGGTGCGGCCAGTGCCGCGGCGGTAGCGAGCAAGGCAATAGCGGTACGCATGACATCTCCATCGCCAATTGCGGATTTCCGCCAAATGAACGAGGCATGCGGAACGATGGTTCCGACGGTCTCCTAGCCAATGGCGAGGAATTTGGCCCGGCGCTGTTCCAGAATTTGGGCCGTGCTGAGCTTTGCCAGCCCATCGATTTCCTCGATAATGGCCAGCTTCAAATTGTCGATCGCCTCAGCGGGCGCGCGATGCGCGCCGCCCAGTGGCTCGGGAACGACCCGGTCGACCACGCCTAACGCGAGTAGGTCGCCGGCCGTTACCTTCATCGCCTCGGCAGCTTCCGCCGCCTTGTCGGCGGTCCGCCACAGGATCGAGGCGCAGCCTTCCGGGGAGATGACAGAATAGACCGCATGTTCGAACATCAGCACGCGATTTGCGGCGGCAATTGCGACTGCGCCGCCGGATCCGCCTTCGCCAACCACGACGGCGATCATTGGCACGCCCATCGCCAAACATTGTTCGGTCGAGCGGGCAATAGCCTCGGCCTGGCCGCGCTCTTCCGCCTGGACGCCCGGGAAGGCGCCCGACGTGTCGACCAGGCTTACTACCGGCAGGCCGAACCGGTCTGCCAGCTGCATCAACCGGATCGCCTTGCGGTAACCCTCAGGCTTGGCCATCCCAAAATTGTGCTTGAGGCGGCTGGCCGTGTCGTCGCCCTTTTCGTGGCCGATCAGCATCACCCGGCGGCCCTCGATCCTGGCCAGGCCGCCGATGATCGCCGGGTCGTCGGCAAATGCCCGGTCACCTGCCAGCGGCATGAAATCGTCGGTTATGGCCGCGACATAATGCTTGAAGTGAGGCCGCTCCGGATGACGCGCGACCTGCGTCTTTTGCCACGGCGTCAGCTTGGCGTATGTGTCCCTTAGCAGCTTGGCCGACTTGGCCTCGAGCTTGGCAACTTCCGCATCGATGTCGATTTCGCCGGCACTCGCGGTATCCCGCAATTCAGCTATCCGCTGGTCCAGCGCGGCGATCGGTTTTTCAAACTCGAGATAAGTAAGCATCGGCGGCGCGGGGTAAGGGTCGACGGCTCATCCGTCAACGCCGACGCCCTTGCCATGGCTGGTCGCAAGCGGATGGCGGGCGTTGACCAATTCGACCAGACGGGCCGCGTCGACATGCGTGTAAATCTGCGTGGTGGCGATGTCAGCATGCCCAAGCAGGGATTGCAGGACACGCAAGTCCGCCCCGCCTGCCAGCAGGTGGGTCGCGAAGGCGTGGCGCAACACATGCGGGCTGACCCGGTGCGGCGCAATGCCAGCCAGTGCCGCCATTGCCCGCACCAGCTGGAACAGACGGACTCGGCTCAAATGGGACTTTCCGCTCGGAAACAGCCAGGCACTGCTTTCGGGCACATGCGGCAGCCAGTTCCTCACCGCCTCGGCCGCCCGGGAGGATACCGGCACGAGCCTTTCCTTGTCCCCCTTGCCGCGAAGCATCAGGAACGGCTGGCCGGACCGGACCGCGCGGCGCGGCAGTGAAACCAGCTCGGTTGCGCGAAGCCCTGACCCATACAGCAGTTCCAGCAGCGCCAGGTTGCGGAGCGCCAGGGGCTCGCCGCTCGAAGCCCGCTCTCCGACCACGGCAAACATAGCTTCGACTTCATGCGTCTCCAGGATTCTCGGGAGTGGACGCTGCAGGCTTGGCCGGGGCAGCGCCGCGGATGGATCGTCAGCGCGGAAGCCTTCGTCGAGCAGGAATCCGAAGAAGCGCCTGAGTGCTGCTGACCTGCGGGCCACGGTTGACGGCGCCAATGCCGCCCAAGCGCCGCCCAGCCGGCCGACTTCCGCGCTACCCGCAGTCTCCAATGAACCGATCGCTTCCATCGCCGCTTCGAGATCGCGCCGATAGGCCAGCAACGTATTGCGAGACGCACCCATTTCCGCTGCCAGCATGTCGCAGAATCGGTCAATCAGCGCCCGGTCACCAAGTCCGCTGCTCGCTTCCGTCACGTGCGCGAAAGGGCCTCGGCTGCAATCATTCGAGCCAGATAGCCCTGTCCGGTTTTCTGCAAGGCGTTGGTAGCGTGGAACATGTAGACCGCGCGGACCTGATCGAAATCGCCGCCCTGCAGAGCACTGGCGGTCAACAGCAACACCGTGCCACCTTGCCGCCGGCGCATTGCTCCGTCGACCAGGTTGGTCCAGCCCGTCTTGGCGCCTAGACCGAGCCGATATGCCCGGTTGAGCCGGCCGGCCGTCGCCGGGTTGATCCGGCCAAGCCCGGCGAGTCCGGCGACGAGCAGGGCGGTGCGCTGCTTCCCCTCGCTCTCGTCGCGATCGGCAAAGTCTTCGATCCGCGACGCGCTGATCCCAAGTCCCCTGGTTTCGGGAGCGCCAAGCGCCAGCATTGCCCAAACCTTGTCGGCCGGCTCGTCGTCCATGCTGGCCAGAGCCTGGGACCAGCGGGCGGCTTCGCGATCAAATCCTCCGGCCAGGAGCGACGCGACGATTTCCGGTGCGTCCGATTGAAGATCGGAGTCCGGGGCAACGTGCCTGGCGGCTCGCGAAAGCAGGACGCGGGCCGCTACCCGGTCGAGCGGAGAATCGGCATTGCCCCAGATCGTTCGCATCGCGGCGAGCCGGGCGTCCTGGTCCTTGCCAATGAAGGCAAGGCGAAGCTGCCAAGCGTCGGTACCGCCCAGCTCATCCGGGTCGGTCGCATCATAGGATGCCGCATAAAGATCGACGAGCGCCTGGCTCGAAAAGACGCCCAACGCCGCCGCCACCCTGGCTGCCGGCAAGCGCTGCGTCGCCGAGAACATCGGTGCACGCGCCAGCCAGGCCCGCGTTTGCAGGCTGGCCGAATTAACCAGCCGATCCGGAGGCATCATTCCAGTCGCGGTGGACAAGCCGTAGCGCCAGCTATTCAGCCGATCGACCGGCTCCCATTCGATGGTCACTGCGCGGGACGTCTCGGCGCCTGCTCCGACCACCTTGTCGGCCAGGGCCAAGTCTATTCCCCCGAGCCGGCCGCGACGGCGAGCCGCTTCGATGTCGGCAGCCGCACGCTCGGACTCGCCCGACAGGGAGGCACATATCGCGCCGACCAGTCCGACCACCTGGGGCTCAAGCTTGCCGAGCGCGCCCTCGACCGGGCACATGGCGGACGGATCGCTGCTGGCCAATGCAGACTGCAGCGCAACCTGGTTCATCTTCGGTGTGAAGCGGTCGCTGTCGACGCTGGCGATGAGCAGCTGGGCCGCGTCGGCCTCGCCCATTCGAAGCAGCAGCCACGCACGCTCGGCCGCCCAATCGGCGGGATGAACGTCCCCAGGGCTTGGCGCCCTGGCAAGCAGCGCGTTACGAAGGCCGATATGCGCCCAGCGCGAGGCCAGCGGAGTGGCCATCCGCCGCATGAGGATTTCCAACGCCTTCCCGCTTGCTGCACCCCACGGCGGTGTGCCGAAACCGAGGTCCAGCGGATCGAGCGTCCCGGCAATCCGCGGGTCACGCCGCGCGGATCGCGGATATTCAACCTGCGGCACGGGTTCGGCCTGGGCCATTTCGTCGCCTAGCAGCGATTCGACTATCTCGACCGCGGAACCTTCCAGCGACTGGCGCTCGCTCGGCGGAGTGACGGCAGGGGCTGCATTGTTGGTAACAGGCTCCGGCGCAGGCGCGGTCGGTTCGCCAAAGCCGGGCGGAAGGATCGATTCCGGCTTGTCCTGGGCAATCGCGGGCAACGCTGCTGCCAAGGCCAGCGCGGCTGTCCCGATCAGGATGTTCTTAGTTCGCGGCAGCATTGCTCGTGACGTCGGTCTCGATGTTCTTCACCGGCACTTCATCTGCGCTTCTCGACAGCAGGAAGGTCCCGCCAACGATCAGGAGGATGGCAACAACCAGGAAAATCAGGCCTCGAGGCATGGTGGCTCCGCTTGAGGATCGGGGTGGAGAAAGGCTTTTGCCCGACCTTGAGGCCCTATGTATAGCCCCAGCCAAAAGGAACTACCGATAAAGTGAAAAAGCTGTTCGAACATTTGGATCGGCCGATCGTCCTCGTTGGCCTGATGGGCTCGGGCAAGTCGACCGTTGGCAGGCGGTTGGCGCGGCGCCTCGGCTTGCCGTTCGTCGACAGCGACGTCGAAATCGAGGAGGCCTCCGGAGCCAGTACATCCGACCTGTTCGAACGCTATGGCGAACATGATTTCCGGGATGGCGAGCGCCGGTTGGTCGCTCGCCTGGTCAGTGGCGAAATACGGGTGATCGCCACCGGCGGCGGCGCGTTCATGGATCCCCGCACAAGGGAATTGCTGAACGAACAAGCAATTACGGTTTGGCTCGACGCACCGATCGATGTGCTGGCCGAGCGAACGTCCCGCCGTGACAATCGCCCGCTGCTTAAGAAGGGCAACCGGAAGGAAATCCTTTCCCGTTTGGCCGACCAGCGGCGCAGCAGTTACGCGGAGGCCCAAATTCATATTCGAAGCGAGGGCGGCGCCCATGGCGACGTCGTTGAGGCAATTGTGGCGGCACTCGGCGAGCGCTTCTCGGGATGACCAATGTCCGCGTGAACCTGGTTTCGGGCGGCTATGACGTGCTGATCGGTCCCGTCGAGGCCGCATTCGATCAGATTGCAGACCTCGCACGCGGCGCGGCGCCGATCCTTGTTACTGAGCCGAAGGTTTTCGGGCTTCATGGCCAGGACATCGCCGATCGCCTGGGCGCCGATCCGATCCTCCTGCCCGAGGGCGAAGCTGCCAAGGATTGGACCGTCCTCCATCGAGTCCTGGCCGATCTTGCCGATCGCCACGCGACGCGCTCCACGCCGATCATCGCGCTGGGCGGGGGCAGTGTTGGAGACGTCGCCGGCCTTGCCGCATCTCTTTTCAAGCGTGGCTGCCCGGTAATCCAGTTGCCAACCACCCTGCTCGCCCAAGCCGACAGCGCCATTGGCGGCAAGACCGCGATCGATGCCTTTGGCGAGAAGAATCTTATCGGCACCTTTCACCAGCCGGCCCTGGTGGTGGTCGACCCCACCTTCCTCGACACGCTGGACGTGCGCCAGCTTCGCTCTGGATACGCAGAGGTGGTCAAATATGGGCTGATCGACGACCCGGTCTTCTTCGCCTGGTGTGAGACCAATGGCCGTGGCGTGCTCGCCGGCCATCGCGACCTTCGCCAGCAAGCGATCATCTCGTCGGTTCAATCCAAAGCGCGGATTGTTGCTGCCGACGTCGAGGACCGGTCTGGGCGGCGTGCGCTGCTCAATCTTGGCCATAGCTTTGGGCACTCGATCGAAGCGGAAGCCGGGCTGGGGGAGGTCCTTCATGGCGAGGCCGTGGCGCTCGGGATCGCCCTCGCCTTTCGCCTTTCGACGGAGCTTGGCCTGTGCCCAGCGACGGACGGCGAACGAGTCATCGCGCACCTTGCTGCTTGCGGATTGCCGACCCGGCTGGCCGACATCGGGCTGGAACATCGGGGAGCAAAGCTTGCCGGCTGGATGCGGCGCGACAAGAAAAACAGCCAGGGCGAGATCGCGCTCGTCCTGGCACACGGAATTGGGCGGGCCTTTCTCGAGCCGCGGGTCGATGCACAGCGTCTCACTGCCTTTCTGGATCGGGCTGCCTAGGTCTTTTCGGGGAGCGTCCGGTCCGGGGCGAACGACTGTTCAATTCCCGCCCGCAGGTCGCCGGTCTCGGTCTGGCGTTCAAGCCGTTCGCAATCGCGCAGCCGATATTCGAAATCGACGCGATCGATCTCCTCCGCATCGACACCCAGTATCTCGAGTGCTGCACGACCCATTTTCACCGCGCTTTCGAACATTTCGCGCTGCGCAAAAGCCAGGTCCAGGCCACGGAACGACATCAGGTGGATACGGTCGAATGCCCGGACCAGCACGGCGGCCTGCGGGAATGCCTCCAGCACGCGTTTGAGGGCGGCACGATCCAGCCCATTGTCCCGGTCGTTGCAGAACAGGATCGCCTTGGCCGTTTCCGCCCCCGCCAGCCGAAGCAGGTCGATCCGCATGCCGTCGCCGAAGTAGACTTTGACCCCAAATCGCTCCGCCGCCTCGATCATCTCCGCGTCGGTATCGATCAGGGTCACGCCGATCCGCTTGGCCATCAGCATCTGCGCCGGAGTTTGCCCGAACCGGCCATAGCCGACCACGACAACGCTGGTTTCGGGGGACTCCTCGGGTCCTGCCAGCCCTTTGACGCTATCTACTTCCCGCTTCTCGAGCCAGTCGGTCAGCCGCATCAGGAACGGCGTCGCGGCCATCGACAAGGTGACCACCGCGCCGAACAGGGACGCAGCGTCCGGCAGGATCAGCTGCGCGGTTGCCGCTTGTGCGAACAGCACGAACCCGAATTCGCCGGCCTGGCTGAGCAGCAGGCCAAGCCTGATGCTGCGCGGCCAATTATTGCCGAAAATACGCGCCAGGCCGGAAATGATCAGGCACTTGATGAGGATGAGCGACAGGGCGAGGCCGACCACCAGGCCTGGCCGTGCGGCGATCGTGCCCAAATCGAGCATCATCCCTACCGCCAGGAAGAACAGGCCCAGGAGGATCGACCGGAACGGATCGACGTCACCCTCCAGCTCGTGACGGTAAGGCGATTCCGCCAGGATTACGCCGGCGACGAATGCGCCGAGCGACACCGACAGGCCCAGCGAGTGCATCAGCGCGGCGGAGCCCATCACCGCAAACAGGCCGGCGACGACAAACAGCTCGCGCTCGCCGAACCGGCCGATCAGACGGAACAATGGATTGATCACAAACTTGCCGGCCAGCCACAGGGCGCCGATCGCTCCAACCGTGTAGAGCGCCAGCGTCCAGCCGCCCGGTGCGCTGGGATCCACCGGGACCCGCGACATGGCGGCGATGATGGTGATCATCGGGACGATCGCCAGGTCCTGGAACAACAGGATCGAAAAGGCCCGCTCGCCCTGCGGCGTATTCAATTCCCGGTCGGCGCGAAGCATCGGCAGCACCTGCGCCGTCGACGACAATCCGAGCGGCAGGCCGATCGCCAGCGAAGCCTCCGGCGAGAAGTCCAGCGCGAAATAGATGAGCAGGCTGAGCGCCAGGCCGCACAGTACGACCTGCGCCAGCCCGAGGCCGAAAATGTCTTTCCGGAGCCGCCACAGCCGGCTTGGCTGCAACTCCAGCCCGACCAGGAACAGCAGCAGCGCGATGCCGATTTCGGAAATGCTCGCCAGCTGCTCCGGATCGCCCACCAGGCCCAGCAGGTGCGGACCGATCAAGATGCCGCCGACGATGTAGCCGAGAGTGGCGCCGAGCCCGAGCTTGCGGAACAGGGTGACGAAGACCAGCGCCGTTCCGAGCATGATCGCGCCGCCTTCGAGCAGCGTGCTGGTCGTTGCGATGGCCTGTACCCCTGCGCTCACTTGGCCTCCTCGATAGATGCCAGCAAAGTTCGAAACGGCAGCAGGATCGCGCCGTGCCGCCCTTTTCGGCTCAGCGCGGGCTCCAAGGTCTCAAGGCCTGGCCAGCTGTGCGGAACATCGCCCTTGCCGGCCAGCCATGCCTCCAATTCGTTGAGCGCCCCGGCCACTTCGTCCTTGCTGCGCCCCATGGCGTGGGCGGCCATCAATGCGGCCGAGGCCTGGCCGTAGGCGCAGGCTTCGACTGCGTGGCGCAGCCGGACCACCCGGTCGGCCCAGTCCAACTCGACCGCCATCCGCATCCAGCTGCCGCAGGTCGGCGAGCGGCGCTCGGTCGCTCCGGCCAGTTCCCCGAACGGCTCAAGATATGGGATCGACGCCGCCAGGCGCAGGATTTCACGGGTGTAGGGCGGTTCCTTCACGCCCTTCGCCATGTAGTGCCCCCCGGCCCATCCTCAAGCAGCACGCCTTCGGCCTTGAGCTCATCGCGGATCCGGTCGGCCTCGGCGAAGTCGCGGTTCTTCTTGGCTTCGGTGCGGGCTGCGATCCGGCTTTCGATGTCGCCCGCATCGCCTTCGCCACGGAACCATTGGTCGGCGTCCATCGTCAAAAGCCCAAGCAGGCGGGCCGAAGCCTTGATCTCCCCGGCATCTTCGAGCGCCACCAGCCGCGAGATGGCGAGCGGCGTATTCAAATCATCGAACAGCGCCTCGGCCACGCCCTGGTTGATATCGGTCGGATCGGCATCTCCGGCCGCCCGGTACAGCCGGTCCAGCGTCGCCTTCGATTGCTCGACCAAGTCGTCGGTCCACGCCAATGGCTGGCGATAGTGCGCCGAAAGCAGCGCCATGCGGTAGATCTCGCCACGCGGGTCACGCTCCAGAAGCTCCGCTGGCGTGATGATATTGCCGAGGCTCTTCGACATCTTCTCGGCGCCCATGTCGACGAAGCCATTGTGCACCCAATAGCGCGCCAGCGGCTTGCCCTGATGCGCGCAGCGGCTCTGGGCGATCTCATTCTCATGGTGCGGGAAGATGAGGTCGAGCCCGCCGCCGTGAATGTCGATCGTCTCGCCCAGATGGGCGCGGATCATCGCCGAGCATTCGATGTGCCAGCCGGGCCGTCCGCGGCCCCATGGGCTGTCCCAGCCGACCGTGCCCTCGTCGCTTGGCTTCCACAAGACGAAGTCCGCGGGGTCGCGCTTGTAAGGTGCCACCTCGACCCGTGCTCCGGCGATCATCTGCTCGCGGTCGCGACGGCTCAGCGCGCCATAATCGGGATCGCTTGGCACCGAAAACAGCACATGCCCCTCGGCCTCATAAGCATTGCCCTTGGCGACCAGCTCCGCGATCATCGCCACCATCGGCCCGATTTCCTGGGTGGCGTGCGGCGCGATGGTCGGCGGATTGACCCCCAGCGCGCCCATGTCGTCGAGATAGAAGCGCTCGTAGCGGTCGGTGATCACCGACGTATCGACACCCTCTTCCCTGGCCGAGTTGATGATCTTGTCGTCAACGTCGGTGACGTTGCGGGCGTAGATCACCTCGGCTTCGGGATAGGCATGTTCGAGCACCCGGCGCAGGAGGTCGAACACCACTGCCGGCCGGGCATTGCCGATATGCGCGCGCCCATAAACGGTTGGCCCGCACACATACATTGTGATCCGCTTCGGGTCGGCCGGTTCGAACGCCCGCTTCTCCCGCGCCATCGTGTCGTGGAGCCGGATCATTCCGCTTCCTCTGAATGGCGGCGGGTTTCGACCCAATCGACCACCGCGCGCCCGGTCGCGTTGAGCAAGGGATAGGTGCGGCTGTCGGTCATCCATTCCGGCCGGTCGGCGCGGGTGCCATAGACCATGTCGGTGGCGAGGTTGGCGAGGAGGAAGAACAGCGTCGCGCCGATCAGGCCCTTGAGCATTCCGAACCCGCCGCCGAGCAGCCGGTCGATCGGTCCCAGGACGGATCGCCGGGCCTTGCCGCCCACGGCTTTGGCGAACAGTTTCACCGCGATGTAGGCGGGCAAGAACAGGAGCGCGAAAGCCAGCGCGCTGGCCCCCGCTTCGGTCCCCACGGTGTCGACCAGCCTGGCCTGAAGCGGGGTATGGAACAGCTTCAGCACGGCGATCCCGGCCACCCATGCCAGCAACGCCAGCACTTCATGGGTAAAGCCGCGGACAAAGCCGATCAGCGCGGCGCCGCCGAGCAGCAGGACGACAAAGATATCGAGTGCGGTCATTTCGGCTTCGGCTAGCGGAGGCAATTGGCGAGCGCCAGCCCTGCCTTGGTTCCAAAAGTCACAAAAAGTCGCACCCCTACGGACGCGCGTACGCGCGCCCGCGTGCGCGAGGGAAGCATGCCGATCGAAAATTGAGGGTTGGCAAGGATCGAACCGGCGGATCACCGGCGAGCCTATGCGGAAACCGTCATGAGTAGGACAGGAGAATCTTGCCGCCGCGTTATGACCGGTTTCGACCCATTGCGGTCATGGCCGCAACCGACCGGCGCCCCGCCGCCGTTAACCTCCGCTGGCTGGGAGATCGCTGTTGAAGATGTCTGCAGCGGCTTTCCACTCGCTGCCGATCTTCCGCCAAACGACCACATACTTGC
>DATJHF010000045.1:0-39313 GCA_035494075.1 Sphingomicrobium sp. | reverse complement strand
GCGCGTCGCTCCTTGCCACCTATGGCGGCATCGGCCAAGCAGGGAAAAAGAGGGAAATGAGATGGGCTGGGCAGACGGACGCCATGCGCTGATCACCGGTGGGGGAACCGGCATCGGCGCCGCAACCGCCAGGGCGCTGGCGGCGCAGGGTGCCAAAGTCTCGCTGCTGGGGCGTAGGCGCGAGCCGCTGGAGTCGGTTGCCGGAGAAATCGGCGCCACTGCCATCGCCTGCGACGTGACCGATCGCGGCGCCATTGAACGGGCATATGACGAGGCCCGAGCTGCCAATGGCACGCTCGATCTTGTCGTTTTGAATGCTGGCGTGGGCGACAGCGCTCCCTTCCAGCGCACCAGGCGCGAAGCCTGGGACCGGATCATCGCCACCAACCTCACCGCGCTGTTCGACGGCGCGCAGCTGGCGCTTCCGGACTTGCTGGACGGCAAGGACAAAAGGCTGGTGATTGTCGCCTCCGTCGCGGGGTTGAAAGGCGCGCCCTACGCCGCCCCCTATGCCGCGTCCAAGCATGGCGCGGTCGGCCTGACCCGCAGCCTGGCGCTCGAGTTCGTCAAGACCGGCCTCACCGTCAACGCGGTCTGCCCGTCATTCGTCGACACGCCGATGGTCGATGAAAGCGCCGAGCGGATCCAGCGCGCCACCGGCCGCAGCGGCGACGAGGCCCGCGGCGCGCTGGCGGCAATGAACGCCAGCGGGCGGTTCGTCACCTCGGAGGAAGTCGCGGCGGCCATCGCTTACCTGTGCCATCCCGACAGCCGTTCGGTCACCGGCGCCTGCCTGACGATCGACGGGGGCACCACCGCATGAGCTTCGATCCCAATAATCTGCAGCCCAATCATTTCCTGTGGGACTTCGCGGATGGGGTGGCGACCATCACCCTCAACCGGCCGGAGCGGAAGAATCCGCTTACGTTCGAATCCTACGATGAGCTGCGCGCCACCTTCTGGAGCCTGGACCAGTGCCGCGCGGTCAAGGCGATTGTGATTACCGGGGCGGGCGGCAATTTCTGCTCCGGCGGCGACGTTCATGAAATCATCGGCCCGCTGACCAGGATGGACGAAAGCGGCTTGCTTCGCTTCACCCGCATGACTGGCGACCTGGTCCGCGCCATGCGGGCGTGCCCGCAGCCGATCATAGCCGCGGTCGACGGCGTTTGCGCGGGCGCCGGGGCGATCATCGCCATGGCCAGCGACCTGCGGCTGGCCGCGCCCGCAGCCAAGACCGCGTTCCTGTTCACCCGGGTGGGTCTCAGCGGCGCCGATATGGGCGCCTGCGCGATCCTGCCGAGGATCATCGGCCATGGCCGCGCCGCGGAGTTGCTGTTCACCGGTCGCAGCTTTAGCGCCGATGAGGGCCGCGCCTGGGGCTTCTGGAACCGGGTCACCGACAATGTCCTCGCGGATGCACGGGCACTGGCGCTCGACCTGGCGAAGGGCCCGAACATCGCCCATGCAATAACCAAGAAGCAGCTCGACGCTGAATGGCATGTCTCGATCGATCAGGCGATCGAGATGGAGGCTCAGGTCCAGGCCCATTGCATGCAGACCAAGGACTTCCACCGCGCCTATGAAGCCTTCGCCAACAAGCAGAGGCCGGAGTTCCAGGGTGACTGACTGGCTCGACTGGCCCTTCTTCGAGCCGCGCCATCGCGAGCTCTCCGAGCGGCTTGAGATATGGTGCCAGGCTACGATCCACGACGCCCACGCCGCCGATCCCGACGCCGCATGCCGGGCCTTGGTAAGTGAGCTGGGCAAGGCCGGTTTCCTCGACCTCTGCGTGGCGCAGGACGGCAAGGCGCCCGACGTGCGCAGCCTGGCCATCGCCCGCGCGATTCTCGCCCGCGCCCACGGCCTGGCCGACTTTGCCTTCGCCATGCAGGGTTTGGGTTCGGGTGCGATCAGCCTGTTCGGAAGCGATACTCAAAAGGCCGAGTGGCTGCCGAAGGTCGCCGGCGGCGAAGCAATCGCGGCCTATGCGCTGACCGAGCCGGAGACCGGATCGGACGCAGCCAACATCGCCATGCGTGCCGAGCCGAAGGATGGCGAATGGCGGCTGACGGGCGAGAAGAGCTACATCAGCAACGGCACCATCGCCGATGTCCTAACCGTCTTCGCCCGCACCGGCTCGGCTGAGGACGGAGCACGCGGCATTTCCGCCTTTATCGTTCGCGCCGACGATCCCGGCCTTTCGGTGGCCGAGCGGATCGAAGTTATCGCGCCCCATCCGCTTGCCCGGCTCAAGTTTGACGGCGTCCGCGCCGATCTGCTCGGCACCTTCGGCGAGGGTTTCAAGGTCGCGATGCAGACGCTCAACCTGTTCCGGGTGACGGTCGGCGCCGCGGCGCTTGGCTTCGCCCGCCGCGCGCTCGACGAGGCGCTGGCCTTTGCGACGACCCGCAAGCTCGGCGACGGGATGCTGGCCGACAATCCCGTAACCTGGGACAGGCTCGCCGGAATGAAGATGGCGGTCGACGCCTCTGCGCTGCTGATCGCTCGCGCCGCCTGGGAGCAGGATGTCGGAGGCGCGGACAACCGCCGCGCCGCGGCAATGGCCAAGCTCCATGCCACCGAGGAAGCGCAGAAGGTGATCGACGCCGCAGTGCAAATGCACGGCGGGCTCGGCGTCACCGTCGGCGCCAAGGTCGAGGAGCTCTACCGCGAGATTCGCGCCCTTCGCATCTACGAGGGCGCCAGCGAAGTGCAGCGGATGATCATCGGCCGCGACGTGGTAAAAGAAGCACGATGAAAAGCCTGCTTCCTCCCGGCTGGCCGCGGCCCAAGGGCTACTCCAACGGCATGGCCGCGCGTGGCCGAGTTATTGTCACCGCCGGCGTGGTCGGTTGGGACGCAAATGAACATTTCGTCTCCAACACGCTGGCCGGGCAATTCGCCCAGGCGCTCCGCAACATCCTTGCCATCCTCGAGTGCGACGGGGCCGGGCCCGGGAACATCGCCCGCCTGACCTGTTACGTCACCTCGATCGAGGATTATCTCGCCAGCCTAAAGGAAATCGGCGCGGCCTGGAAGGAGGTCATGGGCTCCAATTATCCGGCGATGGCGCTGGTCGAAGTCGTCAGGCTGGTCGAACCCGCCGCCAAGGTAGAAATCGAGGCGACGGCGGTGGTGCCGGAGTGAGTTACGACAGCTTCGTTCGCGACCGGCTGCCGCGCCCCGACCAGCTACCCGAATTCCTGCCGCTCGATTACCCCGAACGCCTCAACGCCGCGGTCGAGCTGCTGAACGGAGGCAAGCCGGGCGACCTCGCCATCGTCAACGCCCATGGCCGCTGGAGCTACGGAGAACTCGACGATTTTTCCGGCCGCATCGCGCGCCTGCTGGTCGAAGTGAAGGGCCTCATCCCCGGCAATCGCGTGCTGCTGCGCGGGCCCAACGGCTACACCATGTTCGCCGCCTGGCTCGGCGTGTTGAAGGCCGGCGGAGTGGTGGTGACCACCATGCCACTCCTTCGGCCCGGCGAGATAGCGACCGTGATCGACAGCGCCGAGATCAGTCACGCCATCGTCGACAGCCGCTTCATCGGCGACTTCCGCGGCGCGATGAGCCAGACCCGCTTCATCAAGCACCTCGTCAAATATGACGGCGACTATGGCAAGGGCGAGATGGAGACGCGCTGCGCTTCCTTGAAGCCCCTCGACCCGGTCGGCACCGGCCGCGACGATCCGGCGATGGTTGCCTTCACCAGCGGCACCACCGGCATCCCCAAGGGCTGCATCCAGTTCCACCGCGACATCCTCGCCCCGTGCGATACCTTCGCCAAAAATCATTTCCTAATGGCGCCCGGCGACATCGTCATGACCAGCGCGCCGATCGCCTTCACCTTCGGGCTTGGCGCAACGCTGATGTTCCCGCTCTACTTCGGCGCGGCCACCGCGACCATCGAGCAGCCGTCGCCGTCCGCAATGCTCGAAGCGATGGCGAAATTCGGCGTCACCCACCTCGCCACCGCCCCAACCGCCTACAAGGCGATGCTCTCGCAACCAGCGCTTCAAGACGCGCTGAAGAGCCTCAAATGCTGCCTGTCGGCCGGCGAGCACCTCCCCAGTGCGACTTGGGCGGCGTGGAAGGCGCACACCGGCATCTCGATCGTCGACGGCATCGGCTCGACCGAGATGATGCACGTCTTCATTTCCGAAAGCGGCGACGCGATCCGCCCCGGCTCAACCGGCCGCGCGGTGCCGGGCTATGAGGCGACCGTGCTCGACGCCGACGGCCGGCCGATGGCCCAGGGCGAAGGCCGGCTGGCGGTCAAGGGCCCGACCGGCTGCCGCTACCTCGACGACCCTCGCCAGACGAACTATGTCGAAGGCGGCTGGAACCTTACAGGCGACACCTACCGCAAGGACGCCGACGGCTATTATTGGTACGTCGCCCGCAGCGACGACATGATTGTCAGCTCGGGCTATAATATCGGCGCGCCGGAGGTGGAAAATGCGCTGCTCGGCCATCCGGCGGTCGCCGAATGCGCGGTGATTGGCGTCCCCTGTCCCGAGCGCGGCCAGAAGGTGAAGGCGTTCATCGTCGCCGCGGCCAATGTGGTCCCAAATGACGCTTTAATTTCAGAACTCAAGAATTTCGTGAAAGCAACGATTGCGCCATACAAATATCCTCGTGAAATCGTGTTTGTTGACGCCTTGCCCAAGACCGCGACGGGGAAATTGCGAAGGGTGGAGTTGAGATTTCGCAGCTGAGATCAGGCCGTAGTTCCGCCGAACTTGCACGATTTGGCGCCGAACGCGCTCCGCTTCTGCGAAGATCACTTTTGGCGGGTTAGAGTTGGCGACAGGGCCTCTATTCGTAGCGACAATCAAAAAATCGTCCGATGGAGTTTCAGATGGCACCTGCCGCGTCGCCACCGCCGACAGCAGCTTTCCTCTATTCTTATGAATTGAGCCAGCCAGCGGCATTCGATGCCGGATATAAGGAACATCTCGAATGGCACCGGTCAAAGAATGACCATCTCACCTGGTATGGTTGGAAAGTCGTCGCCGGATCACGCGTTGGCGCTTTCATCGATGGTACGTTTGGATCAACCTTTAGCGATATCGATCGTCGACCTGATCTTGCGGGCGATGCGAAGCATTTCGAGCGGTATGTCGCACCTTACGGCAAGCCGCTCACCTATGAGGTGTTTGCCAGCCTCGCGGTCGCCAGCACGGCCTTTCCGTTAGAGAGCCACGATCCTTCGGCGATGGTGGACGTCTATTACGTCCAGATGCGTCCCGATCAAGCGACTGCATTCGAACAGACGCTGGCCTCGCTAAAGATCCGCAGTTCCAATGCCAGGCCCCTTAGCTGGTACCGCGGCTTGGGGGGAATGGAACTGCCGTCCTACGTTCTGATGGTTCCTCGTGCCAGTTGGTCGGAGCTGGAGTTACGGGACATGTCATTTCCAGCGTGGCTGGCTGGATTATACAATGGCACTTCTGATGACGGCGCTAAACTCACATCGGTTATTACGAAGGTGAGAAGCGAGACCTGGTCGTACCGTGCCGATTTGTCCTATTTTCCGAAGGATTGATCGATCACGATTTCCTTCCCCTACAAAGGCGGGGCGGAATTCCTAATTGCGCGACCGAAGCAAGGCGGGAACAGCTTGCCAAAATTGCCCTACCAAGAAAGCTCCATCTTCTCTGTTCCATTGCGTGGGGGCGGGTTTGCGCGCGGTGTTGTCGCCAGGATGCGGCCAAGGGGTCGGATTCTTCTCGGCTATTTTTTTGGCCCGCGAACGACATCGCCGAACCAGTTACCTGATAGCTTCTTCCCGCAGTCGGCTATCCTTGTCGGCATGTTCGGTGATCTTCACTTGATCGACGGCCGTTGGGATGTCCTCGGAGCAATCGGAGACTGGCGTCAGGAGGACTGGCCGATTCCCGAGTATCGGGGCGTGCCGCATGAGCTAGTTTTGTATGACGATGATTTGACGCCGCGGATCTACAGGAGTCGCATTGCTACCCCAGACTTGCCATCTGACTCGCTGATGGGTGCTGGTGCGGTAGAGATTAAGTTGGACAGGCTTTTGGGCTAGCCTACTCAAACTCCACAATCACCTGATCGACCGCCAGGCTGTCGCCGGCCTTGGCCGAGGTCGCCTTGACCTTGGAGCTCTTCTCGGCGCGGAGGATATTTTCCATCTTCATCGCCTCGACCACCGCGACCGGCTGGCCCGCTTCGACGGTGTCGCCGGCCTTGACCTCCAGCCGCGTCAGCAGCCCCGGCATCGGCGCCAGCAGGAACCGGCTCATGTCGGGCGGCACCTTTTCGATCATGTGCCTGGCAAGCTCGGCGATATGCCGGGGCACGACCACCACCTTATGCGCGGCGCCGCGCGTGGTCAGCGTCCAGCCGCGGCCCCGCTTCGCCACCTGCACGATACGCGTCCGCCCATCCATGTGCGCGACCAGCAGCTTGTCGCCCGGCGCCCAGTCGCCGATCACGTCGATCGCCTCGCCGCCTTCGACGATGGCAAGGTTGCCGCCGTCATAGGGCGCGATGGCGACGGTGAAGTCGCGAGCCTGTGAGCCCTGGCCAATGCGCACCACCTGCACCGCTTCAGGGAACACCGGCCGGCCCAGCTGCCCGTCGATCAGCGCGGCGCGCGTCTCGTAGGTCAGCTCGACGATCGCGGCCAATGCGGCAAGGTCGGTCAACAATTGCTCGTCGGCCGGGGCTCCGTGGAACCCTTCCGGATATTCCTCGGCGATGAAGCCGGTGGTGATGTTGCCGGACCTGAAGCGCGGGTGCTGGAGCAGGGCCGAGAGGAAATCGATATTGTCCGAAATCCCGTCGAGCTGGAACGCATCCAGCGCGGCCACCGCCTCGTCGATCGCGCTCTCCCGCGACGGCGCCCAGCTGATCAGCTTGGCGATCATCGGGTCGTAGAACATCGATACTTCGCCGCCCTCGTAGACGCCGTCGTCGACCCGGATCACGCTGCCGCCACTGCGGTGCTCGACCGGGGGCTTGTACGTGGTCAGCCGTCCGGTCGACGGCAGGAAGCCGCGATAGGGGTCCTCGGCATAGACGCGTGCCTCGATCGACCAGCCGTTGAGCGGGACATCCTCCTGCTTGAGCTTGAGCTTCTCGCCCGCCGCGACCCGAATCATCTGCTCGACCAGGTCGATGCCGGTCGTCTCTTCCGTCACCGGATGCTCGACCTGAAGCCGCGTGTTCATCTCGAGGAAGTAGAAGCTCTTGCCGGTCGTATCCGCGCCGGAGACGATCAGCTCGACCGTCCCCGCCGAGTGATAGCCAACCGCCCTGGCCAGCGCGACGCACTGCTCGCCCATCGCCTTGCGCATCTCGGGCGAGACGAAGGGGCTAGGCGCCTCCTCGATCACCTTCTGGTGGCGGCGCTGGATCGAGCATTCGCGCTCGTTCAAATAGAGGATGTTGCCGTGTTTATCGCCGAGGATCTGGATCTCGATGTGGCGCGGGTCCTCGATGAACTTCTCGATGAACACCCGGTCGTCGCCGAAGCTGGCGAGCCCCTCGCGCTTGGTCGCATCGAACCCCTCGCGGACGTCCTTCTCGCTATAGGCAAGACGCATGCCCTTGCCGCCGCCGCCGGCGCTGGCTTTCATCATCACCGGGAAGCCGATGTCCTTGGCAATCTTCACCGCCTCGTCGGTCGAGGCGATGTCGCCCAAATAGCCGGGCACGACATTGACCCCGGCCTTGGCGGCCAGCTTCTTGGACTCGATCTTGTCGCCCATCGCGGCGATGGCTTTCACCGGCGGGCCGATGAAGGCGATTCCGGCCTTCTCCAGCGCCTTGGCGAAAGTCGTGCGCTCGCTGAGGAAACCGTAGCCCGGATGCACCGCTTCGGCGCCCGTCGCCTTGCAGGCGTCGATGATCAGCTCGGCCTTCAAATAGCTTTCCGCTGCCGGCGCCGGCCCAAGCCTGACGCTCTCATCGGCCATCCGGACATGCGGGCTGCGGGCGTCGGCATCGGAATAGACCGCGACCGTCTTGATCCCCATCCGCTTGGCGGTGCGGATCACCCGGCAGGCAATCTCCCCGCGGTTGGCGATCAGGATTTTCTTGAACATGCCCGCTGCCTCTATGAAGCAGCGGCGGCGGTCAAGACTTCTGGCGGCCTAGTTTGTCACGCCGTCATCTCAAATGCGGCCATATTGATCACCGCCACCAGGCGAGGAAGGCAAGAAATTCCGCGAGTCCTCCATCTGTGTCGCGGGCCCAGCGGAGCAACGCAACAATGGTCAGCGAACCACCAACGCCAATGAGGATTACTCGCGCGCCCGACGAGGTGAAGGGAAGGTTGGGGCTGTCGGTCCCGCCCTTTGCATAAGCAACCAGCATGAAAACCAATGCGACGGCACAGGTACCGGCAACGATCTCACACGCCCATACCCACCAAGGTTTTACATTCATTCGCCAATTCACTGCCGCGGAAAAGTTCGGAAGCGCGGCTATTCGGCGGCAGTTAGCGAATGATTAAACGGAACGGCTCGGTCGGCCCAGCCGCTGAAGAACGCCATTTTCGCGCACATCTCGGCCAAATGTCGGGGAAAATCCCTGCCTACTCCGCCGCTTGCTCAACCGGCGGCTTGTTGTGGCCGAGCAGGCGCAGCACTTCGTCCGCGGCGTCGGCCAAGTTCGTCCCCGGCCCGAAAATCGCCTGCACGCCGGCTTCGCGCAGCATGGCATAATCCTGCGGGGGGATGACCCCGCCGGCCACGACCTTGATGTCGGCACGGCCGGCTTCCTTGAGAGCCGCGATCAGCTCCGGGATCAGCGTCTTGTGGCCAGCCGCCAGCGAGCTTGCGCCGACTACGTCGACGTCGCTTTCGACCGCCAGCTCGGCCGCCTCGCGCGGGGTCTGGAACAAAGGCCCGGCGATCACCTCGAAGCCCAGGTCGCCGAACGCGGAGCTGACCAAATTGGCGCCGCGGTCGTGCCCATCCTGACCCATCTTGGCGACCAGGATGCGCGGTTTGCGGCCCATCCGCTTGGCGACCGAAGCAGTGCCCGAGACCGCGTCCTTCCAGCGGCCATCATCGCGCTTGCCATAGATGCCGCGCACCGGCTCCGGCTTGGTGTGGTAGCGGCCGAACGCCCGCTCCAGCGCGTCGCTAATCTCGCCCAGCGAGCAGCGCTCCCGCGCGCATTCGACGGCGAGGGCGAGCAAGTTTCCGTCGCCGCGCGCGCCCGTTTCCAACATGTCCAACGCCGCGCGCGCCTTGGCCTCGTCGCGGCCTTTGCGCATCTTCTCGAGCCGCGCGATCTGCCCGGCGCGGACCTTGGCATTGTCGACCTCGAGGATGTCGAGATGCGGCTCATTCTCCAGCCGGTAGCGGTTGACCCCAACGATCACCGTCTCGCCGGTGTCGACCTTGGCCGCGCGCTCGGCGGCGGCTTCCTCGATCCGCATCTTGGGCAGTCCCTCGGCGACCGCCTTGGTCATGCCGCCATGCTGCTCGACTTCTTCGATCAGCGCCCAGGCCCGTTCCTCCAGCTCGCGGGTCAGCGCTTCGACATAGTAGGAGCCGCCAAGCGGATCGGCGACCGCGGTTACGCCGCTCTCCTCGGCCAAAATCAGCTGCGTGTTGCGGGCGATGCGCGCCGAGAAGTCGGTCGGCAACGCGATCGCCTCGTCGAAGCTGTTGGTGTGCAGCGACTGGGTCCCGCCCAGCACCGCCGCCAGCGCCTCGATCGTGGTGCGGATGACATTGTTGTACGGGTCCTGTTCGGTGAGGCTCACGCCCGAGGTCTGGCAGTGGGTGCGAAGCAGCTTCGACTTCTCCGTCTTGGCCCCCAGATCCGTCATGATCCGCGCCCACAGCGTCCGCGCCGCGCGCAGCTTGGCGACCTCCATGAACAGGTTCATGCCGATGCCGAAGAAGAAGCTTAAGCGAGGCGCGAAATCGTCGATGTCGAGCCCGTCAGCTTTCGCGACGCGGACATATTCCATGCCATCGGCCAGCGTGTAGGCCAGCTCCTGCACCGCGGTCGCCCCGGCCTCGTGCATATGATAGCCGCTGATCGAGATGCTGTTGAACTTCGGCATCTCTTCCGCGCAATAAGCGATGATGTCGGATACGATCCGCATCGAGGGCTCAGGCGGGTAGATGTAGGTGTTGCGGACCGCGAACTCTTTCAGGATGTCGTTCTGGATGGTCCCCGTCAGTTGGTCCCTAGGAACGCCCTGCTCCTCGCCGGCAACGATGTAGAAGGCCATCACCGGCAGCACCGCGCCGTTCATGGTCATGCTGACCGACATTTCGCCGAGCGGGATGCCGTCGAACAGCAGCTTCATGTCCTCGACGCTGTCGATCGCCACGCCCGCTTTGCCGACGTCCCCGGCGACGCGCGGATGGTCGCTGTCATAGCCGCGGTGGGTGGCAAGGTCGAAGGCGACGCTGAGGCCCTTCTGCCCTGCCTTCAGGTTGCGGCGGTAGAAGGCGTTGCTCTCCTCGGCGGTGGAGAAGCCGGCGTATTGGCGGATGGTCCAGGGCCGCCCAGCGTACATCGTCGCATAGGGTCCCCGCGTATAGGGCGGCAGGCCCGGCAGGCCGCTGTCGATCCCGGCCGAATCCTCAGGCCCGTAGACGTTATTGAGGCGGATATGCTCAGGCGTCTCGCGCGACAGGTCGCGGCCCCTGGCTTCCTTCGCGGCCAGCGCTTTCCAGTCGTCGATATTCGGCTTCTTGGTCATTGGCTTCGCCCTAGCGCCGGTCGACGGTAATGCCAATTGGTTCCCCGGCGAAGGCCGGGGCCCAGGAGCACCGAAAGGCGCTGCTTCGCAGCACCCTGGATCCCGGCCTCCGCCGGGAAACTCCTATCTCGGTTCGATCACAATCTCGGAAGTAATCGAATTGGCGATAAAGCAGGCTTCGTGAGCCTTGTGGTGGAGGTCGTCCAGCATCTCCTCGGTCGGCGCCACGTCGCCGTAGACGATCCGCGGGCGCAGCGTGATGCGGGTGATGCGGGTCTTGCCGTCGGCGCCCTTCTCCATCACCCCTTCGGCCTCGTCGTCATAGCTGTTGACGATCACCCCGGCGCGACGTGCGAAGTCGAGGAAGAACAGCATGTGGCAGCTGGCGGCGCTGGCGACGAACGCCTCCTCCGGATCGACCGCATCGGGATTGGCCCAAGGCATCGGCACGATATGCGGGCTCGCCGAGGCGGCGACATTGGCGAGGCCGTCGAAGTTCCAGCTGTGAGCTCGGCTATACTGCCCTTTGGCGAAATCTTCGCCGGGGGAGGCAAACCAGCGGATCGTGGCGAAATGCTTGGCCATCAGTGCGCCTGCTTAGGACTTTCCATGATCTCCGTCAGCACCCCGCCCATGTCCTTGGGGTGGAGGAAGAAGATCGGCGTGCCATGCGCTCCGATCCGCGTCGGGCCGAGAATCCGCACGCCCTTCCCGTCATAGAAGGCCCGCGCCGCCTCGATGTCCGGCACCTCGAAGCAGAGATGATGCTGCCCCCCCTCGGGGTTCTTTTCGAGGAACTTCACGATCGGCGAGTCCGCGCCCAGCGGCTCGATCAGCTCGATCTGGCTGTTGGGCGTATCGACGAAGCAGACCCGCACGCCTTGCGCCGGCAAGTCGAACGGATCGCGCACAACTTCCGCTCCCATCCGCTCGCGGTACATGGCGACCGATTTCTCGATCGATGGGGTGGCGACACCGACATGGTTCAATCGTCCGAGTTTCATGGGATCAATCCAATCAAGTTCGCGCTCACGAAAACGCCAATCAACCCAAACCACAGGGCGGCGACAGCTTGGAACACGACAACAAACCAGAAAAATATGGGATCTTCTCTATGCTCGACCCATCCCTTGGCTCTTACGCGACCGCGGCTCCAACCATTCCAGAGGCTCCAAAAACACAAAGCGGATGCAAGAAGTCCAAGCGGTCCAAGAAAGGGAAACACGCTCACAGCGGAATATTGTCGTGCTTTTTCCACGGGTTCTCGAGCTGCTTGTCGCGCAGCTTGCGAAGCCCCAGCGCGATCCGCCGCCGTGTCGAATGCGGCATGATCACCTCGTCGATGAAGCCCTTCGCCGCCGCCACGAACGGGTTGGCGAAGCGCTCCTCATATTCCTTCGTGCGCTTGGCGATCTCCTCCGGATTGTCGGCGTCCTTGCGGAAGATGATCTCGACCGCGCCCTTGGCGCCCATCACCGCGATCTCGGCGGTGGGCCAGGCATAGTTCAAATCGCCGCGGAGGTGCTTCGACGCCATGACGTCGTAGGCCCCGCCATAGGCCTTGCGTGTGATCACCGTGATCTTCGGCACCGTCGCCTCGGCATAGGCGAACAGCAGTTTCGCGCCATGCTTGATGATGCCGTGATGCTCCTGCCCCGTTCCGGGAAGGAACCCCGGCACGTCGACGAAGGTGACGATCGGAATGTCGAACGCATCGCAGAAGCGGACGAACCGCCCGGCCTTCTTCGACGAGTTGATGTCGAGCACGCCGGCCAGCACCATCGGCTGGTTGGCGACCACGCCGACCGTCTTTCCCTCGATCCGGCAGAAGCCGACGATGATGTTGGCAGCGTGGGCCGGCTGGATCTCGAAGAAGTCGCCTTCGTCGGCCACCTTCCGGATCAGCTCATGCATGTCATAGGGCTGGTTGGCCGACGGCGGGATCAGGCTGTCGAGGCTGTCCTCGATCCGGTCCCACGGATCGGCGCAGGGCCGCTCGGGAATGTCGTGGCGGTTGGAAAGCGGCAGGAAGTCGAAGAAGTCGCGGGTGGCGAGCAGCGCATCGATGTCATTCTCGAATGCGACGTCGGCGACGCCCGATTTGGTAGTATGCGTGACGGCGCCGCCCAGTTCCTCCTGGGTTACTATCTCGTTGGTGACGGTCTTCACCACCTCGGGCCCGGTGACGAACATGTAAGAGCTGTCTTTCACCATGAAGATGAAGTCGGTCATCGCCGGCGAATAGACCGCGCCGCCCGCGCACGGCCCCATGATCACGCTAATTTGCGGCACCACTCCGGATGCGAGCACATTGCGCTGGAACACTTCGGCATAGCCGCCGAGCGAGGCGACCCCTTCCTGGATGCGCGCGCCGCCTGAATCGTTGAGGCCGATCACCGGCGCGCCGACCTTCATCGCCGCGTCCATGATCTTGCAGATCTTGCCGGCGTGCCGTTCCGACAGCGAGCCGCCGAACACGGTGAAGTCCTGGGCGAAGACATAGACCAGCCGGCCATTGATCGTCCCGGACCCGGTGACGACGCCGTCGCCCGGGACCTTCTGCGTCTCCATGCCGAAGTCGACGCAATTATGCTCGACGTACATGTCGACTTCCTCGAAGCTGCCGGGATCGAGCAGCACCGTCAGCCGCTCGCGCGCCGTCAGCCGCCCCTTGGCGTGCTGCGCTTCGATCCGCTTCTCGCCCCCGCCAAGCCGCGCCTGCGCGCGCTTGGCTTCAAGCTGTTCGATGGTGGTCGCCATATCCTCTCCCGTCGGCGAAGCCGCTGCCACGCGGCGGGCGGAGCGTCAATTGCGGTCGAGCAGCTCCTTGAGCTCGCTCAATTCCCATTCGTCGTTGCGGCTGAACGGCAGCCGCCGGCTCAGCGCCGCGTAGCCGATGCGGCCAATCGCCTGTTTGATCTCTTCCAATCGGGCAAAATCGGCGCGGAGCCGGTCTGACTGGCCCTCGTCGAGGTCGCGGTCACCGTCCATCAATTCCACTTCGGCGGCCAGCACGAGCTCGGCCTTGACGATGCAATAGTCTCGCAGCAGCTCGGCCTGGTCCGGCTTGAGGCTCGCCGCCAGCGCGGCGATCCGCTGCCCGCTGGCATCGGACGGAAAGCCGCCCGACTTCCATTCCTCAAGCCAGCGACGATGCGCTTCGCTTTCATCCAGCAGCCACTGCTTGGTCTCGCTTTCTCCGAACCGCATGATGGCGATCAGGAGGATTGGAGCCACCACCATGGTAACGATCATGTCTTCCATCGGATGGCTGGGAAACTGGTTGAAAGCGAGATGGACCAGGCTCGCCAGCAAATAGCCCGGCAGCAGCCAAAGCGGGTTGAACATTTGCCCGCCCTCTTTCCGCAGCGATCGCTCGCCAAGCTCATGCGCCGTCGCGGCGAGAATGGCCGTGGTCGTGCCATGCATGACAGCGGTGCCTAGTCCCCGCACCAGCCAAACGGAGGTCGTCAGCTCCGGGAAGCGGGCAAGGTAGAAGATATTCTCGATGACCGAGAAACCGGCGCCGATGGCAAAGCCCGAAATGACCGCATCAAGCTTGTAGCCGATCCGGTTGTTCAGGATCAGCACGGCCAGCGCCGCCCCCTTCAGCGCCTCCTCGATGAACGGCGCGACGATGCGGCTGTAGAAGCTGTAGCCGATCGGCAGCGTATCGAGCATTCGGCCGCTGATCGGCCAGGCGATCAGCGCGGCGACTGCGCCAAGCAGCAAGCACGCGATCATTTCCCACGGCGACATCAGCTTGAACACGTCGAGCCAGACGAACAGCAGCGCCATCAGCAAGACGGGTGTCAGCGCGGTCAGCCAATGGATGAGTTCAAACGACATTACGAACGCTACCTTACATGATTTTCAGGGAAGCCATCCATTCGGTTCGTCCATCGATGTCCTTGTCGCCGAAACCATGTCCGACGCCGAGGGAAAACACCATCGGCAAGCGCATCGCGATCGTGAAGCCCAGGTCAACCTGCGCGCCCACGTCGAACAGCTGGTAATTGCGCTTCTCCGGCGAGCGCAGCAGCATCGTCCCGCCCAGCAGCGCCGTCCGCGCATAGCTGAGGAAGAAAGCCGGGGTCCCGATTTCCGCGAAGCGGACCGGCGGCAAATTCACCTCGCCGGTCAGCTTGCCGAACTTGCGGGCCGGGATCTGGTCGATCTCGAAACCCGGGAAGCTCTCCAGCTCGCGGTACCGTTTCTCCGGCCGGTTATCGACATAGTTGTTGCGGAAGCTGCCGAAATAATAGGCGCCGAGCGGGCTTTCCGACTTGCCGCCGACAATGCCCGCCTGCGCATAGATCCACGCCGAACTGTTGGAGATGGGCAGCGGAAGGCCATAGTCGACCCCGCCCCAGATATGCGGGAAGCTGTCGCCTTCCGCATGATCGATGCCGCTTACCAGGCGCCAGGCAAAGCCCTTTTCATGATCGACCGCGCCCAATGCCTTGCGGGTATTGGTGTAGCGCACGCCGAGCTCTGCCGAATAGATGTCCTTGGGGCTGGGGACGTTCTGCGCCGAAGGAAGCTGCTCCAGCCCGAAATAGCCGGCGACGCTGCCGAAAACGTCCAGCTGGCGCGGCGGATCGTAGATCTTGGCCTTTTCGTAGCTGAGGATGACGGCATCGCCCTTGCGGCTGCGCAGCACCGGCCCGGCGAGGTCGTAGATGTCGGCGTCATTGTGCCAGTATCTGAGCTTCCAGCTGAGCGTCTTATACTCGATATCGGCGTGAAGGCGCTCGTGGTTGGGCATCTCTCCGAACGGCGAGATGCTGACGGCCGCGCTGAACTGGCGGAACTGGAGCGGGTCTTCGAAGTGGAAGTAATAGCCCAGGCCGACCTTCTGCTTATACCCTTCGACGATCGGATAGGCGGCGGCGAGCTTCATGCGCCGGCCGCTATTATATTTGCTCCTGGCGATAATCAGCGGATCGAGGTCGATCTTGGCCGGTGAGCCCACTCCCCATTGCTTGAGCTCGGGGCGCTCGTTGACCACCCGCGTGCCGAGGAATTCGACAGTTCCAAGATCGCTCTGCACTTTCGGCGTGAAACGGACCGGCTGCAGGCCCTCGCCGCTGAATTCATAGGCGATCAGCGACCCGTCAGGCTGCGGCATCGGCCGGAAGAAGCCGGTCGACGCATTGCTGATCGCGTCATACTTCTGGGTGTCGAGGTCGAAGCGGAAAACGTTCGACACGCCGGTATAGTAGCTCGTGCCGTAGAGCGATTTCCCGTCCGGCGCGAAGATGAAGCCTTCAGGCGTCGCCGGCGGCAGGTCGAGCCGGGCGACCTCGACCGGATCGTTGTCGGGCGACAGGCTGTCGATATTCCAGACCCGCACCGATTGCGTGCCGTTGACCTCGCCGAACGATGCCGAAATCTTGGTCCCGTCGGGCGAAACGTCGAGGTCGAACGGAATCTGTCCATATTTGAAGGTATGGATCTGGTTGAAGCCTCCATAGGGCGCTGGAATCCGGACGATCGTCGCCAGGCCGTTTTCGTGCCGGATCCCCCAGATCGACTTGTCCGCGGGATTGACGACCAAATCGCCGATGCGCGCGTCGCGCTGCAGCATCCGCTTGCGGCCGGTGTCGACATTGACCGCCACAAGGTCGCGGAAGGCGTAATTGTCTTCGGTATAATAGGCGGTCCGGGCATCGGGATCGAAGGCGACGCTAGTCACCTTGTAGAGCATCATGCCCTTGATTTCCTGGAGCTTGGTGAGCTTGCCGGTGGCCAGGTCCATTCGCCCCACGAAGCCGATCGTTCCGGGATAGCGGAAGGCCGCGATCAGGCTGTTGGTCTTGGTATCGATATAGCCCCGCGAGATCGAACCGAGGCCCTTGGGGCTTAGCTTGACGGTCTCGGTCAGCGGATATTGGGCAAGCCTCGCCAGCGCCGCCTGCTGATACTCATGCTCGAACGCGATCCAGTCGTTCCAGACGGCGTCGAGCTTCTTGCCGAACACCTGCTTGAATTGGGCGGCATAGAAGGCCTTGCTGCCCTCCCGCCGGCTTTGCCATTCGACGAATTTGTCGGGCCCATATTTGAGCGCCAGGTACGACATGAACCGGGTGCCGTAGAGATAGTCGTTGACCCCGACCTGGAAGTCGATCGCCGTTCCTTCGGCTTCGAGGCCCAGCGGCGAATAGAATTTGTCGTTGTCGCGGACCTTGGCGCGCCACACCATCTCGTCATAGCCGCCCTGGCCGCGGCCGAGGCCGCCGGACATCCACGTCTCGAAGAACACCGCCCCGCCTTCGAGGTACCAGCGCGGCGTGTTGACCCGCGGCGTCACCAGATAATTGTACAGGATGGATTCGGGATGTTCCTGGATCGGCGATACCTTGCCGTGGAAGAAGTTGCGCCAGAAGGCATCGCGGCGGTTCCACACGTCCATCTGGGCGACATGCGCCATTTCATGATTGACGATGGTGAAGAACCGCTCGCCGGGCGTGAAGGTCTCCATCGTGTAGGAAAGTGGCGCCACGTCGATCAGCACGGTGTTGTTCGGCGAGGCGCGCGCGCCGGCGTTCGCATAGTCGCTGAAATCCTTCAGCAGCACCGTGGTCTTTTCCCACGGCTGCCACTGGAAGGTCCGCTCATGGAACCCCAGCGCATTCTCATAGGCCCGCGCGATGTACGGCGTCAGGTAGGTCTGGACCGGATCGAAATAGAGAAGGTCGAGGTCCTTGGTTTCAAGCGTCGTGAGGTCGATGCCCGACGCATCGGGCGGTACATGCTCCGGCCCCTTGGGCTTGTCCGGCCCCTTGGCCGGTGGCTCGGACGCCGGTTCGGCGACGGTGGTCGTGTCGGTCGGCGGAGGGGGCGGCTCAGGAGATTGCTGAGCGGCGGCCGCTGAAGCCGTTCCGAGCATCAGCGACGCAACCATGCTCGAAACCGCGCGACGCGGCCGTGCGTTCCCCCTCATCAGCCCCCCAAACGCCGCCGAGCGGCTACGCGTTAATCCGCCTGGGCGATCGCCGCGTTCACATTACCGAACCGCAGCGCTGCCCCGAACGCCGGATTGCCCACCAATGCCCGGAAATTCGAATTGCCCGACAAGGCCGAAAGGGCTGCTCCATGGTTCGCCAGCGCCGAGAGCGCCGCCTGGTTTCCGGCAAGCGCCGAGAAAGCCTTGGAATTGCCCATCATCGACGAAAAGGCGGCCCCGTGCTGGTCGAGTGCCGATTGCATCGACGCACTGAGCTTGCCCTGTCCCTGCAGCGCGGAAAGCGCCGCCAGCGAGTTGAATTTGGACGCCGACAGCGCCGCATCCGCCAGGGCAGAACCATTCTTGCCGAAGCTGGAGAAGGCCGGGTTCTTGCCCATCAGCTCGGCCGCAACCTGCAGGTTGCGGAACGAGGCGTCACTCGAGGCGAGTTGCCGGAACTGGCTGGCGTTGGCTCCAAGCGCCTTGAAGGCCGCGCCGTCGTTGGCGCTGAGCGCCGACATGGCCGCGGAATCGTCGGCCAGCTTGGCGAACGCAGCGGCATCGCCGGCCATCGCCGGGACCTTCCCGGCATTGGCCGCGTCGACCTTAAAGGCGGAGAGATTGTTGGCATATTTGCCGAACTCCGCCGCATTCTGGGCCATTTTGGCGAATGCCGACGGGTGGTTGGCCGCCAGCGCCGCGAACGCCTTCGAATTGCCGGCCAGGGCCGCCAGCGCGGATGAGCTGCCGGCCAGGCTCGACAAGGTCTTGGCATTGAGCGCGACCGCCGAAATGGCGGCATCGTTCAAGGCTCCGGCAGCTTGCAATCTGGAGCCGAGGCCGAAGGCTGCGTCCGCCGCCGCCGACAGCGCGCTGTCGTTGGATGCAAGGCTGCGGAACGCCGATGCATTCTTGCCCATCAGTTCGGCCGCGACCTGCAGGTTGCGGAACGAGGCGTCGCTCGAGGCGAGTTGCCGGAACTGGCTGGCGTTGGCTCCAAGCGCCTTGAAGGCCGCGCCGTCGTTCGCGCTGAGCGCCGACATGGCCGCGGAATCGTCGGCAAGCTTGGCGAACGCCGCAGCATCGCCGGCCATCGCCGGGACCTTCCCGGCATTGGCCGCGTCGACCTTAAAGGCGGAGAGGTTGTTGGCATATTTGCCGAACTCCGCCGCATTCTGGGCCATCTTGGCGAACGCCGACGGGTGATTGGCCGCCAGCGCCGCGAACGCCTTCGAATTTCCGGCCAGCGCTGCAAACGCGCCATCATTGTCGGCAAGCTTGGAGAAGGCGGCACTATTTTGCGCCATCACGCTGAGCGCGGACACGTCGGCCAGGTTGGACTTCGACGCCGCGGAAAGGTCGGCGGCCTGCTGGGCCAGCGAACGGAATGCCGAAGCATCCTTGGCCAATGCCGAGAAAGCCGCAGGATCTGCAGCGATGGCCGCGATCACCGACGGATCGGAGGCCAGTGCGGCAAAGCCGGGATCATTGACCAATTGGCGGAAATTCGCGTCCCGGACCATGACCCGGAACACATCGGTCTGCATCAGTTCGGCGACTGACGTGTCGCCAAGTCCTACGTCGCCCTCGCCGACTTGCGGCGAGACATAGCGCCCAGCCGGGGCGATCGTGCCTTCCACCGGGCCGAGCGGCGGATAAACCCTGCCAAGCCCATAGGCGGCTAAGGCGACTGCAACGACTGCTGCGCCGGTAACGAGATATTTCTTGTTGCTGCTACTGGTCGGGACGTTCGTGGTCACGGTGCACCCCCTCGCGTTGTCACCAATCGGACATTGTTTACTTTTGGTTAACCAATGTCAACAAATTGACCGATAAAGCTTCCAGATTCGAGGCTTAGCAGGGGGCCGCGGACCGGCGAGGCTGGCCGTTCATGCAAAATCCAAGCTCCGACTCGGGCGGCAGCATAAATCAGCCGGCCCGATCCCGACCGAATTACCCATCCTTGTGGGAGGCTCAGACCTCGTTCGAGTAGCTGTCGAGTTCGTCGCCGACGATCTTGACGACATGGATGACGTTGGTCGATCCGCTCGTCCGGAAGGGTACGCCCGCCATGATCAGCACCCGGTCGCCGGCTTCTGCCAAATGATGCCGAAGCACCATCCGCTTGGCCTTGCCGACCATTTCCTCGAAATTATTGACGTCGCGCGTGTGTACCGCGTGGACGCCCCACTGCAGGCCGAGCCTCCGCGAAACCTTCATGCTGGCGGTCATCGCCAGGGTCGGCACCTGGGCCCGTTCGCGAGCGATGCGGCGTGCAGTCGATCCGGACGCAGTGTAGCAGGCCATGGCGCTGGCCGAGAGGATTCGCACGATCTGCGCCGCGCTTTCGGAGAGGGCGTCGGCGGTGGTCGCCTCGGCCGGCGTCTCGGTGAAGTGGATGCGGGCCGAATAGACCGGATCGGCCTCCACGCTGCGCCCGATCTTGTCCATCATCGCCACCGCCTCGACCGGATAGGCGCCCGCGGCGCTTTCGGCGGACAGCATGACTGCGTCAGCCCCTTCGTAAATGGCATTGGCGACGTCGCTGACCTCGGCCCGGGTCGGGGTCGGCGAAACGATCATCGATTCCAGCATCTGGGTCGCGACCACCACCGGCTTTCCCGCCAGCCGCGCCGCGGCGACGATCTTGTTCTGCAGCGGCGGCACTCCTTCGGGCGGCAGCTCGACGCCCAGGTCCCCGCGGGCGACCATCACCGCGTCGGCCAGCTCGAGGATCTCGTCCAGCCGATCGATCGCCTGCGGCTTTTCGATCTTGGCCATCAGTGCCGCCTTGTCGTCGACCAGCGCCCGCGCCTCGGCGACGTCCTCGGGCCGCTGGACAAAGGACAGTGCAATATAATCGGCGCCCTGTTCGAGCGCGAACACCAGGTCCTTGCGGTCCTTGTCGGTCAGCGCCGGGATCGGGATCAGCACGCCGGGGACGTTGACCCCCTTGTTGTTGCTGACCTTGCCGCCGACTTCGACGACCGTCGCGATCTTGTCCTTCTCGACCGCCGCGACCCTCAGCCGGATCTTGCCGTCGTCGATCAGCAGCTGGGCGTCCTTCGACAAGGCCTTGAACAATTCGGGATGCGGCAGCTCGACCCGTGTCGCGTCCCCCGGCTCCATGTCATTGTCGAGCACGAACATGTGGCCGGGCGTCAGCAGCGCCGAACCGCCCTTGAACTTGCCGACCCTGAGCTTCGGCCCCTGCAGGTCGAACACGATCGTCATCGGCCGATGAAGCACCTTCTCGAGCCCGCGGATCGCCTCGACCAACTTGGCCTTCTCGGCCTGGCTGCCGTGGCTCATGTTGATCCGGAAGGCGTCCGCCCCCGCTTCGACCAGCGCCCGGATCATGTCCGGGTCCGACGATGCCGGGCCAAGGGTCGCCAGGATCTTCACTTTGCGCGCACGGGGTTTCAGCATGCGTTCGCCATAGCGACTGTTCCTTCACGTTCAACCGGCTTGAGGCTCGCCATCGCCTCGCCTACTGAGCCGCCTCAATTGCAATTTCATGAGATTCGAAGAGGGTAATCAACAATGAGCGAAGGCAATGTCGCGGCGGACCAGCTGCGGCTGTTCATCGAGCGTATCGAGCGGCTGGAAGAGGAAAAGAAGGGTATCGCCGACGACGTCAAGGACGTCTACGCCGAGGCCAAGGCCAATGGCTACGACACCAAGACGATGCGCGCCATCGTCCGCCTCCGCCGGATGGAAACCCACGTCCGCCAGGAGGCCGACGCGCTGCTCGAAACCTATCGCCAGGCGCTCGGACTAGCTTAAGAGGACGCCATGGCAGGCCATTCCAAATTCAAGAACATCATGCATCGCAAGGGCGCGCAGGACAAAAAGCGCTCGGCGATGTTCTCGAAGCTGTCGCGCGAAATCACCGTCGCGGCGAAGATGGGCCTGCCCGATCCGGACATGAACGCCCGGCTCCGCGCCGCCATCCTGGCCGCCAAGGCGCAGTCGATGCCGAAGGACAATATCCAGCGGTCGATCGACAAGGCCTCGGCCAGCGACGCCGAGAATTATGAAGAGATCCGCTACGAGGGCTTCGGCCCGGGCGGCGTCTCGATCATCGTCGAGGCGCTCAGCGACAACCGCAACCGCACCGCCACCAATGTCCGCACCATCTTTTCCAAGAACGGCGGCAACCTCGGCGCCAGCGGGAGCGTCAGCCACGGTTTCGACCGGATGGGCCTGATCGAATATCCGGCCACCGCCGGCGACGAGGAGAAGGTGCTCGAAGCCGCGATCGAAGCCGGCGCCGACGATGTCCAGAGCGACGAGGACGGCCACGAAATCTGGACCGCGATCGACTCGCTGCACGAAGTCGCCAAGGCGCTCGAAGCCGCGCTCGGCGAGGCCGAGGCGGTCAAGCTCGGCTGGAAGCCGCAGAACGAAACCACCGTCACCGGCGACGACGCAGCGACGCTGATGAAGCTGATCGACGCGCTTGAGGAAGACGACGACGTCCAGACCGTCTGGGGCAATTACGACGTCCCCGACGAGGAGTTGGAGAAGCTTGCCTAGGATATTGGGATTGGACCCCGGCCTGGGCACGACCGGCTGGGGTTTGATTCAAGCCGACGGCAATCGCCTCTCGCATCTCGCCAATGGCCAGCTCAAGACCGACCCGTCCGAGCCGCTGCCCAAGCGCCTGTCGCACCTCGCCTCGCAGCTGGAGGCGCTGCTTGCCGATCACCAGCCGGAAGCGGCCGCGGTCGAGGAAGTGTTCGTCAACAAGAACCCGCAGTCGACCCTCAAGCTCGGCCAGGCCCGCGGCGTCGCGCTGATGATTGCCGCCCGCGCCGGGCTGGACGTCGGCGAATATGCCGCGCGGCTGGTCAAGAAGGCCGTCGTCGGCAACGGCG
Source organism: Sphingomicrobium sp. (assembly GCA_035494075.1). Taxonomy (GTDB): domain Bacteria; phylum Pseudomonadota; class Alphaproteobacteria; order Sphingomonadales; family Sphingomonadaceae; genus Sphingomicrobium. Next base: position 16,773 of record DATJHF010000045.1, on the reverse strand, counting down.
CCGCCGAGAAGGCGCAGGTCCACGCCATGGTCCAGCGCCTGCTGCCCGGTTGCGCGATCGCCGGTCCCGACGCCGCCGACGCGCTGGCGGTGGCGATCACTCATGCTCACCACCTCGCCAGCGCCCGGCGTCTGGGCTGACTTAGGTCAGCACCACCTCGACCTTCGGCTCCTCGGCCAGCTCCTCGACCGGCCGGCCCTCGATGAAGTTGAGGATGTCGGCATTGATCAGGTCCGGATGGGTCTGGGCGCAGCCGTGCGGCAGGTCCTTGTAGGTCTTGAGCGTGCCGTTCCTCAAAAGCTGGGCGGACAGCGGCCCTGAATCCGCATAGGGCACGACCTGGTCGTCCTCGCTGTGGATCACCAGCACCGGCTGTTCGATCTTCTTCAGATCCTCGGTGAAGTCGGTTTCGGAAAAGGCCTTGACGCACTCATAGTGCGCCTTGGCGCTGCCCATCATGCCCTGCCGGAACCAGTTGTCGATCAGGCCCTGGCTGACCTTCGCGCCCGGCCGGTTGAAGCCATAGAAGGGGCCCCTCGGGATATCGAGGTAAAGCTGGGCGCGGTTGTCGGCGAGCGCCTTGCGATAGCCGTCGAACACTTCGATCGGCAGCCCGCCGGGGTTCGTGTCCTTCTTGACCATCACCGGCGGCACGGCATCGAGCAGCACGGCCTTGGACACGCGGCCCGCTTCCGCCCGCGCGACATAATGAGCGACCTCGCCGCCCCCGGTGCTATGACCGACGTGCACTGCATTCCTGAGATCGAGCGCCGCGACCAGGTCGATGACGTCCGCCGCATAGGTGTCCATCTCGTTGCCGCCGTCGGTTTGCTCCGACCGCCCATGCCCGCGCCGGTCATGGGCGATCACCCGATAGCCCTTGCCGAGGAAGAACAGCATCTGGTTGTCCCAGTCGTCCGCGGAGAGCGGCCAACCATGATGGAAAACGATCGGCTGGGCGTCTTTCGGGCCCCAGTCCTTGTAGAAGATCTCGGTTCCGTCGCGCGTCTTAATCGTCGGCATGGGTTAGGCCTCCTTGGCTCTGCGTTCCCGCCCCCCGGCGACTCCGTAGGTGGAGATTGTTACGCCTTCGCGCGGATCAAGGGGAGACGGGGGTGACGAAATGAAAAAGTCTTGCTCTAACTTGTCGCCATGATCGCTCGCCTGACCGGGAAGCTCGCCGAGGCCGCCGCCGACCATGCGGTGATCGATGTCCAGGGCGTCGGCTACCAGGTGCAGGCCAGCTCCCGCACGCTCGACGCGCTCGGCCCGATCGGCGGCGAAGTGATGATCCTGACCGAGCTTCAGGTGCGCGAGGACGGCTGGACCTTGTTCGGCTTCGGCTCGGCCGGCGAGCGCGAGTCCTTCCGCGCCCTGACCAGCGTCCAGGGGGTCGGCGGCCGCGTCGCCCTCGCTATCCTGTCGGTGCTCGACCCGGCCGAGCTGGCGACCGCCATTGCGCATGGTGACAAGGCGATGGTCGCGCGGGCCAATGGCGTCGGCCCCAAGCTCGCGCAGCGGATCGTCAACGAACTGGCGGGCAAGCTCGGCAGCCCCGCGCTGGCGGGCGTGGCCGGTGCGCCCGCGCCCCGCGGCGGCCCCGCCGCGGACGCCCTCTCCGCCCTCGCCAACCTCGGCTTCAAACCTGCCGAAGCCAGCGCCGCCGTCGCCGCCGCCAATGAAGAGCTTGGCCCTGACGCCAGCCTTGACTCGCTGGTCCGCTTGGCGCTTCGCAAGGCCGCGAAATGATCATCGCGCTCTACAGCGCCAAGGGCGGGGTCGGGAAGACCACGCTGGCGGTCAATCTCGCCTGGGCCAGCGCAACTCTGTCCAGGCGCCGGACCCTGCTGTGGGATCTCGATGCCCAGGCCGCCGCGACCTACATCCTCGGCCAGGAACCTCCGGGCGGCGGCAAGGCGGAGCGCAGCATCATCCGCGATTCCGATCCGTCGAAACTGATCCTGCCGACCGCGATCGACCGGCTCGACCTGCTACCCGCGGACGCCTCGCTGCGCGACCTCGAACATGCCTTCCACGACCTCGGCAAGCGCAAACGGCTGGCCAAGGCCGCCAGCCACCTCACCGGCGACTATGACCGGATCATCATCGACTGCCCGCCGGGCATGACCGACACCGCCGACCAGATCCTGCGCGCAACCGACCTGGTGGTAGTCCCGGTGATTCCCGCACCGCTCTCCCGCCGGGCACTTGACGAAATCAAGCATCATGTCGCCCAAAAGAAAGGGCCGAAGGTGATCCTCGCGCCGGTCTTTTCGATGGTCGATCGCCGCCGCGGCCTTCACCGGGAGGAGCTGGCCGGGCAACCGGGATGGCCGGTAATCCCGATGGCCAGCGCCTATGAGCGGATGAGCCTCGAGCGCTCTCCCGTCGGCGAGCTGTTTCCAGCGTCCAATCCAGCCGTCGAGGCGGTCGCCGAGGTGTGGCGGAGGATCGAAAAGGCGCTCGCGAAATGACCTCCCGCACCGCCTCCTGCCGCTGCGGCCAGCTCAAGGCGAACGTTACCGGCGAGCCGGTGCGCATGTCGGTCTGCCACTGCCTCAATTGCCAGAAGCGCAGCGGCAGCGCATTCGCTGCCCAGGCGCGCTGGCCCGCCGACCAGGTCGTGATCGAGGGCCGCTCCAGCTCCTTCGAGCTAGTCTCCGACAGCGGCAACCGGGCCAGGTTCTATTTCTGCCCAGAGTGCGGCTCGGACGTTCTCTATGACAACAACGACGGGGCCGACGGCCAAATTGCCATCGCGCTTGGCGCGTTCGACGATCCCTACTTTTTCGAACCCCAATTCTCGGTCTGGGAGCAGCGCAAGCACGGCTGGCTCGAGATCGAGAGCGAGGCCGTGGAGCATTTCGACTGAGCGAGCGGCTCGCCTCCTGCCGCTGCGGCCAGCTGACGGCGATGGCCGAGGGCGATCCCGTACGGGTTTCGGTCTGTCATTGCCTTGCTTGCCAGAAGCGGACAGGCAGCGCCCTTTCGGCCCAGGCGCGATGGGAGGCGGAATGCGTCAAGGTCGAGGGCAATTCGAGCCAGTGGGTCCGCACCGCCGACAGCGGCCAGCAAACCACCTATAATTTCTGCCCCGTATGCGGCTCGACCGTCTACTACGGCGGCGGCAATTTTCCCGAGCTTGTGGCGATCCCGCTCGGCGCGCTCGACGACCCCTATTTCGAATGCATCGACTATTCGGTGTGGGAAAGGCGCAAGCACCGCTGGATCGAGATATTGGGCGAGAGCATCGAGCATCGCGATTGACAGTTACCCGCCCCACGCCTCCTTGTAGACGCGCAGGAAATTGCCGCCCATCAGCTTCTCCAGCCGTGCCTGGCTCCAGCCGCGCTTGGCAAGGTCGTCGGCGAAGCGGCGGTAACGGTCGACGCTGTTGTAGTCGGCAAGCAGCGGATAGACGCCGATCGCCTCGCCGGGCGACGCTATCCCTGCCTTGATCCGCTGCGCCTGCCACTCATCCATCTTCTTCTTGGTCTCCGGGTCAAGCAGCGTCGGGAGCACCCCATTGTCGGTACCGATGCCGACATGGTCCTCGCCTGCGATATTGGCGACATGCTCGACATGGTCGAGAAGGTCCGCGCCTTTCGGATGGCTGTCGAGCGTCAGGAACGGCATGAAATAGACGCCGACCACCCCGCCCTTGTCGGCCACCGCCTTGATGGTCGCATCCTCTGTGTTGCGCGGATGGTCGGTTAGCGCACGGGCGCCGGTATGGCTGATCACCAGCGGCCGCTTGGCCTGCGCCGTCGCCTCCGCCATCGTCCGAGCGCCGCCGTGCGACAGGTCGAGCAACAGCTTTTCCGCTTCGATCCGCTCGATCGACGCCTTGCCGAGCTTGCTGAGGCCCGCATTGCCCGGCTCCAGCGCCCCGTCGCCGCTCAGATTGCGGTTGTTGTAGGTCAGCTGGACGGTCATCACTCCGCTCTTCTTCATCTCGGCCAGCCGGTCGAGCTCCCCGCCGACCATCGACGTATCCTGCGTCCCAAATACCCAGGCGAACTTCTTTTCGCGCTTGGCCTTCAAAATGTCCGCCGCGGTTCGCACCAGCACCAGCCGTTCGGGATTGGCATTGAGGATGTCCAGCTTGGACGCGAGGTCCTTCTGATAATCTCCCCAGGGATCGGCGACATTGCCGACCGGCATCACCGTGTCGCGCAGCAGGGTCACGCCGGTCTCGACCATCTCGTTCCAGGCCCGATCGCTGAGGCGCAGTTGCTCCGGCGGTGCATAGGGATCGCCGACCCCGCCCAGCGCATCGATGACGATCGCCCGGTCGTACCAGCCAGACTTTGCGGCTGGAGCCTTTGCCAGGGCCGGGGCAGCGGCGAGCGCAGCGCTCCCCGCAATCATCGTTCGCCGGTCGATCAGCATGCCCCGCCTCCCTCTTCTAGTTGCAGCGTGACCAATTGCGCGGGCGGATGCAACTTGCCACAAGCACGGCAATGGCCATCGATCCCGCCCGCATCACCACGCCCGAGCGCACTGCCGAGGATGCGGACCAGGCGCTACGGCCGAAGAGCCTTGACGAATTCATCGGTCAGCAGGCGGCGCGGGAGAACCTGCGGGTCTTCGTCCATGCCGCCAAGGCTCGCGGAGAGGCGCTCGACCATGTGCTGTTCCACGGCCCTCCCGGCCTCGGCAAAACGACGCTGGCGGGGATCGTCGCCCGCGAAATGGGCGTCGGCTTCCGCGCCACCTCAGGCCCGATCATCGCCAAGTCGGGCGACCTTGCAGCGCTGCTGACCAACCTCGAAGATGGCGACGTCCTGTTCATCGACGAGATCCACCGCCTCAATCCGGCGGTCGAGGAAGTGCTCTATCCGGCAATGGAAGACCGCGCGCTCGACCTGATGATCGGCGAAGGCCCGTCGGCCCGCTCGGTCCGGATCGACCTGCCGCGCTTCACCCTGATCGGGGCGACCACCCGGCAAGGCTTGCTGACCACGCCGCTGCGCGACCGCTTCGGAATTCCGGTCCGCCTGAACTTCTATACGACGCCGGAGCTCGAGCAGGTCGTCAGCCGGGCCGCGCGGCTGCTTGGCGCCCCGACCACCAAGGAAGGCGAACATGAGATCGCCCGCCGAAGCCGGGGCACGCCGCGCATCGCTGGCCGCCTGCTCCGCCGGGTGCGCGATTTCGCTCATGCCGCCGGCGCCGACACGATCGATGCCGCGGTGGCCGACCGGGCGCTGGACCGGCTGGAGATCGATGCGCTCGGGCTCGACGCGATGGACCGGCGCTACCTCACGATGATCGCTGACCTCTATGGCGGCGGACCGGTCGGGATCGAGACGCTGGCGGCAGGTCTTTCCGAACCGCGCGACACGCTTGAGGAAGTGATCGAGCCCTATCTCATTCAGCTCGGCCTCATCGCCCGCACGGCACGAGGGCGTTGCCTGAACGGGCGCGGCTGGACGCATTTGGGCCTCAACCCTCCCAGCGGCGCACAGACTGGATTGTTCGACCAGGGAGATAAATGATGTTGCTTGCCGCTGCGCTTTTGGCCGCCCAGGCGGGCGCTGGATCCGCTGCTCCCGATTATTCGAACGGGTCCAGTTGGCTGTGCCTGCCGGGCCGCGCCGACACCTGCTCGACCCCGCTCAAGACCACCGCGCTCAACCCCAACGGCTATGGCTCGACCGGGCTGTCGCCGGTGGTGAGGGACGCGGGAGTCGACTGTTTCTACGTCTATCCCACCGTCAGCCGCGACCAGGGCGTCAACAGCGACCTCACTCCCAGCGAAGAGAAGGCGGCGGTCGAGGTCCAATTCGCCCGCTTCGCCGGCAGCTGCCGCACCTTCGCGCCGCTCTACCGGTCGATGACCGTGGGCCTCATCACCGCGGTCGCCGCCGGGGCCGATTTCAAGGCGCCCTTCGCCACCGCCTATGGCGACGTTCGCGCCGCCTGGAAGGAATATCTGGCCAAATACAACAAGGGACGCCCGTTCGTCCTGATCGGCCACAGCCAGGGCAGCTGGATGCTGCAGACGCTGATCGCGCAAGAGATTGAGGGCAAGCCGATCGCACGCCAGATGCAGCTGGCGATCATCCCCGGCTTCAACGTGCTGGTGCCCCCGGGCAAGCTGGTCGGCGGCACGTTCAAGTCGACCCCGGTCTGCTCCAGGCCAGGCCAAACCGGCTGCGTCATTACCTGGGTCAGCTATCGTGAGAAGAACGCTCCACCGCCCGGCGCGGTGTTCGGCTATTCCGACGCGCCCGGCATGACCGTCGCATGTACCAACCCGGCGCGACCCGGCGCGGCCGGCTGGGTGCCGCTCGACAGCTATTGGTATGCATTGTCGAGGCAGCCCGTGCCCGGCGGTCCGATCGAATGGTCGACCGAAGGCGCGCCCCCTTCGCCGTTCCTCCGCACGGAAGGCCTCGTCTCGGGCCGCTGCGTCAACGATGGGCCGCGCGGCTATCTTTCGATCCGCACCAATGCCGACCCGAAGGACAAGCGCACCGACCGCATTGGGGGCGAGGTCGGCGTCCTTGGCTTCTTCATCCCGGGCTGGGGCATGCACCTGGCTGACATGAGCGCGCCGCAGGGCGACCTTGTTCGCGAAGTCGGGGCGCTTAATCCTCCAGCCAAAACAGCTCCTCGACCGGCACGCTGAGCGCCCGCGCCAGCTTGATCGCCAGCAAGGCCGATGGCGTGAACACGCCATTTTCCACCGTATTGACGGTCTTGCGCGTGACTCCGCAGCGTTCGGCGAGCTCGGCCTGGGTAAGGCCAAGCTCGCCGCGCTTTTCCTTGATCCGGTTGGCCAGCCGTTCAGCCATCCTGATGCGCGCGCCGCTCGAGCATCCCGAAGCGCAACAGCGCCGCTCCAAGGCCGAGCGACAGGATGATGTGGATCGCCTCGCGCGCCGTCATCGGTGAATATTGATCGACAAAGTAGAGGGCGATTGCGGTCAGGATGGCAAAGATGAAACCCACCCGCAGCCCCTCGAGCCGGTTGGCGCGGCTGCTTTCATCGTCGATCAGGTCGCGCACTTCCTTGGGCTGAAGCCAGAAACCTTTCGTCACCAAAGCGGTCAGGATGATCAGCGAAAGTACGACCCAGGCGCTGATCCAGACATGATCGACCGGCCGCGGATGCGGATTGGCGGTCGAGCGGAAGTAAGTCGTCTGCTGCATGAAATAGAGAATGGCCAGCACGGGCAGCATGCGCGCCCTGCGCCTGCTTAGGAAATCGGCTCGTTCGGCCGTGGAACGCTCAACCATGGACGGCACCCCTTCTTAGTAACGCGTAGGTTACATGTAACCTTCGTGTTACATCGCTGTCAAGCGTCGTTTTGCCGCGCCGGGGTTGCCCCGCGAGTCCGCGGACGGTTAAGGCACGGGGAATGGATCCCTCCCCCTTTGACCATCCCTACCGCGGCGGGTTCGTCGGCCAGGAGCATCGCTTCGCGCTGACGGTCTATTTCGAGGACACCGACACGGCCGGGATCGTCTACTATGCCAATTATCTGAAGTTCATGGAGCGGGCCCGGTCAGACATGCTCCGGGCGGTCGGCGTCGACCAGCAGGCGGCGAAGCAGGCCGGCGAAGGGGTCTATGCGGTGGCCGAGGTCAACATCCGCTACCTCCGGCCGGCGCAACTTGGCGACGACCTGCTCGTTGTATCGACCGTCCAGCAGGTCCGGGCGGCGAGCGTCACCATTCATCAACGAGTCATGCGGGGGCCGGAAACATTGGCGGATGCTTGCGTCACCGCCGCCTTTCTCGATCCGCACAACCGGCCAAGGCGGCAACCCCGCGCCTGGGTCGAACAATTCAAGCAAATCAGCGAGAAATAATGCCTGACGTTCAAGCCTCCGCCGACCTGATGAGCCCGCTCAACCTGTTCTTGCAGGCGGATTTGGTGGTCAAGATCGTGATGGTCGGCCTCCTCCTGGCCAGCATTTGGACCTGGGCGATCATCTTCACACACACGATCCGCCTGAAGAGCATCTACCGCAAGTCCGAGCGGTTCGAGCAGGAGTTCTGGGCGACTAGCGACATCGACGCCTTCCATGGCAGCCGCGGCAACGACCGGTTGCCGATTGCGGCCGTGATGTCGGCGGCGATGGACGAGTGGCGCCGCTCGACCAAGACCGCGCAGGTCGACCGCGCCGGAACCCGCGAACGGCTCGCCAGCCGGATGAACGCCGCGGTCGCGTCCGAGGTCGACCGCCTTTCCGACCGGCTCAACATCCTCGCCACGGTCGGCTCGGTCGCGCCGTTCGTCGGCCTGTTCGGCACGGTCTGGGGCATCATGCGGAGCTTCACCGGCATCGCCGCGTCCAACAATACCTCGCTGGCGGTGGTCGCTCCCGGCATCGCCGAGGCGCTGTTCGCCACCGCCATCGGCCTGTTCGCGGCGATCCCGGCGGTGATCGCCTACAATCGGCTGACCCACGGCCTCGACCGGCTCGAGGCGCGCCTGGGCCGCTTCGCCGACCGCTTCCATGCGACGTTGAGCCGCGAGCTCGAGGTGGAGGCGGCGCCGGGTCACTGATGGCCGCCAACCTCCCCTCCTCCTCCCGCCACGGGCGCCGCCGCGCGCCGATGTCGGAGATCAATGTGACGCCGCTGGTCGACGTCATGCTGGTGCTGCTGATCATCTTCATGGTGACCGCGCCGCTGTTGGTCGCGGGCGTGCCGATCGACCTTCCCGAGAGCCGCGCCGGCGCGCTCGACCAGAAGGCCAAGCCGGTCCAGATCGCCATGGACGGCAGCGGCCGGATTACGATCGACGACTCCCCAGTGGCCGATGCCGAGTTGCCCCGGACGCTGGCCAATATCGCCGCCCAGCCGCAGCCGCCCGAGGGCCGCCGCATCTATCTCCGCGCCGACCGCAAGCTCGACTACGGCCGGGTCATGCGCGTGATGGGCGAATTGAACCGCGCCGGCCTCAACCGGGTCGCGCTGGTTTCCGTCGGGCCGGAGCAGCGCCCATGAGAATGGACCGCGCCGAATGGACCGGGACGGGGGCGGCGCTGCTGTTCCACGTCGTGCTGATCGGCGCGCTTTCGCTCAGCCTGGCCCATGTCTCCAGCGTCCCCGAGCCCCCCGCGATGGACGTCGAGTTCGTCGAGGATGTCGGATTGACCTCGGCAGCGCCGCAGACCGTCGCGACTCCTCCCCCGCCGAGCCAGGCGCCGGAAATCGGCGAGGCGGAGCCGGTCGAGCCGGTGCCGGTCATCCAGCCCAAGCCGCAGCCGAGCATCGTTCCCGCGCCCGCCAAGCCCCAGCCCGCCCGTCCCGCCAAGCCCGCCCCGCGGGTCTCCAAGATCGGGTCCGATTTCTTGAAGGGGATCGAGGACGACAATCTCGCGCCCCGGGCAGGCCCGGCCAAGCCCGCCGCGCCGACCTTCAGCGCCACCGCCCGCGCCAGCGTGGCGAGCTCCATTGCCCGGCAGGTCCAGCCTTGCGCGGACCGGCAACCGTTTCTCGGCGAAGGGGCCGACGAAGTGCAAATCTATGTAAAGCTCTATCTGACTCGCTCAGGCCGCCTCTCGCGGCCTCCCCTGGTCACTTCAATGTCCGGGCCGCCGGACGCGAAAGCCAGGTACGGCGAATTGCTCGACGACCAGGTGCGCCGCATCTTTGCCGACTGCTCGCCCTTCCGCCTCCCGGCCGAATTGTATGACACGGATGACGGCGGCTGGAAGGAAACCACTCTAAGATACAGGGTGAAAAAATGATCAAAAGACTTGCGCTTGCCTGCCTGTCGCTGGGACTGTCCACCGCCGCCCTCTCCCAGGCCCAGGACGAGCCGCCGGAGGTCATCGGCGGCAGTGTCCGGACCAGCACGGCCATCGCCGTCCCGGTGATGCCGGGCGACGTGATCGGCCGCCAGGTCGCCGAAGTGATCGCCTCCGACCTTCGCTCGACCGGCATGTTCACGCCATTGGGGCCAAGCGGCCTGCCCTCCTATTCGGTCGAGGAAGCCGGCAATCCGGCCTATCCGAGCTGGCGCAATGCCGGCGTCGCGGCGCTGGTGTCCGGCTATATCGAGCCGCGCCCCGACGGGCGGATGACCGTCGCCTGCTACCTCCACGACGTCACCGCCGGCCGGGAACTGGTCCACCAGGGATTTGCAGTCACCGGCTCCGACTGGCGCCGCGCCGCGCACAAATGCGCCGACCTCGTCTATTCGCGCCTGTCGGGACAGCAGCCCTTTCTCGACACGCGCGTCGTCTATGTCGCAGAGACGGGGCCCAAGAATAATCGCCAGAAGCGCGTCGCGATCATGGACAGCGACGGCAGCAACCATCGCTACCTCACCATCGGCCGCAATACCGTGGTCACGCCCCGCTTCTCCCCCCGCGGCGACAGGCTGGTCTATGTCAGTTACATCGGCCGCAAGCCGCGCGTGCTGCTCTACGACGTCGCCAGCGGGCAGGAACGGCTGCTGATCCCCGGCGACCACATCACTTTCGCCCCGCGCTTTTCGCCGGACGGCCGCGACGTCGTCTATTCGATGGCCGAGAACGGCAACACCGACATCTATGTCGTCTCTGCCAGCGGCGGACCGCCGCGCCGGCTGACCGCCACGCCGGGCGCCGACACATCGCCCAGCTACTCGCCCGACGGCCGCCGGATCGTCTTCGAGAGCGATCGCTCGGGCAACCAGCAGCTCTACGTGATGGACGCCGACGGCTCGGGCCAGCGCCGGATCAGCTTCGGCGGCGGGCGCTACGCCTCGCCGAGCTGGAGCCCGGCCGGCAACCTCATCGCCTTCACCAAGATCGCGGGTCCCTTCCGCATCGGCGTGATGTCGCCGTCGGGCGGCGGCGAGAAAATCCTCACCGACGGCTGGCAGGACGAAGGCCCGAGCTGGGCCCCCAACGGCCAGTTCGTGATGTTCCACCGCACGCCGCAGGGCGCCGGCGCGGCCCGGCTCTATGCCGTCTCGATCGAGGGCGGCCCGGCGCGGATGATGCCGACCCCGGTTGGCGGCTCCGACCCCAGCTGGTCGCCCCTCAACAACTAGTGGCGCGCAATGGACCCGGTTTTCGACGTTTAGCCAGAACAGGTAACCCAAGGAGTGGATATGAATAGGACTGTATTGATCGGCATGACCGCGCTGGCGCTGGCCATCGGCGGTTGCGCCAAGCGTACCCCGCCACCGGCCGAGGTGACCCCGCCGCCGGCTGCGGAAGCCAACCCGAATTCGACCGATCCCAACAGCCTGGAAGTGGTCGAATTGCCCGCGCTGCAGGCGGACCTCGTCGCCAAGGCGGGATCCGACACCGTCTATTTCGGCACTGACGAATATTCGCTCGACCAGGCGACGCAGACGACGCTTGCCGCGCAGGCCCGCTGGATGATGGCCAACCCCAACGTCCGCGCCTCGATCGAGGGCCACTGCGACGAGCGGGGAACGCGCGAATATAACCAGGCGCTCGGTGAGCGCCGCGCCAATGCGGTGCGCGACTATCTATTGTCTCAAGGGGTGCCGGCGGCTCGCCTGGTGACGACCAGCTGGGGCAAGGAACGGCCGGTCGCGACCGGTTCGAATGAGGAAGCCTGGGCGCAGAACCGTCGCGCCGTCACGGTGATTATCCGCTGAGCCGGAGACCCGGCACGCTTCATGCGTGTCGGGGCTCAACCGTTAAGCCGCGTGGCGCTGATGCCCGCCGTGGCCGAGCCAGGAACGCGCCTGGCGTTGTGCCTCGGCGATTTCGCGCGCCGTCATCTCGATCGAGATTTCGGCCCGGCAAGCCTGGCTGCGGGTGTCGCCCGACAGTGCGGCGAGGTTGAACCATTTATGGGCTTCGATCAGGTCGACGGCTATGCCGCCGCGGCCGGTCGAAAATGTGACGCCAAGCTCGTAGAGCGCTTCGACACTGCCCGCCTCCGCTTCGGCCATCCGGCTGCGAAGGAAGAAGTCGGCACTCTTCTGACTGATCGCCATAAAACGTCCCCTGTTTCTTGTCCGACGCGAAATTCGCGCCGAAGGGACGAACAAATGGTTAACGCGCCAATCACCTTGTTGTTCGGACTGTGTCCGAAATGACACGCATATTGTCGATCAGCCGGACGCTGCCGAGATGGGCTGCGGCGAGCAGCCGGCCGCCTTCCTGGTAACGATCGAGCGGCTCCAGGCCGTCCCCGCCGACATAGGCGACATAGTCGATCGGCCCGAAACCGGCCTCGCCCAGGCGACGGATTGTGCCCCCGATTTCATTGGTGGGATCAGCGCCCCCGGCGATCGCTTCCGCCAGTTCGCCCATCAACCGAAACAGCGCCGGCGCAGCTTCGCGCTCCTCAGTGCTCAGCAAGGCATTGCGCGACGACATCGCCAGGCCGTCCGCCTCGCGGATCGTCGGATGGCCGATAATCTCGATTGGAAGGCCGAGGTCGGCGGCCATCCGGCGAATGACGGCCAGCTGCTGCCAATCCTTTTCCCCGAAGATCGCAACATCCGGCATGGTGGCGATGAACAGCTTGCTGACGATCGTCGCGACGCCGTCGAAATGGCCGGGCCGATATTCCCCTTCCCAGCGATCGCTGACTCCCGCCACGCTGACCGTCGTCGCGAAACCGGCCGGATAGAGCTGCTCGGGCGTCGGCAACCACACGAGGTCGCAGCCGGCTTCCTCCAGTTTGGCGGCATCTTCCGCCTCCTGCCGCGGATAGCGGGCCAGGTCGCCGGGATCGTTGAACTGCAGCGGATTGACGAAAATCGACGCGATCACCTGGTCCGCTTTGGCCTTCGCCGCCTCGACCAACGCCAAATGGCCGGCATGAAGCGCGCCCATCGTCGGCACCAGTGCGATTTTTTCACCCGCCGCCCGCCAAGGGGCCAGTGCCGGAGACAAATCGCTCAACCTTCTAATGATTTGCATGCGATTCCGGCCTTCGGTATCTCTATGGGCGGGGGCCGCGACATAATGGCGCGGTTGTGGGTTTCACAAGGGGAATAGCAGGCCATGGGCCAGCCGCACTTCATCGTCTTCGCCAATGAAAAGGGCGGCACCGGCAAGTCGACCACGGCGGTCCATACCGCCATCGCCCTGGCCGCGGCCGGCCACAGGGTCGGCGCGCTCGACCTCGACCAGCGCCAGCGGACCATGACCCGCTACCTCGAAAACCGCGACGCGACCATGCGCCGGCTCGACAAGCAGCTGGCCTATGCCGCCTATGAAGTGCTCGAGGACCAGAGCGAAGCCGGGCTGGAGGCTGCCATCGGCCGTCTCGGCGAACAGGCCGATGTGATCGTCGTCGACACGCCGGGGCGCGACGATCCGATCGCCCGCGCCGCGATCCTCAAGGCCGACACTTTGGTCACGCCGATGAACGACAGTTTCGTCGACCTCGACCTCATCGGCCAGGTCCACCCCGAGAATTTCAAGGTTACCAAGCCCAGCTTCTATGCCGAGCTGATCTGGAACAGCCGCACCCAGCGGGCCAAGGAAACCGGCAAGAGCGTCGACTGGGTGGTGCTGAGGAACCGCCTGCAGCACATCACGTCGCACAATTTGCAGAGGGTCGGCGCAGCCCTCGACGAACTGGCCCGGCGGGTCGGCTACCGGGTCATCCCCGGGCTCGGCGAACGCGTCATCTACCGCGAGCTCTTCCCCAAGGGCCTCACTCTGCTCGACCTCAGCGAGCTTGGCGAAGTGGGTCTCGGCCACATCGCCGCCCGCCAGGAACTGCGCGAAATGATCTCCGGCCTCGCCATCCCGGGCGAGGAAGACATGAAGGTCGCGGCGGCCGGCTAAATCCTGTTTCACGCAATGGCGCGAAGGCTCGAAGGAGCCCGATGTCGGCGATTGAAGAGATGGCGTCCGTCGCTGTCGACTGCGGATTCCACATTCATAAGGAACTTGGCCCGGGTCTTCTTGAGTCAGTGTATGAAGCCGTGCTTGCGGAGGCGCTGCTTCAACGAGGGCTCTCTGTTGCTCGCCAACAGGCCGTGCCGATCAGTTTCCGCGGGGTCGTACTGCCGGAAGCATTCCGGGCGGACCTGATTGTCGGCAATTCCCTGATCATTGAAGTCAAGTCCGTCGAGCGAAACGCGCCGGTGCACGCGAAGCAACTGCTCACCTATTTGCGCCTGATGAAGCAGCCCCTCGGGCTGCTAATGAATTTCGGATGCGAGACGTTCCGTGATGGCATCAAGCGCGTCGTGAACGGCCACGACGGCTTCGTGCCTTAGCGCCTTTGCGTGAAACTCTTTCCTTTCTGGCGCACGATCACGCTTGAACTATTTCCGATATTGGAGTGTTCGGCCTCTCGATGACTCACATTTTTAATCGCACCATCCTGCGCGAATATGACGTGCGGGGGATCGTCGGGCAGACGCTCCATCCCAAAGACGCCTATGCGCTCGGCCGCAGCTATGCCGCGCTGGCGGTGTCGGAAGGCGCGAGGAAGGTCGCGGTCGGACGCGACGGACGCACCCACTCCCCGGAAATGGAGTCGGCGCTGGTGCGCGGCCTGAAAGAGGGCGGACTCGACGTGGTCCGGATCGGCATGGGCCCTTCGCCGATGCTTTATTTCGCCGTCTCGACTCTGGACGTCGACGGTGGGGTCCAGGTCACGGGCAGCCACAACCCGGCCGACTATAACGGCTTCAAGATGCTTCTGAACGGCCGCTCGGTGTTCGGGGCCGAAATCCAGGCACTCGGCCGCCGCGCCGCCAATGGCGACTGGAGCGAGGGTCAGGGCAAGGTCGAACAGGCCGACATCATCGACGACTATGTCGATGCGCTGGTCAAGGGCTTCGACGGCAAGCCCTACCTGATCGGCTGGGACGCCGGGAACGGTGCCGGAGGGCCGATCCTCGACAAGCTGGTCCAGCGCCTGCCGGGCGAGCATCACACGCTCTACACCGAGGTCGACGGCCGCTTCCCCAACCATCACCCTGACCCGACGGTCGAGGCCAACCTCGCCGACCTCAAGAAGCTCGTTGCCGACAAGAACCTCGACTTCGGCATCGCCTTCGACGGCGACGCCGACCGCATCGGCGCGGTCGATGCCAAGGGGCGGGTGATCTGGGGCGACCAGCTGTTGATCATCCTCGCCGCCCCGGTGCTGAAGGAACTGCCCGGCGCGACGATCATCGCCGACGTCAAGGCCAGCCAGACCCTGTTCGACCGCATCGCCGAGATGGGCGGGACGCCGCTGATGTGGAAAACCGGGCACAGCCTGATCAAATCGAAGATGAAGGAAACCCACGCGCCCCTGGCCGGCGAGATGAGCGGCCACATCTTCTTCAAGCACCAGTGGTACGGCTTCGACGACGCGCTCTACGCCGCGGTCCGCCTGATCCGAGCCGTCTCGGCCAGCGGCAAGTCGCTGACCGAGCTCAAGGACGAGATGCCGGTGTCGGTGGCGACGCCGGAGCTTCGATTCCAGGTCGACGAAGCCCGCAAGTTCGCGGTGATCGGCGAGGTTGCCGAGCGGCTCGCTGCCGAGGGCGCCGAGGTCAATTCGACCGATGGCGTTCGGGTGAAGACCGCTGACGGCTGGTGGCTGCTGCGCGCCTCCAATACTCAGGATGTATTGGTCGCGCGCGCCGAGGCGAAGGACCAGGCTGGCCTCGACCGGCTGATGGCCACGGTCAACGGCCAGCTGGAACAGAGCGGCATCGCCGCGGTCGAGGCCGCGCACTAGCATGCAACCCTTGTTCCTACTGCTCCACAGCCTTCCCGAGACTGGCAGGGTGAAAGTCGTCGGTATCTACTCGTCGAGGCCATTGGCGGAAGCAGCCGAGGAGCGATCGCGCCAATTGCCCGGTTTCGCCGACGAAGCGGACGGCTTCTCGATCGAGCAATATGAAGTCGACCAGGACCATTGGCCGCGGGGCTTCGTACGCCTGTAATTGAAGGCGGCGTGACCAGAGCCGCCGGATTGGCTATGACCGACTCATGCCTCAACAGCTTGCCATGACCAGCGCCAAAATGGCCGGAGATGTCGAGCGTAACTGGCTGCAGCAGATGTTCGCGGAGGCGCCAGGATTCATGGCAATCCTCGAGGGCAGCGATCACCGCTTTACCTTCGCAAACCGCGCGTTCGAGGAGCTGGTTGAGAGAAGCGACATCGTCGGCAAGAGCCTTATCGAAGCAGTGCCGGAAATTGTGGAGCAGGCCCTTTTCGATTTGGTGGACGAAGCCAAGCGTTCGGGCGAGCCTTTCGTTGGGCGAGCCGTGTCGATACGCGTCAACTTGCCAGGCGGTTGGTGCGAAGAGAAATTCGTCGACATCCTGCTCCAGCCGTTCCGGGATGCGGACGGTGGGGTTTCCGGCATTCTCATTCTTGGCCACAATGTTTCGGAAGATAAGCGGAGCGAAGAACTCCGTTTGGCCCACAATCGAGTGCTCGAGCTTGCGATCGGCGATAGCCCGCTCGAACGGACATTGAGCGCACTCATCAAGATCATCGAGTCGACGTCGCAAACCCAAGTCTTGGGATCCATCCTGCTGCTCGACCTTGATGGAAAGCACCTTCGACATGGCGCGGGTCCAAGCCTCCCCCGCGAATATTTGGAAGCGATCGACGGCGCCGAAATCGGGCCATGTGCGGGATCCTGCGGTACCGCTGCTTACACAGCCGCACCGGTTTTCGTTTCAGACATCGCCAATGACCCGCTGTGGGCAGAGTATAAGGCGGTCGCCCTGCCGCACGGCCTTCGCGCCTGCTGGTCGATCCCAATTCTCACCCGTGGCCGTCGAGTGCTGGGCACCTTCGCCATGTATCATCGTGAACCGCGCGAACCGAAAGTGAGCGACCTCGCCCTTGTCGATCTCATTA
>DATJHF010000044.1:0-19798 GCA_035494075.1 Sphingomicrobium sp. | reverse complement strand
CGGCGAGTATATCTTCCGCAAAGAAGGCAAGAAGAAGTAAGCCATGGCGAAACTCTCTCTCTTCGATCGCCGCCGGCGCCGGGTTCGTACCGCGCTCCGTGCGCGCGCTACGGGCAAGCCCCGCCTGTCGGTTCACCGTTCAGGCAAGCACATCTATGCCCAGGTCATCGACGATGCCGCCGGCAAGACGATTGTCGCGGCTTCGACCCTGGACAAGGACCTCAAGGGCAAGGCCGGCGCGACCCGCGACGGCGCTGCCGAGGTCGGCAAGGCCCTGGCCGAGCGCGCCAAGAAGGCGGGCGTGTCCGCGGTCGTATTCGACCGTGGCGGCTTCCTGTTCCATGGCCGGGTGAAAGCCCTGGCCGATGCCGCCCGCGAAGGCGGATTGGAGTTCTAAATGGCTGACGAAAACGAAACCCCGCAGGTCGAAGCACCCGTCGAAGCGGCTGCTGAAGCTGCTCCGGCTGCTCCGGAGGCCCGCGAAGGCCGTGGTCCGCGCGGCGGCCGTGGCCGTGGCGGCGGCGGACGTGGCGGTGACAATCGTGGCGGCCGTGGCCGTCGCGACGACCGTCGCGGCAACCGCGACGAGGAAGGCGGCGAGGAACTGATCGAGAAGCTGGTTCACATCAACCGCGTCTCGAAGACCGTGAAGGGCGGCAAGCGCTTCGGTTTTGCCGCGCTGGTCGTGGTCGGCGACGGCAAGGGCCGGGCCGGCTTCGGTCACGGCAAGGCCCGCGAAGTGCCGGAAGCCATCTCCAAGGCGACCGCGGCAGCCAAGAAGGCGATGATCCGCGTTCCGCTGCGCGACGGCCGCACGCTGCACCATGACGGCAAGGGCCACTTCGGCGCCGGCAAGGTCGCGGTCCGTGCCGCTCCGGCGGGTACCGGCATCATCGCCGGCGGTCCGATGCGCGCCGTGTTCGAAAGCCTTGGCGTCCACGACGTGGTCACCAAGTCGGTCGGCACGTCCAATCCCTACAACATGATCCGGGCGACCTTCGAGGCGCTGAAGGATCAGACCAGCCCGCGCTCGGTCGCGCAGCGCCGTGGCAAGAAGATCTCTGAGCTTCTTGGCCGTGGCGGCATGGACCGGGGCGAAACGGAAGCGACCGCCGAAGCGGTCACGGAGTAATCAGTGATGGCCAAGATCAAGATCACCCAGACCGGATCGCCGATCCGCCGCCACAAGACCCAGCGGGCGACCCTGGTCGGCCTGGGCCTCAACAAGATGCATCGCACGGTTGAGGTCGAGTCGACTCCGGAAGTGCTCGGCCAGGTGCGCAAGGTCGCGCACCTCGTGAAGGTCGAAGACTAAACCATAGAGTATCGAGGCCGGGCGGCCCTGCCGTCCGGCGTCATGCGCGACAAAAGCGAAAGCGAGTGCAGAACATGACTATCAAGATCAACGAACTCCGCGACAACGCTGGTGCCCGCAAGGGCCGGGTGCGCGTCGGCCGTGGCATCGGTTCGGGCCTGGGCAAGACCGCCGGCCGCGGCCAGAAGGGCCAGAAGAGCCGCTCGGGTGTCGCCGTAAAGGGCTTCGAGGGCGGGCAGATGCCGCTCCACATGCGGCTGCCGAAGCGCGGCTTCAACAACATCTTCGCCAAGGATTATGCCGAGGTGAACCTCGGTGCGATCCAGAAGCTGATCGACGCCGGCAAGATCGACGCCAAGAAACTGCTCGACCATGACGCGCTGAAGGCCGCCGGCCTGGCGCGCGGCGGCAAGGACGGCGTCCGCCTGCTGGCCAAGGGCGAGTTCAAGGCCAAGGCCAGCTTCAAGGTCGCCGGCGTGTCGAAGTCGGCGCGTGAGGCGGTCGAGAAGGCCGGTGGCAGCATCGAGGTCCTCGAGAGGAAGGATCCCGCCGCTTTGGCCGCCGCCAAGAAGGGCAAGACCCGCGACGCCAAGCTCGCCGCCAAGGCCGCGAAGAAAGCCTGACGGGCTTTCGTCGCAAGGGGCTTCGCAACGGCCTTACAGTGACTATATCGGGCGGCGGGGGGCAGACAGTCCGTCGCCGCCTTAATTTTTCTAGGGATCATCGATGGCATCCGCAGCCGAACAACTGGCCGCCAACATTTCAATGGCAAGTTTCTCCAAGGCCACCGAACTTAAGAAGCGGCTGTGGTTCACGCTCGGCGCGCTGATCCTGTTCCGGCTGCTGTCGTTCGTTCCGGTGCCGGGCATCGACCCAGCGGCGATGGCCGAGCTCTACCAGACCCAGAGCGGCGGCATCCTCGACGTCTTCAACACCTTCTCGGGCGGCAGCCTGTCGCGCATGTCGATCATCGCGCTGGGCGTCATGCCGTACATCACCGCGTCGATCGTGGTTCAGCTCGGCGCCTCGCTCTATGAGCCGTGGAAGGTGCTGAAGAAGGAAGGCGAGACCGGGCGCAAGAAGCTCAACCAATACACCCGCTACCTGACGGTCCTGCTGACCACGGTGCAGGGCTATTTCATCGCCGTCGGCCTGGAAGGCTGGGCGGCGACCAAGGGCATTTCGGCAGTGGTCGAGCCCGGCATGCTGTTCCGCATGGCAGCGACCATCAGCCTCGTCGGCGGCACCCTGTTCCTGATGTGGATCGGCGAGCAGATCACCAGCCGCGGCATCGGTAACGGCGTCTCGCTGATCATCATGGCCGGTATCGTCGCCTCGATGCCCCGCCACATCGCCCAGCTGTTCGAAGGCGGCCGGACCGGCACGTTGGATCCGGTCCTGGTGTTCGGCATCGTAATCGGCATCGTCGTGCTGGTGCTGTTCATTTGCTTCATGGAGCGGGCCCAGCGGCGCGTCCTGATCCAATATCCCAAGCGCCAGACGGCGCGCGGCATGATGCAGCAGGAGCGCAGCCACCTGCCGCTCAAGATCAACACCGCGGGCGTCATCCCGCCGATCTTCGCTTCATCGCTGTTGCTGATGCCGCTCACCGTCCTGCAATTCGCCGGCGGCGGCGCAACGCCCGACAGCTCGTCGAGCGACTGGCTGATCACGCTCAGCACCTACCTCCAGCATGGCGCACCGCTCTACCTGGCGCTCTATGCCGGCGGCATCATCTTCTTCTGTTTCTTCTACACCGCGGTGCAGTTCAATTCGGAAGAGACGGCCGAGAATCTGAAGCGCCACGGCGGCTTCATCCCCGGCAGTCGCCCGGGCAAGGCGACCGAACATTATTTCGACTATCTCCTCAACCGGATCACGGTGATCGGCGCGGCCTATCTGACGACCATCTGCCTGATCCCGGAGATTGCGCTGAGCCAGGCCGGTGTGCCCTTCTACCTTGGCGGCACCAGCCTGCTGATCGTGGTCAACGTAACCATGGATACGGTCAGCCAGATCCAGAGCCACTTGATCGCCCATCAATATGGCGATTTGATCAAGAAGGCGAAGCTCAAGGGCGCGCGCCGCCGCTAACCAGCGGCGCCGCTCCGGGAGGGGAGAGGCTTTGGATATCATCTTGCTGGGACCGCCGGGCGCCGGGAAAGGCACTCAGGCCCTGAGGCTGGTCGCGACGCGCGGCATGATCCAGCTGTCGACCGGCGACATGCTGCGCGAAGCGGTCGCCAAGGGCACTCCGACCGGTCTCAAAGCCAAGGCGGTGATGGAAGCGGGCGAGCTGGTCAGCGATGCGATCGTCTCGGCGCTGATCGGCGAGCGGCTCGATAACTGCGCCGGCCGCGGTGCGATCTTCGACGGTTTCCCCCGCACCAAGCAGCAGGCCGAGGCGCTGGAAATCCTGCTTGGCGAGCGCGGCCGCAAGCTCGACCAGGTAATCGAGCTGATGGTTGACGAGGAGGCGCTGGTCGAGCGCATTACCGGCCGCTTCACCTGCGCCAATTGCGGCGCCAGCTATCATGACAAGTTCCACCGTCCGAAGGTCGACGGCACTTGCGACGTCTGCGGCCACCACGAGTTCAAGCGCCGGCCCGACGACAATGAGCAGACGGTGCGTACGCGGATGGCCGAATATCGCGCCAAGACCGCGCCAATCCTGCCTTACTACGAGGAAAAGGGCCTGGTCCGCCGGGTCGACGGCATGGGCAGCGTCGAGGAAGTCGCCGCGGCGATCGACGCGATCCTCGACGGCTAGACAAACGCCTCAGTCATTGCGACCCTGCCGCCAAGGGAGGGTTCGACATGCGTTTGCTCCTTTTCACATTGCCGCTGCTGGCGGCAGCACCTGCATCGGCCGAAGTCATTAGCGCGAGTCCGACCGGCTTTGAGGTCCAGGAAGTCGTCAACCTCGTCGTTCCGCAGCCAAGCGCCTACGCCGCATTCGGCCAGGTCGGGCAGTGGTGGAACAAGGAACATACCTATTCCGGCGACTCGGCGCGCTTGTCCCTCCAGCTGAGGCCCGGCGGCTGTTTCTGCGAGCCGCTCGAAGGCGGCGGCGGCGTCGAGCATATGCACGTCACCTTCCTGAAGCCGGGCGAGCAGATCGTCATGACCGGCAGCCTTGGGCCGTTGCTGTACCAGGCGACTGCCGGGGTGATGGACGTCAGGTTCGAACGGATTGCCGGCGGGACTCGGGTGACGATGAACTATCGCGCCGCCGGCTTCGCCAAGGGCGACGGCGACAAGATGGCGCCGCTGGTCGACCAGGTCCTTGCCGACCAGATGAAGCGATACCGGACCTACGCCGCAGGGGCGCCGAAACCGGATACGCTCACGCCTTGATTAGGGTCACCGTCCGCCACGCGGGCGTGTCGATGGTCGGCATATGGTCTTCATAGGCGACCTCGCGCCAGCGCTCGCTGGACCTTAGGTCGGGCATCGACACGTCGCCATCGACCTCAGCGATAACTTCCGTCAGCTCGATCTTGTCCGCGATCGGCTCGAACAGTTCGAAAATTGCCGCGCCGCCGATCACCGAGATCGGACTCGATCCTGCTGCGGCGATGGCGCTGTCGATATCATGGACCACGTCGACGCCCTCGACCTGCCAGTTGGGATCGTGCGTCATGACGATATGCTGCCGTCCGGGCAGAATGCCGGGAAGGCTGTCGAAGGTCTTGCGGCCCATGATCATCGCGCTGCCCATGGTCAGCTGCTTGAAGCGCCTGAGGTCTCCCGGGATGTGCCAGGGGAGCACGCCATCCTTGCCGATCACGCCATTGATGGCGCGGGCGAGGACGATCGTGATCGGGGGGCGGGCCATGGTTGGACCTTGCCTCATGGGCGCGGCTTTGCAAAGCCTTGGGGCGATGATCCGAACCTTCCTGTCGGCGGCCTTGATGTCGCTGATCGCCGCTCCGGCTGGTGCCGAGACCGTGCAATTGCGCGCCGGCCACCTGATCGACCCGGGGACGGGATCGGTGACCAACGACCGGGAATTGATCATCACCGACGGCAAGATCGTCAGCGACCAGCCGTGGCGAGGCGCGCGCGCCGAGGGCAAGTTGATCGACTGGTCGGGTAAATGGGTGCTGCCCGGCCTGATCGACCTCCATACCCATATTGCCGACGGCTATGGCCAGAGCGACGACCCGGCCGAGCCGTTGAAGCACAGCGAGGGCGCGACCCTGCTCAAGGGGGCCGAGATGGCCCGGATCACCCTTCATTCCGGCTTTACCACCGTGCGCGACGTCGGCGTCTATCGCGGGCTGACCGACGTGTCGCTACGCAACGCGATCGCGGCGGGCGAGGTAGAGGGGCCGCGGATGTTCGTTGCGGGCGGCTACATCACTATCCCCGGAGGCGGCGGCGCGGTGACCGGGGCCAAGGCGGGTACCGTGATTGGGCCCGAGTTTCGCGTCGGCGAAGTGCGAAACCCGGAAGAGGCGCGAACGCGGGTCAAGGCGATCATCGACGGCGGCGCCGACTTCACCAAGCTGATCGCCACCGGCGCGGTACTGGCGGTCGGCAGCGAACCCGGTGCGCTCGAGCTGACGCCTGAAGAAATGAAGGCCGCGTGCGACCAAGCCAGGGCGATGGGCAAATATTGCATCGCCCACGCCCATGGCGCGGAAGGGATCAAGGCGGCGATCCGCGCCGGGGCGCGGACCATCGAACATGCCTCGCTGATCGACGACGAGGGGCTGCGCCTCGCCAAGGAAAGGGGCGTGTGGCTCGACATGGACATTTATGACGGGGACTGGATCGACGAAGTCGGCACTCGCGATCACTGGCCGGTCGAATATCTACAGAAGAACCGCGAAACCACTGACCTCCAGCGGCAGGGCTTCGCCAAGGCGGTGAAGCTCGGCGTGCCGCTGACCTTCGGCACCGACGCCGGGGTCTATCCGCATGGATTTAACGCCCGCCAGTTCGGCTACATGGTCCGCTACGGGATGACGCCGATGCAGGCGCTGAAAGCCGCCACCAGCGAGGCGGCCAAGGCGCTTGGAAACAAGGAATTGGGCTCGGTAACGCCGGGTCATGTCGCCGATTTCGTGGCGGCCGACCGCGACCCGCTAAAGGACGTCACCGTCCTCCAATGCGTTTCCGGCGTGATCCAGGGTGGGCGGCTGGTGCATCGGGATGACGCCGCTGCCCGCTGCGACCGATGGAAACATCAATGAGCGATCCGCGCCAATTGGTAGATGCCATCCGCGCGCGCTTCGGCGAGCGTTCGGCCGTCACCGACCCGGCCGACATCGAGCCCTGGCTGACCGACTGGCGCGGGCGCTGGCATGGAAATTCGCTGGCGATCCTGCAGCCGCAATCGACCGAGGAAGTCGCCGCGATCGTCACGCTGGCCAATGAGCATGGGGTTCCATTGGTCCCTCAGGGCGGCAACACCTCGATGGTCGGCGGGGCCACGCCGCCACCGGACGGATCGGCGCTTATCCTTTCGCTGAGGCGGATGAACCGCGTCCGTTCGATCGACCGCGGCGCAATGCGCGCCGTCGCCGAAGCCGGCGTCGTCCTGCAGACGCTGCACGAAGTGGTACTGGCGCAGGGCTTGCGTTTCCCGCTGACGCTCGGTGCCAAAGGTAGCGCGACGATCGGCGGCCTCATCTCGACCAACGCCGGCGGCACGCAAGTGCTTCGGTTCGGGCCGATGCGGGCGCTGGTCGACGGGATCGAGGCCGTACTGCCCGACGGTACGATCCATCACGGCCTGTCAGGGCTCAAGAAGGACAATCGTGGCTACAGCATCGACCAATTGCTGGTCGGCGCGGAGGGTACGCTGGGAATCGTCACCGCCGCGCGGCTTAGGCTTGTGCCGGCAATTCACTCCCGGGCGGTCGCATGGCTCGGGTTGGAAAGCCCGCAGAAGGCGCTCGATACGCTGCGCGCATTGGAAGCGGATACCGATCGGATCGAGGGGTTCGAGATTCTGCCGCAGGAGTCGCTGGAGGCGGCCGTTGCCCATATACCGGGCACTCGCGCGCCTTTGGAGAGCAGGCACGAATGGCATGCGCTGGTCGAAGCGACGGCCGACAGTGCGGAGTCCGAACCGCCCGCCGAACTGCTGACCCGGCTGCTCGCCCCTTTGGTGGATAGGGGACTGGTCGAGAATGCCACCATTTCCGCGACCGAAGCGCAGGCGGAAGCCTTCTGGCGAATCCGCGACAGCCTGTCGGAGGCCGAACGCGCCGCGTTCGGACCGGCGACCCAGCATGACATCAGCGTGGCGGTCGAGGACATGCCTTTGTTCATGGCGGAGGCCGCAGCCGAGGTTGAGCGGGCCTTTCCTGGCACATCGGCGTCAGGGTTCGGCCATCTCGGCGACGGCAATATCCACTTCCATGTCAGGGCGGGGACGCGAGGCGGGCACGACTGGCTCGAGCGGGAAGGGGCCGCCGTTTCCAGGCTGGTCCATGACCTGGTCACCGCCGCCGGCGGCTCGATCAGCGCCGAGCATGGCATCGGCGTCATGAAGAAGGACGAATTGGCGCGCATTTCCCCCGAACGCGTGAGCCATTTGCAAGCGATCAAGGATGCGCTCGACCCCAAGGGCCTGATGAACCCCGGCAAGCTGGTTTGAGCGCAAGCAGCGGGGAGCCGTCCAGTCCCGGCGGTGGCAAACTCCGCGCATGCTGAAAATACGCTCTTACGCCAGCCTCAAAGACCGTTTGGCGACGGTCGATTGGGGTCAAATCCGCGAAAATCTCGATTCCCAGGGCTGGGCTGTCCTGCCCGGCTTGCTGGCCGATGCCGAGTGCGATGCTGCTGCCGGCCTATACGGCGCCGGAGACCTGTTCCGCAGCCATGTGGTGATGGCGCGCCACGGCTTTGGGCAAGGCGAATATCGCTATTTCGCCTATCCGCTGCCGTCACTAATCGAAGATCTGCGGACGGCGCTCTATTCGCGCCTGGCGCCGATCGCCAACGACTGGCAGGAGCGCATGCAGATCGGCACCCGCGTTCCCGGCGACCATGCCGATTTCCTCGGCCGCTGCCACGCTGCCGGGCAGGTGCGCCCGACGCCGCTGCTGCTCCGCTATGGTCCGGGCGATTATAATTGCCTCCACCAGGACCTTTACGGCGAGCATGTCTTCCCGCTGCAGGCGGCAGTGCTCCTGTCGCAGCCGGGCGAGGATTTTGAGGGCGGCGAATTCGTGCTGACCGAGCAGCGGCCAAGGATGCAATCGCGCGTCTCGGTGGTGCCGCTTGCAAGGGGTGACGCGGTCCTGTTCGCGGTCAATTCCCGGCCGCATCGGGGGACGCGCGGCGACTATCGGGTCAAGCTGCGCCACGGAGTCAGCACGGTGCGCTCAGGGGTGCGCCATACGCTGGGTATCATCTTCCACGACGCGCTTTGAAGTTAGCGGGTGCCGCCAAGCATGATGCCGACGCTCTCGTCGAAGTGCGCGGACATCCAGAGGCGGGCCTCATTGGGGTCGCGGTTGGCAATGGCCTGGGCGAGCTTGCGGTGGCGGTCGACGCTGTCCTTGCGCTCGTCGGAAGTCTGGCGCGTGCGCCAGGCCTCGGGGATGGCGACCTTCATCAGCGGGACGAAGCTGATCACGATCTGGTGAAACAGTTCGTTGCCGCTGGCTTCGGCAATCGCCAGGTGGAATGCGATATCCGTGTCGGTGGTTTGCTCGTCGGCATGGTCTTCGGCCTCGAGCCGCTCGGCAAGTGCGACAATCCCTTCGGCCTGCGCCTTCGAGGCATTGGCGGCGGCGAGCATCGCGGTTCTCACCTCGATTGTCCGGCGGACCTCCCAAACGTCGACCACGCCGATCTGGGAGGTCGAAATGGCGTGGTCGAGCGAGGTTGCGATGACCGATCCGTCAAGCGCGCCGACCCTCGGCTTGCGGCCGTTGGCGACGTCGATCAGCTTCAAGGCGGCAAGCGCCTGGAAAGCCTCGCGCATCACGGCGCGGCTGACCCCCAGCCGTTCGGCGAAATGTCCCTCGCCCGGAAGCGTATCGCCCACCCGGAGGTTGGATTCGCGCATATAGCGGTTGACCGCGTCGATGGCAGTTTGGACCAACGACTTGGTGGTGGCAGCGGGGGCGTTCATCAGGCGGCTACCCCGCAGGCGCGGAAATTGCTCGGCGACTGGCCGAAACGGCGGCCGAAGGCGCGAGTGAAGGCGGCATTGTTGAGATAGCCGCTGCGATAGCCGATCAGGCTGACGGGAAGGTCGGTGGCCAGCAACTGCTGCCTTGCCTCCGCCAGGCGGCGTTCAGCCAGCGCCTCGCTGACCGAGCAGCGATAGAGTTCGCGAAATCCGCGCGACAGCTTGCTTCGGTTGATCCCGCAGCTCCGCGCAATCTGGTCGAGCGTCAGCTTTTCATGCCATAGCTCGTCCATCAATTGCCGTGCGGCGGCGATCCGCTGCAGGTCGAACTGGGACAATGTGGCGGGTCCGCTGGCCTGGGTGAGCTTGCCGGCGCCCAGCGCGCCGAGAATCTCGCACAAGAGCTCGATGCTTTTCGCCAGCCGGTAGGGCAGGGCGGCGGCGGGCTGCATGGCGCAATCGCGGATGGCCAAGGCGATGGCGCGCATCTCGGAGGGCAGGAAGAAAGCCTCTGCGTCCGAGACTTGGATCGCGGCGCCGAGCAATCGCTCGCAAGCTTCGCGCGCAACGATGAAGATCATCCGAACGTCGTCCTGGACCGTGTCCAGGGCGGCTGGTGAGGGATCCAGGTGAAACCGGAATGTCGCCGGGCTGCCGAAGTCGAATTCGAACGCGACCGGCGATGGTGGCCATCGATGATCGCCCATGGCCCCCATGCCGACCAGCGTCAGCATCTCCGGCGAAACATCGATGGCCTCCATACGCTCCCCGCTCCGTAAACAGCCTGTCTCTTGGGGTGGCGTATAACCTATCTGACAGCTTTGTCCATACCTATCGGACAGGTTGGCACATCAGGTGCCCGCTTCATCGCAATCCAGAAGCCGGCGACGGAGATCAGGCTGACGAGCACACCGACAATTGCGAGCGCGCTGTTGAGGTGGCTCTCGCCGCCGAGCAGGCCGCTCACTACGGTAACCAGTGACGGGGCGACGCCGAACCCGATAAGGCCGGCGACCGCAATAAATGCTCCGATACCAAGCCCGCGAAGCTCGTTTGGAAGCCAAACGGTGAGGGCGACCGAAGCGACCATGGCCGTAACACTGCCGGCCAGCATGAGCGAACCAATTGCCAACGCGAGCATGGTGACGCCCGGCATCACAGGAAACAGCGAGCTTGGCACCCCGATTAGCGCCGCAACGATCGCGCCGATCATCAGGCCACCGCGGATGCTGGACTTTTGGCCCATGTCAGCAACGACGCCACCGATGATCGACCCGACAATTCCCGTCCCAAACACGATCGCGCCGAGCCAACCAGCGAACTCGCCAGGATGAAGGTGGTAGTAGCGCTCAAGTACCGGGGAAACCCAGATGCCGGCGGCGGCATCGGCCATGACCACGCTGGTCTGGCCGACGAACAGGGGAATGATCCAACCGCTGCGGGCCTTGAGCTCTGCAAAGACGATTTTGAACGGCGCGCTCGGGCCGGCCTCGACTTCATGACGCTGCGGTTCGCGGAGAAAGAGTAGCGGCAAGATGAGGATGGCGCCGCCGATGCCGAGCAGCCACTGAGCGCTGCGCCAGGGGGTCGAGCCGAGTATGGCCGGAAGCGATCCCGCGGTGATCTTGCCAAGCAACAGGCCGGCGACTGCGAAACCGGCCGCGATGCCCGCGGTCTTGGCGATATTAGGAATGACGATGGCGCGGCCACGCTGCTCCGGCAGGCAATAGTCCGAAGCGAGCGACAGAACCGCGGTCAGGCCGCCAGTGGTACCGATCGCGGTCAGCATTCGGCCGAGGAAAAGAATGGCGGGCGACGGCGCCATGGCAGTGACGAATGTGCCGAGCGTCCAGCCTATCGACATCAGGATAAGGATCGCAACGCGGTTCCAGCGGTCGACCCAGATGCCGATCGGGATTGAGAAAAGGACGAGCGGAATGGCCGCTGCCACGCCCTGGATCACCGCCAGGGCGGTATCGGAAAGATGCATTTCCGCCTTCGCCGTCTCGGCCATGATCCCGAAGCTCTGGAGCATGGTGAAGCCGACCAGCATCGACAGGCTGAGCAGCAGGAGCGGGCCGATCGACTTGCCAATGGATGGCGCCGGCGCGTTCGTCACTTCGGGATGGGCCACCATGTCCATGTCGATTGTCCTACTTTAAGAAACGCGCCAATGCCGCGCGGCTTGCCTGTTGAGCGGCATCGGAGGCCGCGGTCCCGGGCGCCAGGTCGAACCCGTGGAATGCGCCGGGCCAGACATGCAGCTCGGTAGGCACGCCGGCACAAATCAGGCGGTGCGCATAGTCGATGTCCTCATCGACGAAGAGGTCGAGTTGCCCGGTCGAGATGAAGGTCGGCGGAAGGTCCTCGAGATGCTGCGCCCTGGCCGGGGCGGCATAGGGCGAGACGCCCTCGCTTCCTGGCTCGTGACCGAGCAGCGCGGTCCAGCCGAACCGATTATTGTGGCGGGTCCAGATAAATTCGCCGGCATGGCGGTTGCGCTCGGCGATGCAGGTGCGGTCGTCGAGCATCGGGTAGATGAGGTGCTGGAAGGCGAGGCGATATTCGCGCCGGTCGCGCGCCAGCAGGGCCAGCGCCGCGGCCAGCCCGCCGCCGGCGCTTTCACCCATCACGCCGATCCGAGCGGTATCGATACCGAGCTCGGTTGCATTGGCGAACGTCCAGGCAAGGCCGGCGTAGCAATCTTCGAGATTCCAGGGGAATGCGGTCTCAGGCGCCAGCCGGTAATCGACGGTGACGATCACGCAACTTAGCTCGGCGGCCAGGGGCCGGTGGAGGAACTCGACCTCCCGGGTCGATCCGCCGACGAACCCGCCGCCATGAATATGATAGATGCAGCCGAGCGGTCCGGCCGAATCTCGCGGGCGGTAGATGCGGACGGGAATGTCCAGCGAGCCGTCCGGCCCGCTTATCATCCGTTCTTGCAACTCGACTCCGCAATCCCCGACGGGCGGAAAGGGAAGGTCGCGTGCGCGCAGTTCGGAGAGATTTTCCGAGGTGAAGGTCACGGTCGGAAAGGCGTCGAGCAACGGCAGCAATTCCGGATCGACCAGATGCCGCGATCCGGCGGAGCTTGTCACAGCTGGAACACCTTGCCCGGATTAAGGATGTTGCCCGGGTCCAGTGCACGCTTGATCGACCGCATCAGGTCGACGGCGTCGCCCAGCTCCTCTTCGAGCCATTCCTGCTTGCCGAGGCCGATGCCATGCTCGCCGGTGCAGGTGCCGTCCATCTCGAGCGCCCGCCGGACCAGCCGCGCATTGATCGCCTTGACCTCCTCCAGCTCGGCCGGATTTAGAGGATCGATCGAGAAGACGACGTGGAAATTGCCGTCGCCGACGTGGCCGAGGATGGTGGCGGGCACGCTCGACGCGTCGAGCTCCGCCTTGGTCTCGCCGATGCACTCGGCCAGCCGGCTGATCGGCACGCACACGTCGGTCGCCCAGCCGATCGCGCCGGGGCGAAGATTGACGGCTGCATAATAGGCCTCGTGCCGCGCCTTCCACAGCGCCGACCGCTCCTCGGTGCGGTTCGCCCAGCGAAATTCGCCGCCGCCGTTGGCCGCGGCCAGTTCCTTCACCGTTTCGACTTGCTCGGCGACGTAGCGCTCGGAGCCGTGGAATTCGAAGAACAGGGTGGTGAGTTCCGGCAGGTCCATCTTCGACCAGCGGTTGACCGCGCGGATCTGCATGTCGTCGAGGATCTCGACCCGGGCAAGCGGAATGCCGAGCTGGATCGACTGGACCACCGTATCGACCGCGCCGGCGATCGTCTCGAAGCTGCAGGTCGCGGCCGAAATCGCCTCGGGAATGGCGTGGAGCCGAAGCGTCACCTCGGTAATGACACCAAGCGTGCCTTCCGATCCGACGAACAGCCGGGTGAGGTCATAGCCGGCCGAGGACTTGCGGGCCCGGCGGCTGGTTCGAACAACGCGACCATCGGCGGTAACGACGGTGAGCCCCAATACCGCCTCACGCATCGTTCCGTACCGGACCGCATTGGTGCCGGATGCTCGGGTCGACGCCATGCCGCCGATGGTCGCGTTCGCTCCAGGGTCGATAGGGAAGAACAGCCCCTGGTCGCGAAGATATTCGTTCAATTGCTCGCGGCGCACGCCGGCCTCGACCACGCAGTCGAAATCCCCGCTGTTGACCGCGACGATCCTGGTCATCCGGCTGAGGTCGAGCGACACGCCGCCCTGCACAGCCAGCGTATTGCCCTCGACGGAGGTGCCCGCGCCGAAGGCGATGATCGGCACCCCGGCCGCTCGGCAGAGGTTCACCGTATCGACCACATCCTCGGTGGATTCGGCAAAGACCACCGCGTCGGGCGGCATCGGCGCGAAGTGGGTTTCGCTGCGCCCATGCTCCAGCCGGATTGCCTCGCCCTGCTGGAAGCGGTCCCCGAACCGCTCGGCCAGGGCGCCGGTCAGCTCGACCGGCAGCCCCCCCGCGGAGCCATGATTGGCGGTGCCCATGTCTTTAGAACTTGAACCGGGTCCTGACGCCGACGCGCCGCTTGTCGCCGATGATGCCGACATCGCTGTTCGGCAGGCCGGCCAGGACGAGCGTCGTCCGTTCAATGTAGGATTCGAAATACCGCTTGTTGAACAGGTTGTTGACGAACGCCGACACTTCGAGACCGCCGATTTCATAGGTGATCGAGCCGTTGACCAGCACATAGGACTTGAGCTCGCGCAGCGGCGGATGACCCGGGAATTCGGGCGTTTCCTGCCGGATGCTGGCCGGAATCCGGCTGCCCTTGCCGATTAGGTTGGTGTTGAAGGTGATGTCGCCCTTGCCGACCGGCACCACATAGTCGCTGTTCAGGCTGAAGTTCCAATCAGGCTGGAACGACAAGCGGTCGGAAGCCAGCGTACGGCCGGTGACTTCGGTGTAGATGTCCGTGTTCGACAAACGGGCATGCATCAGCGAGCCGCCGCCGCTCAGCGTCCATTGCGGCGTCGCGCGGAACACGCCCTCGAGCTCGATGCCGTAGCTCTTCACGTCGCCGGTATTGAGGTCGATGGTCGTGAAGGTGGGGGGCGTCGCGAGAATCGTGTTGAGGCCGATATAGTCCTTGTAGTCGTTGTAGAAGAGCGCTGCGGCCAGCGACACGCGGCGGTCGGGCGACGAATATTTGCTGCCCAGTTCGTAGGTCCAGGCTGAATCGCCCTTGAAGGTGCGGATGTTGTCCGGCACCTCAGGCGGGTTGAAGCCGCCGCCGCGGAATCCCTTGGCGACCGACACATATGTCATCAGGTCATCGTTCCAGAATTTGGTGACCGTCGCCTTCGGAAGCCACTTGGTCGACTTGATCGTCAGTTCCTCTTTCGGAACCAACGGAACCGGATCCGCTTCGTCCACGCCCAAGGTTCCCGGAACGAACATCTTTCCGGTGCCTCCGCCGGCGGTGCGCTTCTCATGGTCCCAGCGCAGGCCGAGCGCGATTTCGAGGTCGTCCATCGGCTTCCAGAAGACGTTGGCAAAGGCTGCGTAGGCATCGCCCTTGCGGTTGTCCTCAGAGCTGATGACCTGGGTCAATGCAGGTCCGCCCAACGCGGCAAGGCGGGCGACCGCGAGGCTCTCTTTGTCGCGCGTTTCATGGCTGTAATAGAGTCCGACCAGGGTCGAAATCTTGTCCGACCAGTTGCTGTCGAATCGTAGTTCCGCGGCGCTGGTCTTCAGGTCATCGAACGCATTCTGGCGCAGGAAATCGAATGACGTGAAATCGGGGTCGGCGTTTTTCGTGCTGACGCCGCGGCGATCGTAGGAGCCGATCAGCGTGATGTTGGTGTCGGTTCCCGCTTCGACCTCAAGCTTGGCGTTGACGCCGCGATATTTGAAATACTGATAGTTGTTCGCATTGACGAAGATATCGTCCTTATAATCGGTTGGGTTGTCGACGAAGACGTACGGGACCGCGCCGCCCTTCAGCCAGGTGTAATAGCCGTTGACGGTCAGCTTGATTCCGTCGGCTGGCATGGCCTTGATGGTGCCGCTGAGCGCGTCGGTATTGAGCGGGTTTTGATCGGCATGGATCAGCTTGTTGCGGATGAAGCCGTCTTGCTGCTGATGGGTGAATGCGATCCGCGCCTGCAGCTTGTCCTCGATGATCGGGCCGCTGATCGACGCCCCGGCAGTCCAGGCATTGTCGGGACCGGCGTAGCTGCCGATGACCTTGCCCTCGAGCTCGTTGGTCGGCTGGCGCGTGATGACGCTGATCGCGCCGCCAAGCGTGTTCTTGCCGTAAAGCGTTCCCTGCGGCCCGCGCAGCACTTCGACCCGCTCGACGTCGGTCAGCGGGTTGTTCAGGTAGCTGGTGTTGGGCTGATAGATGCCGTCGACGAAGATGCCGACGCCCGGCTGGATCGTGTCGATCAGGGTCGTGCCGACGCCGCGAATGGAGACGAACGCACGGCCGGCGCCGTCGCTGTTGATGTTGAGGCTCGGGGTTAGCTGGGCAACTTCCTTGACGGACGTGAAGCCGCGCTTCTCGACCAGATCGCCGCTGACCGCGGTTGCCGCGACCGGGACGTCCTTCAGCGTTTCCTGGCGCTTACGAGCGGTGACCACGATCGTCTGGTCGCCCTCGGTGCCGGTCGTATTTTCCTCGGCCGGAGTTGCTGCCGGATCGGCGGCTTGCTCAGCAGCCGGAGCGGCTGCGGTTTCCTGCGCAAAGGCAGGGGAGCTGCCAAGCGCGATGACGCTGGCCGAAAGCAACATGTGAACAGTGCGGTGCATGGTCATCCCCTCATTTCCAGATCGCCTCGCGGGACTCCCTGCCCGTCTGATATGCGAAGCTGTCGGATAGGTGATTGCAGACCTATCTGAAAGGTTTATGACTTTGCCGATCGGATCGCTGAGTTTGCCGATTGATCGAGCTGCTTGTCGGTCGCGCGAGCGGTTCCTAGGCCCGGTTGATTGTGAAAAGCATGTTTAAACGGGGATGCCTCGGGCTGGTGCTGGCGGCGCTGTTGATCGCCATCGGCTTCAGCGGCTTTGCGTGGATCCAGGCCAAGCGCACTCCGAGCGGGAAGCCGGTCTATGTCGCGCTTGGCAGTTCGTTTGCTGCCGGCGCCGGCCTTGGGCCGCTGCAATCCGGTAGCCCATTCCTCTGCGCCCGAAGCACCAACGGTTATCCCAAGCAGCTGGCTCGCATGCGCGGCTTGCCCCTGGCCGACATGAGCTGCGGCGGGGCGGTTGCTCGCAATTTGCTGCATGGCGGGCAATTCTTCCAAGGCCCGCAGGTCCGCGTGATCGGCCGCGAAACTCGCCTCGTGACGATTACTATCGGCGGCAATGACGTCGGCTATGTCGGCGACCTCCAGATGCTGGCCGCTCGCCGGTCCGACACATTGCTTGGCTGGCTCGTCAGGCAGCTCTGGAACGGCCCGGCCAAATCCGGCGAACGCGATTTCGCAACGCTGAACAGCGAATTGCTCGACACGATCCGGACCATCCATGCCCTGGCGCCGAAGGCGACGATCGTCGTCGCCACCTATCCGGCGATTTTGCCGCCGAGCGGCACCTGCCCCCAGCTGAACCTGTCTGCGGCAGAGGTGAAGCAGATGCGCAAAGTGGGGGATCAGCTCGCCGACACCAGCCGCGCCGCGGCGAAGGCGGGCGGCGCGATGTTGGTGGATATGCACCGGCTTGGCGCCGCCCATAACGCATGCTCGGCCGAGCCATGGACCAATGGCGCAACGGCCCTGCTCAAGGCGCCATTCCATCCGACGCTGGCCGGCGCGAAGGCGGCCGCCGACGCCATTTCACAAGCGCTGGATCACCAGCAGCTGTAGCCGCCGTCGGCCAACACGATGCTCCCGGTCATCAGGCTGGCGGCATCCGACGCGAGGAACAGTGCCACTGAAGCGACCTCTTCGGGCTGGCCGAGCCGGCCCATTGGAGTGCCGTCGATCCAGCGCCGGTACATTTCGCTCTCCTGTTCGGCGAAGGCATTGAGCGGCGTCGCGATATAGGTCGGAGCGACCGCGTTGACGCGAATGCCGCGCGGCGCCCATTCGGCGGCCAGCGACTTGGTCAGCTGGTGAACCGCGGCCTTGGATGCGTTGTAATAGCTTTGCGGCTGGGGCCGGTTGACGATGAACCCGCTCATTGAGCCGATGTTGACGATGGTCCCGCTTCCGGCCGCGAGCATGTGGCGGCCGAAGGCCCGCGCGCACCAGAAAGTGCCGTTCAGATTGACGTCGAGCACGTTCAGCCAATGCTCGTCGGCAACGTCCTCGGCGGCGGTCTCGCTGCGCGCGATGCCGGCATTGTTGACCAATATGTCGACCCTGCCGAGCCTGCTCACGATTTCGTCCGCGACGCGGGTGACCTCGCCGGGGCGGGTGACGTCGAGCAGTTGCGGCTGAACCGCATAGCCCTTGTCGCCAAGCTCCCTCACCGCCGCGTCGAGCGCCGCAGGGGCACGGTCGGCGATAATGACCTCGGCGCCCGCCTCGGCCAGCGCCTCGGCGATCGCCAACCCGATTCCCTGCGCGCCGCCGGTAATGAATGCGATGCGGCCGTCGAGCCGGAACTTTTCAAGGTACATGGCGGCTTTCCTGGCGGAGCAGGGCGGCGGCCGGCATCACCGGCTCCTCGATTGTCTCGTCCGTTCCCAGCAGGTGGACATTCCGGCCTTGGGCATCGAACTCCGGCCAGGGCAGCGATCCGTCGGTTGCGAAATCGACCCAGATCTGGTGGATTCGATCGGCCAGCGCCTGCGGCGGGTCCTCGCCGGCAAAGCCCCGCGGGCCGCGCGCCGTATCGAGCGTCTTGAACACGAACGGCAGCTCGATCGCATGGCAGGCGCCCAGTTCGCCTGCGCACGCCGGGGAGCGCCAGTCGAACTCATAGACATGGGTGCGGCCCTGATGTTCCCCGGCAAACAGGCGGGCCGGCCAGCGGAACACCAGGTCGCTCATCGCCTCGGTCATCGCATGACCGGCCTTCTTGTCTCCAAGCCCATAGGTCTTGAGGACCTGCTTCGGCTGCGGGTGCGATTTGCCGAGCAGCCATTTGGCGAGGAAGCCGGGGATTTTCGCCCTGACCTTGGTCGGCACGAAATAGAGGTTCATTTCTTCGGCGTTGGTGCCGATCAGGAGGTCGACGTCCTTGCCGGCGCCCTTTTTCAGCGCATCCAGCGGCTTCTCTGGCAGGACATCGTCGCCGAACACCGGGATGAACCGGCTCATCCCGAACACCGGCTCGTGGCCCTCCGCGTCGCGCAGGTCGATGCCGGGGAATGGCTTGGAGACCTTCTCCATCGCCGACCAGCCGCGTTCGTAGCTTATGTCGCGGAAGCCATCGGCGGTCGGGTCGACCTTAAGCAGCCGGGCGAGCTTACGCACCAGCTTTTGGGCAATGCCGATGTCCCGCACCATGGCGCCGTGGCCGCTTTCGACGATCGCGCGCTTGAACAGGCCCTCGGCCAGCGGTGACGTTATGAGATCGGCGATCGCCATCGCGCCGGCGGACTCCCCGAACACGGTGACATTGGCCGGATCGCCGCCGAACCGGGCGATGTTCGCCTTCACCCATGCCAGCGCCGCGAGCATGTCGCGCAGGCCGAGGTTGGTGGGAACGCCGGGGATCGGCAGGAAACCGTCGATTCCCATGCGGTAATTGATCGCCACGCACACCACGCCCGAACGGGCAAAGGCGGTGCCGTCGCTGACCGGTGCGTCCTTGCTGCCGACGACGAAACCGCCGCCGTGGATGAACACCATTACCGGCCGGTGGGCGGCATCTTCCGGTGCCCAGATGTTGAGCGCCAGGTAATCGTCGCCGCGCTCGTAACCGTCGCCGATCAACGGGACGACATCGATCGCCGGGAATGGCTTGAGCTGCTGGTAGGAGCTTGGGCCCGGCTTGGTCGCGTCGCGCACGCCTTCCCAGCTCGCCACCGGCTGCGGCTCGCGGAAGCGGTTGGCTCCCACAGGCGGCGCGGCATAGGGCACGCCGAGAAAGCGGCAGATCCCGTCCGCACAGTATCCCTGGACCCAGCCCGCGTCGGTTTGGCGGACATGGTGCGGAGTTACGTCATTGGCTTGCGCGCTCATGCGCGCCTTATATGCAGCGCGACGGCCACAGGCAGGCTTAATAGTTTGCCGACCGGCTCAATCTTTGTGCTGGTACCCGGCAATTGCTCGCCGTCAGTCCGCGAGCACCTGCTGATCGCCGCCCCGACCCTTTTAGCAGACGCCTGTGCTCGGAGTGCGGATGCACTCCGCAGTGTTGTCCATGGCGTTGCCGATGGCATTCGCCAGGCCCAGCGCGGCAATAGCGATGACCGCACCAATAATGGCGAGAATCAGCGCATATTCAGCAGCCGAGGCACCGCGATCGTCGCGAAGC
>DATJHF010000043.1:0-4463 GCA_035494075.1 Sphingomicrobium sp. | reverse complement strand
GAAGGGACGTTTGTCGTTTGACTCCGCCCTTCCGTCGGACATGCAGGAACTGTTCACCGCACTTGGTGTATAGGAATAATACAGCTAAGGGGCTTGCCCCTTGCTGAGGGAGTGAACGAAAACGATGGCAAATGGTGCTTCGAGGGTTGTGTCGATCCCCGCTTCGGGTGGGGAAGCCGGACTCAACCGTTACCTCAGCGAGATCAAGAAATTCCCGATCCTCGCTCCGGAAGAAGAATATATGCTGGCCAAGCGGTGGCGCGAACATGGCGACACCGACGCAGCCGCGCGCCTGGTCAACTCCCACCTGCGCCTGGTCGCCAAGATCGCGATGGGATACCGCGGCTATGGCCTGCCGGTCAGCGAGCTGATCAGCGAGGGCAACATCGGCCTGATGCAGGGCGTCAAGAAGTTCGAGCCCGACCGGGGCTTCCGCCTCGCTACCTATGCGATGTGGTGGATCCGCGCCTCGATCCAGGAATTCATCCTGCGCAGCTGGAGCCTGGTCAAAATGGGCACCACCGCGGCGCAGAAGAAGCTGTTCTTCAACCTCCGCCGGATGAAGAACCAGATCGACGCGTTCGAGGAAGGCGACCTCAAGCCCGAGGCCGTGACCAAGATCGCCACCGACCTCGGCGTCACCGAGGAAGAAGTCGTCAGCATGAACCGCCGCATGGGCATGGGCGGCGACACCAGCCTCAACGCCCCGCTGCGCGACACCGACGGCGAGGGCCAGTGGCAGGACTTCCTGGTCGACAATGGCCCGCTGCAGGATGAAATCATCGCCGACGACGAGGAACGCCGCGTTCGCCACGACCTGTTGGTTGAGGCGATGGACAGCCTCAACGACCGCGAAAAGCACATTCTCACTGAGCGGCGACTCATCGACGAGCCGAAGACTCTTGAGGATCTGAGTCAGGTCTACGGCGTCAGCCGCGAGCGCATTCGCCAGATCGAAGTGCGCGCGTTCGAGAAGCTTCAGGCTGCTTTGATCCGCTTGGCGGGTGAGCAACGACTTCTGCCGGCAGCCTAGCAACTCGGCGGTCCGACTACTCGACCAGCCAACCCGCAATTCTAGGCACTTGCAATAATCCACAGAGAGTCCGACGCTCAAAGTTTGGAGAGCGCTGGCCGCTCGACATGCGACTCGGCGCCCCCGTCAACTCGGAGGAAGGGAGAGTCGCATGCCTGGAGAATCCAAGGGTACGAGGGTTATCGCGCTGGTCGGACCGGCCGGCGCGGGCAAGACTAGCCTGGCGGAGGCCTTACTCTTCGTCAGCAAGACTACCGACCGGCAGGGTTCAGTCGCCAACAAGTCGAGTATCGGGGACAGCTGCGAGGAAGCCCGCTCGCGCGGCGGCTCGACCGAAACCAACCTCTACAATTTCACCTATCTTGGCGACAAATACGCCATCGTCGACGCCCCCGGCTCGATCGGCTTCGCAGCCGACGGCAACCGCGGCGTGGCCGTTGCCGATGTCGCCATCGTCGTCGTCGACCCCGATCCGGCTCGCGCCGCACTGGCCGCGCCGGCATTGAGGATGCTCGACGAGCTCGGCATCCCTCATCTCCTGTTCGTCAATCGCATCGACCAGGCCCATGGCCGGATACGCGACCTCCTGACGGCGCTCCAGCCAATGAGTGTTTCGCCGCTGATCGCTCGCCAGATCCCGATCCGCGACGGCGAGAAGGTCACCGGCTTCGTCGATGTCGCGCTGGAGCGCGCCTATCATTACGCGCCGGGCAAGGAAGACGAGCCGATCGCCCTTCCCGACGAATTGGCGGAGCGCGAGGCCCAGGCCCGCACGCAGCTGCTTGAACAGCTGGCCGATCATGACGACACCCTCCTCGAGCAATTGCTGATGGACCAGGTGCCGGAGCCCGGCACGATCTTCGCCGATTTGAAGCGGGAGACCAGCGACAATCTGGGCGTCTCGGTGCTGTTCGGCTCGGCCCAGAACGGCTGGGGCGTGGGCCGGCTGCTGAAGGCGCTGCGCCACGAGGCGCCGGGGCCTGAATCGACTGCCGCAAGGCTCGGGGTCGACGCCCCTGCCCTCTACGCCTTCAAAATCTACCATGGCGGTTCGGTTGGGCGGTTGGCGCTGGCTCGAGCGATTGGCGGCGCGGTTCACGAGAACACCGATTTCATCAGCAGCAGCGGGGAACATGGCCGCCTCGGTGCGCTATTCTCCGTGCAGGGTGACAAGACGACCAAGATCGCCGAGGCCGCCAATGGCGATATCGTCGCGGTTGCCAAGGCCGACGCCGTCAAATCGGGCGACTGGCTTGGCTCAGGCAGGCTGCCCCCGCCGGTCGAAACCGAATTGCCGTCTCGCAACTGCGCGTTGGCCATCGAACCGGCCGATCGCAAGGACGACGTCAAGCTGTCCGGCGCCCTGGCCCGCATTCTCGAGGAGGACCCAAGCCTGACGCTGGAGCAGGACGAAGCGAGCCATGAGATGCGGCTGCGCGGAATCAATGACGAGCATTTGCGGACCGCACTGGCCAAGCTCAAACGGCGTTATGGGGTCGAGGTGAAGCACCACGCGCCGTCGATCGGCTATCGCGAATCGATCCGGCGGCCCGTGACCCAGCGCGGACGCCACAAGAAGCAGTCGGGTGGTCACGGCCAATATGGCGACGTGATCATCGAGATCCGTCCGCTCGGCCGCGGCGAAGGCTTCCAGTTCGACGAAAAAATCCACGGCGGGGCGATCCCCAAGCAATGGATCCCTGCGGTCGAGCAAGGGGTCAAGGACGCGATGCAGAAAGGGCCGCTCGGCTTCCCGGTAGTGGACGTCGCGGTGACCCTGACCGACGGCAGCTACCATAGCGTGGATTCAAGCGAACTCGCGTTCCGCCTCGCCGGACGGGTGGCGATGCAGGAAGCCATGGCTGGCGCCGTGCCGCATTTGCTCGAACCGGTGCACAAGCTGGTGCTCGTAACTCCGGCATCGGCCACCAGCCGCGTGTCCTCGGCGGTCGCCGGCCGCCGCGGTCAGATGCTCGGCATGGGTCCTCGCGAAGGCTGGACCGGTTGGGACCGGATCGAAGCGCTGATCCCTGAAGCGGAGCTCGGCGGACTGGAGGCGGAGCTGCGCTCGATGAGCCAGGGCCTGGCCAGCTATGAGGCGGAGTTCGACCATCTCGCCGAACTCAGCGGTCATCTCGCAGAGAAGGTGGTCCAGCAGCACGTGGCCGAACCGGCCTGAGCATTGGTTTCAAAGAGCGGGGCTCGCAGCGCGGGTCCCGCCCACCAGCCTTGACGTAGGATTTGCCAGCGGCTTGGGTGGCGCCGCCACTTGAGGAGCCCGCGTCTTGGCCACGAAGCTTACCCGTTACATCCTGTTCGCGCTGGTCCTCGGAATCGTTGCCGGATGGGCGACCAACGCCGCAATCGATGACGGCACGCCTAAATCGGCAGAGCAGCTGAAAGAGATCGCCGAATATCTGTCGATCGTCACCGCGCTGTTCCTGCGGCTGATCAAGATGATCATCGCCCCGCTGGTGTTCTCGACCCTGGTCGCGGGAATTGCGCACATGGGCGATATCGCTGCGCTAGGCCGGGTCGGCCTGAGGTCGCTGGTCTGGTTCATCGGGGCCAGCCTGGTCTCGCTGACGCTGGGCCTCATTCTCGTGAACCTGTTGCAGCCTGGTGTCGGTCTCAACCTTCCCCTGCCGCCGGTGACCGCCGCTAGCGGGGTCGAAACGGCGGCGTTCAACCTCAAGGATTTCATCACCCACCTCATCCCCGCCTCGATCTTCGATGCGATGAGCACCAACGAGATCCTGCCGATCGTCATCTTCTCGATCTTCTTCGGGGTCGCGCTGACCGCGGTCGGCGATGGAGGAAAGCCGATCGTCCGCGGCGTCGAATCCCTGGTGAAGGTGATGCTGCAAGTCACCAACTACGTCATGCGCTTTGCGCCGTTCGCGGTGTTCACGGCCGTAGCCAGCGCGATTGCCGAAAAGGGACCGGAGATCCTCTACACCTTCGGCAAGTTCGTCGGCAGCTTCTACCTCGGCCTGGCGATCCTGTGGGCCCTGCTGATTGCTGCCTGCTTCGTCATCGTCGGCCCGCGTACCCGGCACCTGGTGCGCTACATCCGCGACCCGGTCGTGCTCGCATTCTCGACCGCCTCGAGCGAGGCGGCCTATCCGCGAACGTTGGAAGAGTTGGATCGGTTCGGCGTCCCGCCGCGCATCGCCAGCTTCGTCCTGCCGCTGGGCTATTCGTTCAACCTCGACGGGTCGATGATGTACATGACCTTCGCGACGATCTTCATCGCGCAGGCCTACGGCATCGACCTCAGCCTCGGCCAGGAAATCACCATGCTGCTGGTGCTGATGCTGACCTCGAAGGGCATGGCCGGTGTGCCCGTCGGATTCGAGGAGACCGACCGCTATTTCATCGTCGACCGTCTCCAGCAGCAATTGCCTGGCGTGAAGGCGGTAAGCGCCAA
>DATJHF010000042.1:0-2199 GCA_035494075.1 Sphingomicrobium sp. | reverse complement strand
ATCTTTGCCGTGTTCGTCAATCTCTTCGTCGGCCTCTCGATCACCACCGCGGTCGGCCTGATGATGGTGGGCTCGCTGAACCTGCTATCGGTCGCCTTCGCCGTGCTGTTCATCGGCCTCGGCGTCGACTTCGGCATCCAGTTCAGCGTCCGCTACCGTTCCGAGCGCTTCAAGAACGACGATCTGGCGCAGGCGCTGGCGAGCGCGGCGGAGCGCGCCGCGGTGCCGCTCTCGCTGGCGGCGATGGCGACGGCGGCCGGCTTCCTGTGTTTCCTGCCGACCGACTACAAGGGGATTGCCGAACTCGGCAAGATCGCCGGCGCCGGCATGCTGGTCGCCTTCCTGACCAGCATCACGACCTTGCCGGCGCTGCTCGACCTGCTCAATCCGCCGGGAGAAAACGATCCGGTCGGCTATGCCTTCCTGGCGCCGGTCGACGAGTTCCTGGAAAAGCATCGCGTCGTCATCATCGTCGGCACGCTGCTGGTCGCGGTTGCCGGCCTGCCGCTGCTCTATTTCATGAAGTTCGACTTCAACCCGATCAATTTGCGCAACAAGAGCGCCGAGTCGATCGCGACCTTCCTCGATTTGCGCAAGGATCCGAACACCGGCGCCAACGCCATCAATGTGATGACGAATTCGGAAGCCGACGCCAAGAAGATCGAGGCGAAGCTCGAGAAGGTGCCGGAAGTGCTTCGCGTGATGTCGATCGACAGTTTCGTGCCGGACAATCAGCCGGCCAAACTGAAGCTGATCGCGCAGGCCGGCAAGGTGGTCGGTCCCGCACTCAATCCGGACTCCGTCGATGCGGCGCCCTCCGACGGGGAGAACGTCGAATCCCTCAAGAGCGCGGTCGAGAGCCTGCGCAAGACCGCCGCTGATGCCACGAGTGCCGGCGCGGTCGCCGCGCGGCGGCTGGCGGATGCGTTGTCGAAGCTTGGCGAATCGAATCAGGCGACCCGCGACAAGGCGCAGAACGTCTTCGTGACCCCGCTCAGGATCGTGCTCGACCAGCTCAGGAACACGCTGCAGGCCCAGCCGGTCAGCCTGAAAAACCTGCCGGTGGAACTGGTCGACGGCTGGAAGACCAAGGACGGCCTGATGCGCATCGAGGCGCTGCCGAAGGGCGATCCCAACGACAACGACAATCTCCGCAGTTTTGCCGATGCGGTGCTGGTGGCGGAGCCGAACGCGATCGGCGGGCCGGTCTCGATCCTCAAATCCGGCGACACGGTGGTCAAGGCTTTCGTCCATGCCGGCATCTGGGCGCTGGTCGTGATCAGCCTGTTGCTCTGGCTGGCGCTGCGCCGGGTCACCGACGTGTTGTTGACGCTGGTGCCGCTACTGGTGGCGGGCGCGGTGACGCTGGAGATCTGCGTGCTGATCGGGTTGCCGCTCAACTTCGCCAACATCGTCGCATTGCCGCTGCTGCTCGGCATCGGCGTCGCTTTCAAGATTTATTACGTGACGGCATGGCGCTCGGGCAGGACCAACCTGCTGCAGACCAGCCTGACGCGCGCGATCTTTTTCAGTGCGCTGACGACGGCCACCGCATTCGGTAGTCTGTGGCTCTCCAGTCATCCCGGCACCGCCAGCATGGGCAAATTGCTGGCGCTGTCGCTCGTCACCACGCTGGCCGCCGTGCTGCTGTTTCAGCCCGCGCTAATGGGCAAACCCCGCGATATCGGGGAGTAGGCAAATATCGCCGACGGGGTCGGCCGGCTGGCCAGCCGCCTGTTTCTTGCCGGCGGGCGGCTTTTGTGTTGGCCCCGGGTTCACCGATCCCGTGGTCTTCGGCGCAGCCGTGACCACCGGGGCGGTCGTCGCAACACCGGACTTTTGCGGGGTTGGCGAATTCTTCGGCGCCCCCTTGGCCATGCTGTTGGCGGGGCTTGAGGGTATAGGCGGGGCGACCCGGGTCCAGGTTTCGCCGCCGCACAGGAAGCCCAGCACGCATCCTTGAATCTCGAGCTGGTCGGTACCAACTGGCTTGATGGTTGAGCTGTAAAGCTGCCCGTCTTTGGCGTTATAGACTTGGCCTTCCCACGCATCGACACCGGCCTTCTTCTTCATGTCGATCAGGATCGGCATGCCGAGCGTAGGCCGGCTCTGCTTTGAGGCATCCGGATTATTGATATCCTTGCCGCCTGGCGTCTTCTCCCAGGCGACCGCGCCCCACATGCTGCCATTGCACTGCGC
>DATJHF010000041.1:0-88853 GCA_035494075.1 Sphingomicrobium sp. | reverse complement strand
TCAGTGGTGCTGGAACTCACGCTTCCCCGCCTAATTTGCTGGGCGGCCCGCTGCCCGCGGTGCCGCAGATGATTGCCACGCCCTGCCCGAACCATTCTATCCAATCAAGCGCCCAAGTCGCTCAAACAGGCCGAAAGACGCTAAGTCGTTGAAAGTCAAGAACAAGAGGAGCGCCAAAACCAGCGCCAGCCCTCCACGAAACGCCCATTCCTGGGACCTCTCGCTGACCGGCCGGCGCCTAATTGCTTCGGCCGCATAGAAAACGAGAT
Source organism: Sphingomicrobium sp. (assembly GCA_035494075.1). Lineage (GTDB taxonomy): Bacteria > Pseudomonadota > Alphaproteobacteria > Sphingomonadales > Sphingomonadaceae > Sphingomicrobium. The sequence goes on along the minus strand of DATJHF010000041.1, from coordinate 88,584 downwards.
GTCCGCCATCCAGCAAAGGAACTGGCAAGAGATTGATGAACCCCAGATTTATGGAAAAGAAGGCGATCATGTAGATGAACGTAAAGGCGCCGAGGCTGGCCTGCTGGCCGGCGACCTGCGCCATCTTGAGCGGACCGCCGAGATCCTTCGTGGAGCGTTCGCCAGTGATAATCTGTCCGATCACGACAACGGTCGTGCGAACGATCGCCACCGTGTAGCGAGTGGCTTCGGGGATGGCTTGAAGCGCCGGGACCGGCTTGGTCGCCGCCTCGACCCCCAACATGCCTATATTCGCCTTTTGGCCGAATTCGTCCGTCTGCTCCTTCGTGCCGATTACGATGTCGACATGATGGGTCTGGCCGTCCCTTACATATTCGACCGGCACCCGCTCGTCGGGCCGTATCATGACGACCAGCCGCAATTCATTGAATGAGGCCACCGAATTTCCGGCAACGGACTTGATCTGGTCCCCGACGCGAAGGTCGCTCTTCGCCGCGGCGCCATCCGGGAGGATCTTGCTGATCTCGGTCGAGGCGCTCGGCACGCCGACGAGGACGAAGAAGGCCGCGAAGATGGCGATCGCGAGGATGAAGTTGGCGATCGGGCCGGCCAGCACGATCAGGAACCGCTGCCACCACGGCTTCAGGTGGAATGATTGAGACCTGATTTCCGGCGGGAGATCGCCGGCATCGCCCGGCTGGCTCGCCGGACTCATGTCGCCGACAAACCGGACATAACCGCCCAGGGGCAGCCAGCCGACCTTCCATCTGGTGCCGCGCTTGTCGGTCCAGCCGAACAGTTCGCGGCCGAACCCCACCGAAAACTGCTCGGCGCCGACCCCGAACCAGCGGGCGACCCAATAATGGCCGAGCTCGTGAAACACGACGAGCGGGCCCAGCGCGCATAGGAATGCGATGGCAATGAACCAAAGCGGCGGCTGGGCAAGCATCAGGCGGCCATCTCGCTCATCAGGTGATTGGCTAATGCCCTCGCCTGGCGATCGATGTCGATCACTTCGGCGATGGAGCGAGGCGCCGCCGCGTTCGTCCGTGAAACCGTCTCCTCGGCGGTCCGGACGATATCGAGGAAGCCGATCCGCCGGGCCAGGAAGGCGGCGACCGCTTCTTCATTGGCGGCATTGAGGGCGACCGGCGCGCCGCCGCCGGCCTCGAGCGCCTCTCGCGCCACACGCAGCGCCGGAAACCGCGCCAAGTCGGGTGCCTCGAACGAGAGCGTGGAAATCGCGGCCAGGTCGAGCCGCTTGGCCGGCGTCTCCATGCGCTCCGGCCAGGCCAGGGCGTGCGCGATGGGGATTCGCATGTCCGGGCTGCCCAGCTGGGCCAGCACCGACCCGTCGACATATTCGACCATCGAATGAATGACCGACTGGGGATGGACGAGGATGTCGATCCGGTTGCCGGGCAGGCCGAACAAATGATGAGCCTCGATCAGCTCGAGCCCCTTGTTCAGCATCGTCGCCGAATCGACGCTGATCTTGGCGCCCATCGACCAGTTGGGGTGGGCGACCGCCTGCTCCGGGGTCATCGCCGCCATCTCGTCGCGGCTCATGGTCCGGAACGGTCCGCCGCTCGCGGTCAGCACCAGCCTTGAGACATCGGACAGACGATTGTCCGCAAGGCATTGGAAAATAGCGTTATGCTCGCTGTCGACAGGGAGTATCCGTGCGCCCGACCTTGCCGCAGCTTCGGTCATCAGGCTGCCAGCCGTCACCAGGCTTTCCTTGTTGGCCAGGGCCACCGTGCGCCCCGCCTCGATCGCCGCCATGACCGGCTCGAGCCCGGCGCAGCCGACGATCGCCGCCATCACCCATTCGGCGCCACCGGCCGCGGCCTCCGCCAGCGCATCCCTGCCGGTTGCCGCGCGGCAGCCGCTTCCGTCCAGCAGCTGTTTCAGCTGGGGGAGCAGCGCCGGATCGTCGATCACCGCCAGCCGCGCATCGGTCCGGCGCGCCGCAACGGCCAGCGCCTCGACGTTGCGCGCGGCGGTCAGCGCAATCACCTCGAACTTGTCCGGATGGCGCTCGACCAGGTCGAGCGTCGAGGTGCCGACCGAACCCGTCGCGCCGAGGACTGAAATGGTCCGCCGGGTCATAGCCATCCCACCAGCATCAGGCCCGCGGTGAGCATCGCCACCGGGACCAGCCCGTCCAGCCGGTCGAGCAGGCCGCCATGGCCGGGAAGCCATGTGCCGCTGTCCTTCACTCCCGCGCGCCGCTTCAGGCCGCTTTCGAACAAGTCGCCCAGCTGTGCGGCCACCGCCAGCGGAACCGGCAGCCAAAGCAATACCGGCGGCAGCTTGGCGAGGGTCGCCCAGGAGCCGGCGAGGATCGCCGCGCTTGCTACTCCGCCGACCAGGCCGGCAATCGTCTTGTTGGGACTGATCGACGGCGCAAGCTTGGGACCGCCGATCGCACGGCCGGCGAAATAAGCTCCAATGTCCGTCGACCACACCACCAGGAATACCCAAATCAGGAGGTCGGGGCCCCTGCCCACCCCGGCATATTCCGCCTGTTCCCGGATCCACAGCAGGGACACGGCCGGCAACAGGCAATAGAAGAATCCGTAGACCTTCCACGCTGCTCCCCAATTCGAGAGCATGCGCGTCCATTCGACATACATGATGGTCGCTACCAGCGCGACCATTATGGCGAAGCCCGTCCCCCCGAAGAAGGTCGCTACCAGGGCGACCGCGATCAGGATCGCCCCGACGAGGGTGCGAGTGGTCAGTTCCCTCATCGGCCGCCGAACCTGCGCTGCCGGCCGGCGAACTCCTTGAGAGCGGCATTCAAAGCCGTTTCATCGAAGTCGGGCCACAGCGTGTCGACGAAGACCAGCTCGGCATAGGCCGCCTGCCACAGCAGGAAATTCGACAGCCGTTCCTCTCCGGAGGTGCGGATCATCAGGTCGAGCTCCGGAAGATCGCGTGTCGCGAGTTCCGCGCCGAGCCGCTCCTCATCGATGTCCGCCGGATCCAGCTCTCCGGCCTGAACTTTTGCGGCCAGTTTCCGCGCCGCCCCGGCAATTTCGCTGCGGCTGCCATAGTTGAGTGCGACGACCAGCGTCAGACGGCTGTTTTGGGCGGTTCGGGCGACCGCCCGCTCAAGCCGCTCGACCAGTTGCGGTCCGAAGGCCGTGTGATCGCCAATCAGGAGCAAGCGGACGCCCTGTCGATTCAGCTCGTCCAGCTCGCGTTCCAGATAATAGCCGAGCAGGCCCTTGAGGTCGCTGACCTCTTCCTCGGATCGCCGCCAATTCTCCGAAGAAAAGGCATAGAGCGTAAGGACTTCCACACCGGCCTTCACTGCGGCTTTCAATGTGTTTCGAACCGCCTCCGCACCCGCGCGATGACCGGCGACACGCGGCAATCCACGTTTCGCCGCCCAGCGGCCATTGCCGTCCATGATAATAGCGACATGGCGAGGAATGCGTCCGGCGGCGTCGCCGTGAACGGATGCCCCCTCAGTCGGGGCCGGTTTGGCGGTCACTTGCCGAGGATTTCCTGTTCCTTCGAGTGCGCCGCGGCGTCGATTTCCTTGATCGTGTCGTCGGTCATCTTCTGCACCTCGGTGCCGAGGCGCTTGTGCTCGTCCTCGCTGATCTCGTGCTTCTTCTCGTCGGTCTTGAGCGCGTCCATTCCGTCGCGGCGGACATTGCGGACCGCGATCCGCGCCTTTTCGGCATATTGGCCGGCAAGCTTCGCCAGTTCCTTGCGGCGCTCCTCGGTCAGGTCGGGGATCGGCAGGCGGATCAGCTGCCCGTCGACAATCGGGTTGATTCCAAGCCCGGCGTTGCGGATCGCCTTTTCGACCGACGTGATGTTGCTGCGGTCCCATACCTGCACCGTCAGCAGGCGCGGCTCGGGGACCGAGATGGTTGCGACCTGGTTGATCGGCATGTTGGCGCCATAGACCTCGACCTGGATCGGATCGACCAGCGCGGTGGAAGCGCGGCCGGTGCGAAGCCCGGCGAGGTCGTGCTTCAGCACTTCCAGCGCGCCATGCATCCGGCGATTGATGTCATTCTTGTCGTAGGCGGGCATCCTCTACTCCTCGTTCTGCACGATCGTCGCGGTTCCCCGGCCGGCCAGCACCTCGGCGAGGTTGCCCGGCTGGCGGATATTGAACACCACGATCGGAATATTATTGTCGCGGCACAGCGCCACGGCGCTGGCGTCCATGACTTTCAAATCGTCGCCAAGGACGCGGTTAAAGCTCAAGCTGTCGTAGCGGCTTGCGGTCTTCACCTTCTTCGGATCGGCGTCATAAACGCCGTCGACGCTGGTCCCCTTGAACAGGGCGTTGCACCCCATCTCCGCTGCGCGCAGGGCGGCTGCGGTATCGGTCGTGAAGTAGGGATTGCCGGTGCCGGCAGCGAAAATCACGATCCGGCCTTTCTCCATATGGCGCATTGCGCGGCGGCGGATATAGGGCTCGCACACGCTCGCCATTGGAATGGCCGACTGGACACGGGTGTCGACGCCGATCTTTTCCAGCGCATTCTGCACCGCCAGCGCATTCATGACCGTCGCCAGCATGCCCATATAGTCGCCCGTCGCCCGGTCGAAGCCCTGGGCGGCCCCGGCGATCCCGCGGAAGATGTTTCCACCTCCGACCACCAGGCACAATTGGTGTCCGGCTTCCTTGGCCGCGGCCACTTCGCCGGCCATGCTGGCTACCGTTTCCGGGTCGATTCCGAACTGGTTCGGCCCCATCAACGCCTCGCCCGACAGCTTCAGCAGGATGCGGTGGAAGCGCGGTCGGGTCATGCGGTGCGGATCCTCATTATTGCGAAGGGCGGAAGCGCTCTTACGGCCCGCCCGCCCCGCTGCCAACCGTGTAGATTCGGCGGTTTCTTGCTCCGCAATGGGATTCGGCTCAAAAGCAGCGTCGCTGGGGGCACCCAATGGCCAAGGTCTTCCTGAGCTATGACCGCGACGATGCCGAGCGAGCCCGCCCGGTCGCCCTGGCACTCGAAAAGGCCGGCCATGATGTGTGGTGGGACCTCCACGTCCGCGGCGGGGCGCAATTCTCCAAGGCCATCGAAGAGGCGCTTGAGGCTGCCCAGGTCGTCGTCGTCCTTTGGTCTTCGAATTCCATCGAATCCGCCTGGGTTCGCGATGAGGCATCGGTCGGGCGCGATACCGGCCGCCTGGTTCCCGTTACCATCGATGGAACCCAGCCGCCGCTCGGATTCCGGCAATTTCAGACCATCGACCTGCCGGAGCGCAGCAACGCACAGCAGATGCAATCGCTTTTCGACGCAGTGGAATCGCTGACGCCCTCGGACACCCCGGTCGTCGCCAAACCAATCTCCCAGCGGGCACGGGCCAATGTTCGCCCGAAGCAACGGATGAACCCATGGCTGATGTTCGGCTTGCCGGCTTTGCTCATCCTGGTTGTCGGCTTGGTTGTTTTCCGTCCTTGGGAGGCGAAAGCGTCGGCTCCGTCCGTTGCCGTGCTGGCCTCTGAACCAGCCGCCGAGCCGCTGGCGCGCGACCTGCTGGTAAAGCTTACAACGCTCCAATTGGCCAAATCAGGATCGGTGCAGCTCAGCGGTAGCGCAGAAAAAGGCGCCGACTTCGTCCTTCAAGTTTCGGGAGACGGAAAGGCCACGTCGGCGGCGAGCCTCATGCTTTTGGCGGGCAAGGACCGATCGGTCTTGTGGTCCGAGGAATTCAAGCCGGAATCGGGGAGCAGCAGTGATTTGAATCAGCAAGCTGCGTTCGCCGCCGCCCGCGTCCTTGGCTGCGCGTTGGACGGATTTTCCCCTACCTCTGCAGCGCTTACGCCAGCAGTCCTGAAATCATATCTCAACGCTTGCGCGCTGCTCGATGAAACACTGTTCAACGATCCGAGCCGGGCGGTCGCGATGTTTCAGCAAGTCACTGCGGCCGCGCCGGGATTTAAGCCTGGATGGGCTAAACGGCTGGTCGCCGAGACGAACCGCTACCAACAGCTGAATGCCAAGGACAAGAAAGCCTACGCGGCGCAGTTTCGCCAACTGATTGCTGCTTCCCGAAAACTCGATCCAGACCTTCCGGAAGCCTATGTTGCCGAAATCGAACTGTTACCTGGACGCGACTTCTACGATGAGGTCAGGCTGATCGATCGCGCGCTCGCTTCAGATCCGAACAATGAATATGTCCTAGCAACTCGCTCGCTGGTAATGCTCATCGTTGGAAGGATGGATGCCGCGGTTGCTGACGCCCGTCACGCCGCAAGCCTGGACCCCCTCTCGCCTGCCATTCGGAGCGCCTATTTGCAGTCACTGATTTACTCGGGACGTGCCGAAGCTGCGCGCGCCGAGTTGGCGGAAGCGGAAAAGCTGTGGCCCGACGCGGGCTCCATCCGAAATTCTCGCTATCGATTTATTTTGACCAATGGCGATCGTGCCGAGACCAGCGATGCCGTTAAGCTAATTCAGGCCGGCAAGATTGAGGCCGGCCGGGTTCGCGAGGCCTTGATCAGCGCCCGCCTCGATCCAACGGCTCCAAACGTCGATCGCGCAGTCGGTCTGGCGGTCTCGGCCTATCAGGCCGCCCCAGATGCCGACACGATAGGTGAGCTCATCATGACTTTGGGCGAATTGCACCGCACGAATGACTTGGTGAATTATCTGCTCGCGGCGAACGACGAGAGCCAATTTCCTTATTTCGTTGAGATCTTGTTCCGTCCCCATGTCGAGAGTCTCCGTGCCGATCCCCGCTTCATGCAGGTCGCGGCCCATCTCGGTTTGCTGGACTATTGGCGCCGGAGCGGGGACTGGCCGGACTTCTGTTCCGACCCCGAACTTCCCTACGACTGCAAAAAAGAGGCGGCCAAGCTCAACGCCTGACCGCCTCTTCCTGATTTCGAACTGCCCAGTCGCTTAGCCGACCGGCTCGTCCTTCTTGACGCCGGCGGCCGCGGCCACTTCGGCGGCGAAGTCGCTCTCGGCCTTGGCGATGCCTTCGCCGAGCTGGAAGCGCTCGAACGCCTTCAGCACGATCGGCGAGCCGGCGTCCTTGCCGGCCTGGGCGACGACGTCCGCGACCGGGGTCTTGTTGTCGATCACGAACAGCTGGCTCAGCAGGGCGTTTTCCTTGCGGAACTTGGCCATGGTGCCTTCGACCATCTTCTCGACGATGTTGTCGGGCTTGCCGCTCTCCTTCGCCTTCTCGATGGCGATCGAGCGCTCGCGCTCGATCAGCGCCGGATCGAGATCCTCGGCGTTGAGGGCCAGCGGGTTAGCGGCGGCGATGTGCATCGCAATCTGCTTGCCCAGCGTGGTCAGCGTCTCGGCCGGGGCCGCGCCTTCCAGCGCGACCAGCACGCCGATCTTGCCCATGCCCGGAGCGACCGCATTGTGGACATAGCTGACCACCGCGCCCTGGCTCACTTCGAGGACCGCAGTGCGGCGCAGCGACTGGTTCTCGCCGATCGTGGCGATATTTTCGGTCAGCTTCTCCTCGACGGTGCCGCCGGCCGGATAGGCCGCCGTCCGCAATGCCTCGACATCGCCGCCGGCATTGAGCGCCAGCTGCGACACGTTGCGGACGAACTCCTGGAACTGTTCGTTCTTGGCGACAAAATCGGTTTCCGAGTTGACCTCGACAACCGCGCCCTTGGTGCCTTCGACGGCAACGCCGACCAGGCCTTCGGCCGCGGTACGGCCCGCCTTCTTGGCGGCGGCAGCGAGGCCCTTGGCGCGCAGCCAATCGACCGACGCTTCCATCTCGCCGTTGTTTTCGGCCAGCGCCTTCTTGCAGTCCATCATGCCGGCGCCGGTGCGCTCGCGCAGTTCCTTCACCGAAGCAGCGGTGATCTCAGCCATGTTAAATCCTCCAAATGGGAATATGGGACGCGTCGCGGAAAGCCCAAGCCCTCCGCGACACGCCCCGAACTTCGTTCGCGGTAGGGCTTATGCCTCGAGCGCGGCTTCCGCCGGGGGCTCGGCCATTTCGCCGATGTCCTCGCCCCGCGCCTGGGCACCGCCGGTCTTGCCGGCATTCGCCGCATTGGCGATCGCCTCGCAATAGAGCCGGATGGCGCGGCTGGCGTCGTCGTTGCCCGGAACCGGGAAGGCGATGCCCTGCGGGTTCGAGTTGGAATCGAGGATCGCGATGACCGGGATGCCAAGGACGTTGGCTTCCTTGATCGCCAACTCTTCCTTGTTGGTGTCGATCACGAACATGACGTCCGGAAGGCCGCCCATGTCGCGAATGCCGCCGAGGGAATTCTCCAGCTTGTCCCGCTCGCGGGTCAGCTGCAGCACTTCCTTCTTGGTGAGGCCGGCGGTGTCGCCCGACAGCTGCTCCTCAAGACTCTTGAAGCGCTTGATCGAGTTGGAAATGGTCTTCCAGTTGGTCAGCATGCCGCCGAGCCAGCGGTGGTTGACGAAATGCTGGCCGCTGACGCGGGCCGCCTCGGCCACTGCGTCCTGCGCCTGGCGCTTGGTTCCGACGAACAGCACCTTGCCGCCGCGAGCGACGGTCTGCTGGACGAAGTCGAGCGCGCGGGCGAACAGCGGAACGCTCTGCGACAGGTCGATGATGTGAACGCCGTTGCGGTCGCCGAAAATGTACGGCTTCATCCGCGGGTTCCAGCGGTGGGTCTGGTGGCCGAAATGCGCTCCAGCCTCGAGCAATTGCTGCATGGTGACGACATTGGTCGCCATAGGGATATCTCCTCCGGTTAAGCCTCGGTGGAACCGTGTCACCAGCCGTTCGGCTGGCACCGGTATGGTGGTTCCACCTGTGGGATGCGCGGGCCCCTATACGATGAAGCCAGCGATTTCAAGCGCTTCCGTTCCTTGACGCCAGATGGAACGAACGCAGAACAAAACATCTTGACCGGATGAGAACATTATAGGAACATCGCCGCGATCACAGGGAGGAATTGCCGATGTTCGCTACCTTCGTCACGCTTGCCGTCATCAGCTTTGCACTGACCGGCCTTCGCAACCTTGCCCGCCAGGACGGCGCCAAGATCATCGCCGCATTGCAGGGCCGCTCCTGGACCGCCGAGCCAATGCCGGCGCATCCGGCAATCGTCCGCCTCAATCCGCGCTATAGGGCGGCGGAACCGACCGGGCAGGCGCTGCGCGCCGCTGCTTGACCCGGCCGTAGCTGGCGAAGCTGAACGGCAGCAGCGACAAATAGACGACCGAGATCCCCAGCAGCGTCCACCACGGCTCGTTGAGGAGGGCCGCGCCGAACAGTGCGACTCCGGCCAGGGCGAAAATTCGCCAGCCGCGCCGGATGCGGATCGATGACCAGCTGTAGGTGGGCAGGCTGCTGATCATCAGCAGCGCGATGAACAGGATCCACGGCATTACGATCGTCCAGCTGCGGAACAGCTCGTTGTCGCTGATCAGCCAGAGATAGAGCGGCACGAACGCCAGGCCCGCCCCCACCGGCGCCGGAACGCCGGTATTGAAGCCGGCCGACTTGTGCGGCTGGTCGGTCACGTCGATCCGGGCATTGAACCGCGCCAGGCGGAGCGCGCAGCAAACGGCCAGGGCCAGGGCTACCGTCCACCCGAACTTGGGCGCTTCCTTCAACGACCAGAAGAAGATGATCAGCGCGGGTGCGGTGCCGAAGGCGATATTGTCGCTGAGCGAATCCAGTTCGGCGCCGAACCTGCTCTGGGCGCGAAGCAGGCGGGCAATCCGGCCGTCCATGCCGTCGAGCACGCCGGCGATGATGATCGAGGCCAGCGCCTTTTCCCACTCGCCCGAAAAGCCGAAGCGTATCCCGGTCAGTCCGAAGCAGAGCGCGAGCGCCGTAATGGCATTGGGCAGGAAGGCGCGGAATGGCAGTCCCGCCCGCTCCGTGCCATTCGTCACTGGCTTGAACCGCGGCGTTGGGGATCGACACCGACTTCGCCAAGGATGGTTTCCCCAGCGATGGCCCGCTGTCCAAGCAGCACCTGGCTGCCGGTCCCGGCCGGAAGGAATACGTCAACCCGGCTCCCGAACCGGATTAGTCCGACCCGCTCCCCGGCCTCGACCCGGTCGCCTTCCTTGACGAACGACAGGATACGGCGCGCGACCAGGCCGGCGATCTGGGTGAAGCCGACCTTCAACCCGTCCTCCCGCTCGACCAGGAAGTGCTGCCGCTCATTGTCCTCGCTGGCCTTGTCGAGGTCGGCGTTCAGGAACTTGCCCGGCACATAGGCGATCCGCCTGACGGTCCCGGAGATCGGCGAGCGATTGATATGGACGTCGAACACGCTCATGAAAATCGACACGCGCGTGAACTCGCCGGTGAGCCCGCCCTCCCCCGCCAGCTCGAGCGGCGCACTGACCCGGCTGATCATCGTCACCAGCCCGTCCGCCGGAGCGACGATCAGCTTGGGATCGGCCGGCGTCGTCCGGATCGGATCGCGGAAGAATGCCGCAACCCAGATCGTCAGGCCAATCAGCAGCCAGCCAAGGAAATGATTGATCAGGCTGTACATCGCCAGGGCCGCGAAGGCGGCGATCAGCGTATATTTCCGCCCTTCCGGGTGGATCGATGGAAAACGCCATTTAACGGTGGTCAGGTGGCTGTTCGGCTTGTCGAGTTCAGGCATGGGCGCAGTCCTTAGGGACTAGCGGAACGCCCGGCAATGCCAAGGGTTCGAACCGAGTTGCGCAAGGCGTAACGACTGCCTAAGGCGCGCGCCGACGCAAAATTCCGCACAGGTAGGAAAAATGGCCAAGATCAAGGTGAAGAACCCGGTCGTCGAGCTCGACGGCGACGAAATGACCCGCATCATCTGGCAGTGGATCCGCGAACGGCTGATCCTGCCCTACCTCGACGTCGACCTCCTCTATTACGACCTCGGCATCGAAAAGCGCGACGAGACCGACGACAAGATCACCGTCGAGGCGGCCGAAGCGATCAAGCAGCATGGCGTCGGCGTCAAATGCGCCACCATCACCCCCGACGAGCAGCGGGTCGAGGAATTCGGCCTCAAGAAGATGTGGAAGTCGCCCAACGGCACGATCCGCAACATCCTCGGCGGGACCATCTTCCGCGAGCCCATCGTCATCCAGAACGTGCCGCGGCTTATCCCCGGCTGGACCGACCCGATCGTGGTCGGCCGCCATGCGTTCGGCGACCAGTATAAGGCGACCGACTTCCGTGTACCGGGCAAGGGCAAGCTGACGATCAAATGGGTCGGCGAAAATGGCGAGGAGATCGAGCATGAGATTTTCGATTTCCCCGCGGCCGGCGTCGCCATGGGCATGTACAACCTCGACGATTCGATCCGCGACTTCGCCAGGGCGAGCCTGAACTACGGGCTCCAGCGCGGTTGGCCGGTCTATCTGTCGACCAAGAACACCATCCTCAAGGCCTATGACGGGCGCTTCAAGGACATCTTCCAGGAAATCTACGACGCCGAGTTCAAGGCGGCGTTCGAGAAGGCAGGCATCGAATATCAGCACCGCCTGATCGACGACATGGTCGCATCCGCGCTCAAGTGGAGCGGCAAGTTCGTCTGGGCCTGCAAGAATTATGACGGCGACGTCCAGTCGGACCAGGTCGCGCAGGGCTTCGGCTCGCTCGGCCTGATGACCTCGGTGTTGATGACCCCGGACGGCAAGACCGTCGAGGCCGAGGCGGCGCACGGCACCGTCACCCGTCACTATCGCCAGCACCAGCAGGGCAAGGCGACCTCGACCAATCCGATTGCCTCGATCTTTGCATGGACCGGCGGCCTCAAGTTCCGCGGCCGCCTCGACGACACGCCGGAAGTGGTGCGGTTCGCCGAAACTCTCGAGCGGGTCTGCGTCGAAACCGTCGAAAGCGGAAAGATGACCAAGGACCTCGCCCTGTTGGTCGGGCCGGAACAGGCCTGGATGACGACCGAGCAATTCTTCGAAGCGATCCGCGAGAATCTCGAGACGGCGATGGCCGCGGAGGCTGTCGGAGCCTAATCGACACGATCCGCCCGCCGTGCTTCAAGAGGGCATGGCGGGCGGATTCCACATTACCCCGGCGCTGAGCGACACGCTGACCATCCTCGGTGCGGCAGGCATCGTCATTCCCACCTTCGCCCGGTTCAAGATCAACCCGGTCATCGGCTTCATCCTGGTCGGAATCATTGCCGGCCCCTTCGGGCTGGGCGCCCTGGCAGACCGCTATCCCTGGCTGGATTGGATTTCGATCAGCAATCCCGAGGGGATCGAGCGGTTTGCCGAACTCGGCATCATCTTCCTGCTCTTCTCGATCGGGCTGGAGCTGAGCTTTCGGCGCCTGGTCGGGATGCGCAAGATGGTGTTCGGCATCGGCGCCGCGGAATTGCTTGGCACTGCAATATTGATCGGCGGGACGCTGGTTTTGTTTGGATGGCAGGTGGAGCCCGCCTTGTGGCTGGCCCTGGCCCTTTCAATGTCCTCGACCGCGTTGGTGTTGCCCATCTCAGGTACCCAGAGCCAGGTTGGACGAGCGGCGCTCGCCATGCTGCTGTTCGAGGATTTGGCGTTGGTGCCGATGATGTTCCTGGTTGGGGCAGCAGGAAAGGCGGCCAGTGGCCTGGGCGTGATTGCGTTACAGGGCGTGGCGGTCATCCTTGCCATTCTGGTCATCGGCCGGTTCATCCTTCCCACCCTGTTCGCGCAGGCAGCCCGATCGAAGAAGCCCGAGCTGTTCCTGGCCATCACCCTGCTGGTGGTCATTCTGTCCGCAGCGGTGAGTGCGTCGGCGGGGCTCTCAACGATTATGGGCGCGCTGGTCGCGGGCCTCGTCATTGCCGAGACCGAATATCGCAGCGAAGTCGAAGTAGTGATCGAGCCGTTCAAGGGCCTCGCCCTCGGCATTTTCCTCATTTCCGTCGGCATGACGATCGATGTCGGCGCGCTGGTCGGCGAGTGGCCAAAGCTCTTGGGCGCTCTCGCGGCCGTTATCCTGGTCAAGGCCGTTGTAACGGGCGTCTTGTTGAAGGTCGCCGGTGCGCCGCCTGCGGTTGCGCGCGAAACCAGCATCATGATGGCAAGCCCGTCCGAGACCACCCTGATCATCCTCGGCGCAGCCGGGGTCGCCGGCATCCTTGCCGCTGACACCGTCAGCTTCTGGTCGGCAGCTACCGCCATCGGGCTGACCTTGACGCCGGCTTTAGCCAGTCTTGGGCGTCTCATGGGGCGAAGGGTCAAGCAAGCGGGGATAGAGGAAGTTGATCACGGCCCGACTGCCGGCAAGACGGTCATCTTTGGATTTGGCCGGGTCGGGCGGATGGTCGCCGACATGCTGGCGGAACATGGCCGCAGCTATCTGGCGGTCGACAGCGACATCGATGGCTTCGCCGAGGCAAGAAAGACCGGTTATTCGGTGCTTTATGGCGATGTTTCAAGAAAAGAACTGATTGAGAAATTGCAGCTCGACCAGGTTGTCGCGGTGGTCTTGACGATGGACGACCCGGTCTTGACCGCGCGCCTCGCCAAGCGGCTCCGCGAAGAACATCCGGATCTCCCCATCATCGCCCGTGCACGTGACAGCAACCATGCTGCAGCGCTCTATCGCGCCGGAGTGACCGACGCCGTCCCGGAAGCGCTGGAAGCCTCGCTGCAGTTAAGTGAGGCGGTGCTGGTCGACATTGGCGTTGCGATGGGCCCGGTAATTGCCTCGATCCACGAGAAGCGCAGCGAATTGCGGGCCGAAATCATGGAAGCCGGCCAGCTGGAGGTTGAGCCGAGCCTCGGGCGGCGGCGGGTAAGGGATAGCGCCCAGTAGCCCCTCTCCGGTACGGACAGGTGGCGCGCCTAACGGCTAAGGGTTACGGCAAGCCCGGCGTCACCTTGAACGGTAACCGACTGTCCCGGCGCCAGGGGTACCGTCTGCGTGATCTGCACTTCTCTCGAGCCGTCGCTGTCGCAGGTCTGCGGTTTTGCCGGTCTCTGCCAGCGGACGTTCAAGGTGACGGAAGGTCCGCTTGGGGCATCGTCGCGCAAATACATATTTACGCCTAGCGAATATCGATCTTGTGCCGCGGAATAGCGCTGGTTGGTGCACACCATGTTCGACGCTTCGTTCCGGTTGACCTGGTAGCTTGCTCCACCATTGCGGCTAACGCGGAAGCGGTCGTTGAGCAGCTGGTCACCATTCGCAGTGACCCGGACCGAAATCGAAATGGCGGGAAGTGCGACAGTTTGCGGGACGCTTTCACTCTGGGCGATCCTGTTGCCGACGGTCGCCGGCGCGGGAGCGGGTGGCGCAACCGCGATGATTGGAGGTACGGGTCCCTGTACGGCGGTTGCGGCAATCCAGAGCGCTGTGATCATAATTCCCCCATTACTCGACCCGGCTGGCCGGCAATGCAGGCCAATCGATTAATTTTCGGTTGGCGTGTAGGTCAGCATCCCCGCGGTGTAGGTTGTATGAGTTGGATTGTCGCCGGGATGGCGCTCACCGTCGTAAACCACCACCTCTTCGAAATCGAACGGGGACAGCCCCTCGAGGCACGCGACGTTGACGCCGAGTTGATCGGGGTTCGAGCGGCGCTTGTGGTGCGTGTAGATGCCGCAAACGGTGCAGAAATGATGCTCCGCCGTCCGGGTATTGAAGCGGTACGTCGCGAGTTTGTCTTCGCCCTGGTGGATCTTGAACCCTTCATGGGTCGACGTGACGGCCACCGCCCCGCGCATCCGGCAAATGCTGCAAGTGCAGCGCCGCGCCGACGCAAGGCCCATCGGCATTTCGGCAGTGAACATGACGGCGCCGCAATGGCATTGGCCATTCAACGTGACCGGATCGCTTGACCTGACGCCGGTCACGCCGCGACCTTCTCCAGCGCCTCCCGGACGGCCTGGAGCGCTTCCTCGGCCCTGGATCCGTCGGGTCCCCCGCCCTGGGCCATATCCGGACGGCCGCCGCCACCCTGGCCGCCGAGAGCTTCGACCGCTGCTTTCACCAGCTCGACCGCCGATACTTGCGCCGCAAGGTCGTCGGTGACGCCCACCGCCACGCTACCGCGGCCTTCGTTGACGGCGACCAGTGCCGCCACGCCGCTTCCCAGGCGCTGCTTCAACGCGTCGATTTCGCCCCTCAGGCTCTTGGGATCCAGCCCTTCGACGACCTGGCCGAGGAAGGCACGCCCGCCGACCTCTTCGGGACCCGCTGCTTGGGCCTTGCTCCCGCCGCCCATTGCGAGCGATTTCCTGGCCTCTGCCAGTTCGCGCTCGAGCTTGCGGGAGTTTTCGACCAGCGCCGCCACCCGAGCCGGAACCTCGTCCGGCGATGCCTTCAGCGTCGAAGCAACCTCGCGCAGCTTCTCGTCGCGGGCGTTGAGCCATTGCCGGGCGCCTTCGCCGGTCAGCGCTTCGATCCGGCGCACGCCGGAGGAGACCGCGCTTTCGGCAATGATCTTGAAGATGGCGATATCCCCGGTCGCCGCGACATGGGTGCCGCCGCATAGCTCGACCGAATAGTAGCGGCTGTCGTCCTCGCGACCCATCGACAGCACGCGAACCTCGTCGCCATATTTCTCGCCGAACAGGGCGAGCGCGCCCGACGCAACCGCTTCGTCGGGAGTCATCAGCCGGGTCGCTACCGGTTCATTGGCGCGGATCTCGGCATTCACGTCCGCCTCGATCTCGGCGATTTCCTCGGCGGTTAGCGCCTTGGGGTGTGAAAAATCGAACCGCAGCCGGTCAGGCGCCACCAGGCTGCCCTTCTGCGTAACATGTTCGCCTAGCCGCCGGCGCAGCGCGGCATGAAGCAAATGGGTCGCGCTATGGTTGGCGCGCGTTGCGGAACGGCGCTCGACGTCAACCTTCTGCTGCAACACATCGCCGACGTTGACCGCGCCCTTTACGACCTTGGTGAGGAGGGCGTGGAGCTTGCCCAGCGGCTTCGACGTATCCTCAACAATGCCTTCGAAGCCCAGGAGGGAAATCAATTTTCCGGCATCGCCGACCTGTCCGCCGCTCTCCGCATAAAAGGGCGTCTGGTTGAGGAGGATGGTGACCGTTTCGCCTTCCTTGGCCTCGTTGGCGCGGAGGCCGTCCTTGATCAACTCGAGGACGACGCCTTCCCCATCGTGACCCGAATAGCCGGTGAACTCCGTGGGACCGAGCGCCTCGGCGATGTCGTACCAAAGCTCGTCCGAAGCCTTTTCGCCGGATCCTTTCCAGGCGGCGCGAGCGGCCGCTTTCTGTTCGGCCATGGCGGAGTCGAAGCCGGCGCGATCGACCGTCAGGCCGCGGGCGCGCAATGCGTCCTCAGTCAGGTCGTAGGGAAAGCCGAACGTGTCGTAGAGCTTGAAGGCGGTTGCGCCGGGAAGCGTGCCGCCCTCGCCCATATCCGTCGTGGCCTCGTCGAGCAGCTTGAGCCCATTGGCCAACGTCTGGCGAAAACGGGTTTCCTCCTGCAGCAGCGTCGCTTCGATCAACGGCTGGGCGCGGACCAGCTCGGGAAAGGCACTGCCCATTTCCGCAACCAGCTCCGGCACGAGCCGCCACATCAGGGGCTCCTTGGCCCCCAGCAGGTGGGCGTGCCGCATCGCGCGGCGCATGATCCGGCGAAGGACATAGCCCCTGCCCTCATTGGCCGGAAGCACGCCGTCGGCGACCAGGAATCCCGAGGCGCGAAGATGGTCCGCGATCACCCGGTGCGATGCCTGTTGCGCGCCTTCGGCCCTGGTCCTGGTGAACTCCTCGCTGGCGGCGATCAGCGCCTTGAAGATATCCGTGTCATAATTGTCGTGGACGCCCTGCAGCACTGCGGCGACGCGCTCCAGGCCCATGCCGGTATCGATGCTTTTCTTCGGCAGCTCCGAGACAATCTCGCCGGCCGCCTGCTCGAATTGCATGAACACCAGGTTCCAAATCTCGACAAAGCGGTCGCCGTCCTCATCGGGCGAACCCGGCGGACCTCCGGGGATATGATCGCCATGATCGAAGAAGATTTCGGAACAGGGCCCGCACGGACCGTCGTCGCCCATGGCCCAGAAATTGTCCTTGGTCGGGATGCGGATGATCCGGCTTTCGGGCAGCCCGGCGACCTTCTTCCACAGGTCGAACGCCTCGTCGTCCGTGTGATAGACAGTGGCTGTCAGGCGTTCCGGTGCAAGCCCCCATTCCTTGGTGATCAGGGTCCATGCATGATGGATCGCCTGCTCCTTGAAATAGTCGCCGAAGGAGAAATTCCCCAGCATTTCGAAGAAGGTATGATGGCGTGCGGTGTAGCCGACATTGTCGAGGTCATTGTGCTTGCCGCCGGCGCGGACGCATTTCTGGCTGCTGGCGGCGGTCGAATAGGGCCGCGTCTCCAACCCGGTGAAGACATTCTTGAACGGCACCATCCCCGCATTGACGAACATCAGCGTCGGGTCGTTGTGCGGGACCAGCGGCGCCGAATGCACCCGCGCATGCCCATTCCTCTCGAAATAATCGAGGAAGCTGCGGCGGATGTCATTGGTCGATGTCATGAGGCAGCAGATATGAGACTTGCTGCAATGCGGCAAGCTTTTGGGGTTCAGCGCGACGGTAGCGGATCCCAGTCGCCAGCGAGGCAGGAAGCGACTCCATGGCGCGGCGAATAGCCGAGCTCGCTCGTGGCCAGGCCGCAGTCATAAACACGGTCGATCGAGCTGGGCGGCCGCCAACCCATCTTCGCCATGCGATCGATCAACCCCGGGCAGCGGCGCTCGATCACCGACGGCGCGTCGGCCAGCAGCGGCTCACAGTCCTCGCGAAGGAATGGGGTCGCCGCGCTGATCACATAGGTCGCCGCCGGCCCCTTTCGACCCAGCGCCAGCGCATGCGCTTCGGCCACGTCGCGGCGATCGACACCGCGATAGAGCCGGTACCAGGCCATGAGATTGGCCGGCTCGGGAAAACAGCGCGACATGCGCAGCGACGTCACGGTCATCGATCCGCCGGCCGAGGCTACCAGCCGCTCGGCCTCGAGCTTGGTCAGGTCGTAGATGTCCCGAGGCTTCGGCTCCAGCTGCTCGTCGACCCATGTGGCGCGGCTGTAGGATTCCAGCGCATGGCCGTAGAGCGACGTCGTGCTGGTCAGGATGAAATGACTGGTTTTGGAAACCATTGCTAAGTCCAGCAGCCGCGCCGTTGCATCGACATTGGCGCGCCGGAATTCCTCGTCGCTGCACTGGCCGACATGAGGCGCGTGCAGCGCCGCGACATGGACGACCGCATCGACCTGACCGATGCGATGACGCCAATCCGCCACCTCGTTGCAGTCGGCGACGATGCCGACGCCTGGCCCTGGGTTAAGATCGAGCCCGACGACATCATGCTCGTTCGCCAACCGCGCCGCGACCGAGCTGCCGATCAGTCCCGCCGCGCCGGTGACCAGGATCCGCATACCCCTCCCCTAATTGCCACCGATCCAAAGCCTCAATAAGCAGTCCGACATGGCCAAGCGTTCGTCCAGCATCCCGACCTACCGCCGCAAGCGCAAGGGCCGGGGATTCGTCGGTTGGTTGTGGCGAATTGTCGTGGGCCTCTTCCTGCTCAGCATCGCCTGGGTTGCTGCTTACCGCTTCGTCCCACCGCCGATTACCGCGACCATGATTGGCGATTTCATCGCCGGACGCGGCGTCGCCAAGGACTGGATGAGCCTCGACGAAATGGACCGCGACATGGTCCGGGCGGCGATCGGCGCCGAGGACAGCAAATTCTGCCAGCATAATGGGTTCGACCTCGAGGCGATCGAGGATGCGATGAAGCGCAACGCCTCAGGCGGACGAATCCGCGGCGGTTCGACGATCAGCCAGCAGACCGCCAAGAATGTTTTCCTGTGGCAGGGCGGTGGCTATTTCCGCAAAGGGGTCGAAGCTTATTTTACTTTCCTGATCGAGCACCTGTGGGGGAAGCGGCGGATCATGGAAGTGTATCTGAACGTCGCCGAGACCGGGATCGGCACCTATGGTGCGAATGCGGGGGCGCAGCGCTATTTCGGGCATGACGCCAGCGCTCTTTCGAGCACGGAGGCCGCGCGCATCGCTGCCATTCTGCCGCTGCCCAAGAAGCGCGGAGCGATCGCGCCCAAGGGGTTCACCCGCCGCTACGGCAATACGATCGCCGCGCGAATCGGCCAGGTCAGCCGCGATGGGCTCGACGCATGCGTGTACGCCAACGCACCAGCTCCGAAGGACAAGACGCCGCCGCCGAGCAAAGCGCCGCGCGAGCTACCGGGTGAGGAATATGAAACGGCAACTCCGCCGCCGCCGGAAGCTTCCGTCGACGAAACGCCGGTCGAGGAAACGCCTCCGGCGGCCGTAGAAAATGAATCGGTTGCGGTCCCGGAGCCTGCGCCGAGCACAACGGCTGAGGCTCCGTCCCCTGCCTCGGATCAGCCGCCTCCCCCGCCCGAGCCGCAACAATAGTCCTGCTGCGACGAACCGCCGGAACGGCGGGCGGCTGACGGAGTTGATTGGGCAAACCCAGAAGGAGGATGCGTCATGGCCACTCGCAGTGCCAATCGTAGCGGTTCGTCACGGTCGCGTAGCAGCAGTTCCACCCGTTCAAGCGCGTCGAAGAACGATCGCAGCGCTTTCCGCTGGGGCACCGGGGCCATCGCCGGCGCAGCGCTGGGCGGAGCCGCCCTTGCCATCGCCGCCAACCTGGGCCGCAAGTTCCTGACCCAGTCGCTCAGCGCGAGCCAAGGCAACTGGGCGGACAGTCTCGCGGCAGAGCATGACATGGTGCTGGCAATGTTTGACAAGATGCTGGCGACCGACCCTTCGCAGACAATGCAGAGGAAGATGATGCTGATGAAGCTCGGTCATGCGCTCGACAAACATGCCTATGCCGAGGAGCATGTCGTCTATCCGGCGCTGCGCGAGGCCAATGACCGCGCCGATGCCGAAGGGCTCGAGACGGAACATGGCGAGGTGAAGGAGTTCCTATACAGGCTCCAGCATATGGATCTGGACGCGCCCAATTGGCTCGAGACGATCCGGGAGTTCCGCGCGGCCGTCGAAGCTCACGCCAAAATGGAAGAAGAGCAGGTCTTTCCGCGGTTGCGCAGCGAGATCGACGACGAGCTGGACGAGCGGATCACCAAGGAGGTCAACAAGGCCGGCTTCATGATGGCCTGATGCGCAGCTTGCCGGGGGGCGGCAAGCACGGGCCGTTCTAACCGACCAACGCCAGTCTTGGCGGCTCCTGCGCGGTCAGTTCGACGGAGCCTTCTCCGAGGATCCGGGTGAGCCGGGCAGCAAGGTCGGCGTCAAGGCTGAAGTCGCGCCCAAGCAACAGGGTCGCTTGCCTGCCCTCGCTGACCGCGAGCGTTGCGCGAACAATTCCATTGCCGCCCTTCGCCGTCTCAAGTTCGCGCCTCACGGCAGGGATTAGTGCAACATCTTCAACCCTAAGGTCGATTTGCAGGCGTGCGCGCTTGGCCAGGTTCTCGAGTGGCTGAAAGCGCTTGATCGTGACACGCGGAGTTTCCTCACCGGGCCGCCGGTCGAGCTCGACCGTCAGCAGGCCGCACGCCGCGGCCTTGGCTGCCCGCTCAAGATCGGAAGACGGCTCGTCGTCGAACGCCGTGGCTTCATATTGCCCGCTTGCATCGGAAATGGTCGCCATCAGATAGCGCCGGCCCTTGGCCGACGTCCGCCAGCGAGTGCTTTCGATCAGGCCGGCCATTGTCGCCGACGATCGCCCTTCGGACAGCGGCAGCTCGGACAGATCGGCAAAGCTGCGGACCTTGTGTGCGGCCAGCAGGTGGCGTTGGGCATCGACGGGATGGGCTGAGAAATAGAAGCCAAAGGCATCGCGTTCGGCGGTCATTCTTTCCGCCAGCGACCAGCGGGAATCGCGGGGCAGCCGGATCGGCGCAACTCCGCTTTCCGATGCTCCGCCAAACAGGCCGTGCTGGCCGCTGGTCCGTTGATCGTGCGCTGACGCGGCATGGGCCAGGATCGTTTCAGCGCCCATGAATATCGACGGCCGATCCGGGTTCAGCGCATCAAATGCTCCCGCCGCGGCCAGGCTTTCAAGCTGCCGGCGATTGAGCAGCCGCGGATCGATCCGCTCGGCGAACTCGTCGAGGCTGTTGAACGGGCCATGCGCATCTCGCTCGACGACGAGAGCGTCCATCGCCTTCTCTCCGACGCCCTTGAGCGCGCCGAGCGCATAACGGACCTTGCCCGCTTCGACGCTAAACGCCGCCTCGCTGGAGTTGACGTCAGGCGGCAGGCACTCGACGCCGCTTCGACGAATGTCCTCGACGAACAGCGCCAGCTTGTCCGTCTGCGCCATGTCGAAACTCATCGACGCGGCAAAAAACTCGGCCGGGTGATGCGCCTTGAGCCAGGCGGTGTGGTAGGCGACCAGGGCGTAAGCTGCCGCGTGGCTCTTGTTGAAGCCGTAGCCGGCAAACTTGTCGATCAAGTCGAACAGTTCGTTCGCCTTGCCAGGCGAGATATCATTCTTGGCTGCGCCCTCGATGAATCGGGCGCGCTGGGCGTCCATTTCCGACTGAATCTTCTTGCCCATTGCACGGCGCAGAAGGTCGGCCTCTCCCAGCGAATAGCCGGCCAGCACCTTGGCCGCCTCCATCACCTGCTCTTGGTAGACGAAAATGCCGTAGGTTTCCTTGAGCACCGCTTCGAGCATGGGGTGCGGATAGGCGATGGGCACCCGGCCGTTCTTGCGATCGCCGAAGAGCGGGATGTTGTCCATCGGGCCTGGACGGTAGAGCGATACGAGGGCGATGATGTCGCCAAAGTTGGATGGCCGGACCTGGGCCAGCGTGCGGCGCATGCCCTCCGATTCCAGCTGGAACACGCCAACCGTTTCGCCGCGCTGGAGTAGCTCATAGACCGCTGGATCGTCCCATGGCAGCGACGCGAAATCGACCTCGATTCCACGCTGGGCTAGCAGGCGCTGACCTTCCTTCAGAACCGACAATGTCTTGAGCCCAAGGAAGTCGAATTTAACCAGTCCCGCGCTCTCGACATATTTCATGTCGAACTGCGTGACCGGCATGTCGGAACGCGGGTCGCGGTAGAGCGGGACCAGTTGGTTGAGCGGCCGATCACCGATTACCACGCCGGCAGCATGGGTCGAACTGTGCCGCGGCAGCCCCTCGAGCTTCATTGCGAGGTCGAACAACCGCTTCACGTCCGGGTCCGAGCGATATTCCTTCTCTAGTTCCGCTACGCCGTTGAGGCTGCGTTCCAGCGTCCAGGGGTCGGTTGGATGGTTTGGCACCAGCTTGGCCAGGCGGTCGACCTGGCCGTAGCTCATCTGCAGGACGCGTCCGGTGTCCTTGAGCACGGCGCGAGCCTTAAGCCGCCCAAAGGTGATGATCTGGGCGACCTTGTCGCGGCCATATTTGCCCTGGACGTAGGTGATCACCTTGTCGCGGTGGGTTTCGCAGAAGTCGATGTCGAAATCGGGCATCGACACGCGCTCTGGGTTTAGGAAGCGCTCGAACAGCAGGTTAAGTGCAATCGGATCTAGGTCGGTGATGGTCAGAGACCAGGCGACAACGCTGCCCGCACCGGACCCGCGTCCAGGCCCGACCGGGATGTCGTTGGCCTTGGCCCATTTGATGAAGTCGGCGACGATCAGGAAGTACCCGGCGAAACCCATCCTGGTGATGACGTCGATTTCGAACTCAAGCCGCTCCCGATATTGCGCCCGGTCCTCCTCCGGACGGCCTTTCAATCGCAGTTCCAGGCCGGCTTGGGCCTCGCGACGCAGCGTTTCGTCCTCATCATCGCTAAGGCGCGGTAGGATCGGCCGCCGTTTCGGCGCAGCTACCGCACAGCGCTGGGCGATCACGGCAGTGTTGGCGATGGCCTCCGGCAAATCTCCGAACAGTTCCGCCATCATCGCACCGGATTTAAGCCAGGCTTCGGCCGATGAAGTGCGGCGTTCGCTATTATCCACGTAGGTGGAGGCGGCAATGCACAGCATCGCGTCGTGCGCGGCGTGAAACTGGGGCTCGGCATATTGGGCCGGGTTGGTCGCGACCAGGGGCAGTTCGAGCGCGTAAGCCAATTCAATCAGTGGCGCTTCCGCAGTTTCCTCGACCGGATCGCCGCGACGCGACAGCTCCACGTAGAGACGCCCCGGGAACAGCGCCTTCAGTTTCCCCGCATAGCTCCCAGCCTTGTCCGACTGGCCGTCGGAGAAGAGCCGTGCCAATGCGCCTTCGCCGCCAGCCGTCAGGGCGATCAGTCCCTCGGTCGAGCCGTGCAGCGCCTCGAAGCCTACATGCGGTTCCTCTTGAATAGGCCGATCGAGGTGCGCCGCGGAGACGAGGCGGCAGAGATTGTCGTAGCCGACCTCATCCTGGGCCAGCAGCACTAGCCAGTCGAGCTTGCCGGCTGGGCCGATATCGTCGGGCCGAGCCACGGCCAGCAGCGCTCCGGTGATCGGCTGCACGCCTTCTGCCATGCAGGCCTCGCCAAACGGCATCGCGGCATAGAGGCCATTGCGGTCATTGAGACCGATCGCCGGGAAACCGAGCTTCTTGGCCTGTTTGGCGATCGCCTTGGGTTCGATCGCACCTTCGAGCATGGTGAAGGAGGAAAAGACGCGAAGCGGAACGTAGGGCGCGGACATTGCCCGCGACTATGGGGAATATGACGCTGAATCGCCAGCGCCGGGCGCCGACTTATCCCCAGCTAAAGCACCGCCTCGATATCGCGCGTGAGGTCCTCAGGCTTGGTCTGGGGCGGATAGCGCTTCAATACTTTGCCTGCACGGTCGACCAGGAACTTGGTGAAGTTCCACTTGATCGATTTCGATCCCAGTAGCCCCGGCGCCGCCTCCTTGAGATGCTGGTAGATCGGTGCGGCATTGTCGCCGTTGACGTCAATCTTGCCCATCACCGGGAAGCTGACGTCATAAGTAAGCTTGCAGAAATTGGCGATTTCCTCGGCATCCCCCGGCTCTTGCGAGCCGAACTGGTTGCAGGGGAAGCCGACGACGCTGAACCCCCGCGCGCCATATTTGCGCTGGAGCGCCTCAAGTCCTTCATATTGCGGGGTGAACCCGCACTTGGAGGCAACATTGACGATCAGCATCACCTCGCCCTTGTGCGAGCTGAGGTCGGTGGTCGATCCGTCCGGAGCCTGGACGGGAATTGAAGCAAGGTCGGTCATTCCAGCACCCCTTCGTGCAATCTCACGACGCGATCCATCTTGGCGGCGAGGCGTTCGTTGTGGGTTGCGATCAGTGCCGCGCTGCCTTCGCCGCGGACCAGCGCCAGGAACTCGGCCAATACCCGGTCGGCGGTGACCTCGTCGAGGTTGCCGGTCGGCTCGTCGGCCAGCACCAGCGGCGGGCGGTTGGCAAGCGCGCGAGCCACCGCGACCCTTTGCTGCTCGCCGCCCGAAAGCTTGGCCGGCCGGTGTTCGAGGCGCTGCTCCAGCCCAAGCTTGCCGAGCAATTCCTCGGCCCGATTCCTCGCCGTGGGCTCGTCCGCGCCATGGATAATCTGCGGCAGAAGTACATTTTCCAGCGCATTGAAGTCGGGCAGCAGGTGGTGGAATTGGTAGACGAAGCCCAGCGTGTCGCGGCGCAGGGCGGTACGCCCATCGTCGTCGAGCGCCGAAGCCTCTCGCCCGGCAATGCGGATAGAGCCTTCAAACCCGCCCTCGAGCAAGCCAACCGCCTGCAGGAGCGTCGATTTGCCGGAGCCTGACGGCCCGAGCAAAGCCACGATCTCGCCTGGCTGGACCGCGAGATTGACGTCGCGGAGAACCTCGATCGTCACCCCGCCCTGGGTAAAGCTGCGCTTCAAGCTGCGCGTCTGGAGCACTGCCTCATTCATAGCGGAGCACCTGGACCGGGTCGGTGTTTGCTGCCCCGCGTGCGGGGAACAGCGTCGCGATGTAGGTCAGCACCAGCGTCACGGTAAGGATTGCCGCAACCTCGAACGGATCGGTGCGAGACGGCAGTTCGGTCAGAAACCGAACGGAGGGGTCCCATAAATTCTGCCCGGTGATCAGCTGGATGAAATTTATTACTCCCTGGCGGAAGAAGAGGAACACCGCACCAAGGAGCGAGCCGATCACGATACCAATCAGGCCGATCGTAAGGCCAACGGTCATGAAGATCCTCAGCATCGACCGCCGGCTGGCGCCCATCGTCCGCAGGATCGCAATGTCCCGCGTCTTGGCCCGGACCAGCATGATCAGCGAGCTGGCGATGTTGAACGCCGCCACCAGGATGATGATGCACAAAACGACAAACATTGCGATCCGCTCGACCTCCAGCGCCTCGAACAGCGCGCTATTCATCTGCTTCCAGTCGACGATGATGCCCCTGCCCTGGACCAGCGGCCGAAGCGGGGCCAGCGTTTCGCCGACCTTGTCCGGGTTGTCGACCTGCACCTCGACCATTCCGACCTGGTCGCCAAGCATCAGAAGCGTCTGCGCGTCCTGCATCGGCATGACGACGAAGGCCTCGTCATATTGATAGATTCCAACCTCAAAGATCGCCCCGACCGTGTAGGTGACGATCCTTGGCACCGTCCCGACCGGGGTAGACCGCCCGTCCGGGCTGATCAGCGATATCTCCGACCCCGGATAGGCGCCAAGAGCCTCCGCCAGGCGCGCGCCGATCGCGACCCGTCCGCTGCCCGGTGCGATTGATTTCAGGTCGCCGGATATGATCTTGCCGTTCAGCACCGGGTTGGTCCGGATGTCCTGGACGGTGTTGCCGCGGACCAGCACGCCCTCGACCCGGCCGTTGGCCGTGGCCATCAGCGGTTGCTCGATCAGGGGCTTGGCCGATTGTACCCCGGGAGTTTTATTGGCCGCATCGGCAATTTGCTGCCAGTTGGAAAGGCGCCCGTCATATCCCTGAATGATCGCATGGCCGTTGAGGCCAACGACCTTGTCGAACAGCTCAGCGCGGAAGCCGTTCATGACGCTCATCACGATGATCAGGGCCGCGACTCCCAGCGCCACCGCGCCAACCGAAAATCCAGCTACGACGAAGACGAACCGTTCGCCCTTCACCGGGACCAGGTAGCGCTTGGCGATCATCCTCTCATAAGCATTGAGAATCATGAGGTTAAGCGCTCCAGCGCAGACTCGATCGAAAGTTCCTGCTTGTCGCCGGTTGCGCGATTCTTGAGCTCGACCAGGCCCTGTGCAAGCCCGCGCGGGCCGATGATCAGCTGCCACGGCAGGCCGATCAGGTCCATGCTGCCGAGCTTCACCCCACCACGTTCGTCGCGGTCGTCGTAGAGTACTTCAACGCCTGCAGCGGTCAATTTCGCATAAATCTCCTCCGCGGCGGCGATGGAAGCTTCGTCATCGCCGCGCATCGTCACCAACCCGACCTTCCACGGCGCGACCGCTTCCGGCCAGATGATGCCATTGTCGTCATGACTGGCCTCGATAATGGCCCCCACAAGGCGCGACACGCCGACGCCGTAGCTCCCCATCTCCGGATAGACCATCGATCCGTCGGGACCGGATACTTTTAACCCCATTGAGGCCGAATATTTGGTGCCGAAGTAGAAAATGTGCCCGACCTCGATCCCGCGGCCCTGTCGCTGGCGATCCGCCGCAACCTCACCCCAGCGCGCCGGGTCATGCGTCTCGTCGGTCGCCGAGTAGGTCGAGCTCACCTGCTTGAACAAGTCTTCGAGCCCGGCGCCGTCCCCATAGGACAGGTCGGCCTGCGCCCAGTCGAACTCCTCGAACGCAGCATCGTAGAAGACCTCGCTTTCGCCGGTCGGGGCGAGGACGATGAACTCATGGCTAAGATCGCCGCCGATAGGGCCCGACGCAGCCTTCATCGGTACGGCACGAATTCCCATCCGCTGAAAGGTCCGGAGATAGGCCAGCAGCTGCTTGTAATAGCTCTGGCGGGCCCCCGCCTCATCCAGGTCGAACGAATAGGCGTCCTTCATCAGGAACTCGCGGCCGCGCATCACACCGAACCGCGGGCGGACCTCGTCACGGAACTTCCACTGGATGTGGTAAAGGGTGCGCGGCAAGTCGCGGTAGCTCCTGGCGCCTTCCTTGAAGATGTCGGTAATCATCTCCTCGTTAGTCGGCCCGTAGAGCATCTCGCGGTCGTGGCGGTCCTTGATGCGCAGCATTTCCGGGCCATAGGCGTCATAGCGGCCCGACTGACGCCAGAGGTCAGCCGACTGGAGCGTCGGCATCAGCATTTCGATCGCCCCAGCCCGGTCCTGCTCTTCACGGACGATCTGCTCGATCTTCTTCAAGACCTTGAAGCCGATCGGCAGCCAGGCATAGATGCCGGCGGCGGTCTGGCGCACCAAGCCGGCGCGAAGCATCAGCTTGTGGCTGACGATCTGGGCATCCGAAGGGCTTTCCTTCAAGACGGGCAGGAAACTGCGGGAGAGACGCAAGAGGTGACTTTCCGGGTTGGCGAGCAGGGATTTCGAGTTGTCCTAGTGAGCCGCCCCGCCCAAGGCAATCACCGCGGAGCCTGTGGCGCGACGGTCACAGGAGACACAAGAATGTGTCTGTACTGCGCGATTCGGCGTGACAAGACTCGTCACCCGCGATTAGCCAATGCCCACGGACGTGGTCGTCAGGCCGGAAGTCCGGGGAGGATGCCGACGCCTGTCAGGGGGCAGAGGCGCTTCGAAACTTCCAAGGGGGCTGACGAGCAATCGTCACGCAAGGACGCCCGGGACTAGTGCCCTGGCGTTTTTGTTTGCGCGAATTGCGGCAGGATCAGCTCGAAAGCGTCCGCTTTTCCAGAGTCCCTTGCAGTGCGCCGGATAATTTCCACACGGCGAGCATGCCGAGCGCGCCGGCCAGGCCATCGGCGACATAATGCCAGCCCAGCTGGACTGACCCCAGCCAGATCAGCGCAAAGTAGAGGAAGGCCGCCTTTGCAGCACGCGGCGCCATCGTTCTGGCCACGAGATAGATCCAAAGGCTGACGGCGACATGGATCGACGGCACGGCGGACATTCCGGCGACAAATCCAGGGTGCCCGCTCGCCCACGAATTCCACATCGCGTCGGATTCCGCGAGCGCGATCAAGGCTCCGCGAGCTCGCAGCGTTTCGTCCAGTCCGGCAAAGTTGCTGCCGCCGAACAGCCGATCGTAGAAAATCGGCCCTGCGGAGGCGAGGAGCAGCGCCGCAACCACGCCCAGCAGGAACCACGCCATCGTATAGGCAATCAGCGCGCGAGACTTGGCCTGGGACGGCCGAGCGACCATGACGGAAAACATGACCAGCAACTGCGTTGGCAGCCAACAGCCATAGAGCAGGTCCAGGGGCGCTGTTGCCCACCCCAAGACGCGGTCCAGCAACAGCCACGGGTCGCCGCCGAACAAAAGGCGCTCCCCTACTGCCAGCGGTCCATCGAGCCAGAACGGCATTAACTTCGGAATCGCATATTTGAGCGGAAGGAAGGCGCTTGCCCCGATACCGGTCAGGACCGTCCCGAGCATGACGGCCAGCCAATGTGCTGGCGGCGCCCCCCTGCCTGCTACAAAGCGCATCACTCCGGCCGCAGCGACTCCGGCGGCGGCGATCAAAACATAGGTCGTGACCCACGGCGCCGGCGTTGCGCCGATGCTCCAGGTAAGGGCCCACCAGCCCAATTCGAGCGCGGTCACAACGGCCAGCACCACCAGCCATTCGCCATCCTGGCCCAAGGCGGCCCAAGCTAGCCTGGGGTGCCGGTCCCGGAGGGCTAGAGGTGCGGCAGTCGAAATTTAGGCGCTCGCAGCGACTGCGGCGCCGACGCGAACCGGATCATGTTCGTCCGGCCAAGTCGCCCGGCGGCCAAGGCGCGGCGTCAGGAACAGGATCGGAAGCTTCAGGAACAGCAGCTCGCGGTGGATGAACGCGTCGATAATCCCTTCCCACCAACTCGGCTGCCGCCGGCCATGGTCCGTGAGCCAGCCATCGTAGGGCGTCCAGTGACTCGGTTCATCGACTTCGATGATCCGGAATGTCTTCATCAGGCTTGGATCCTTGCGGACAATCGGATGGCGCAGGAGAATTTCAACTTGGCGATGGCCTCGCTTTTCCGTTAGCGAAATCACGCGGCACAGTCGGGCGAACTGCCGGTCGTCGCTGACGAGTTTCATCTGGTCCAGTTCGTCGATGGAAGACCGGAACATGATGCCGATGAACCGGTCGATGTGGCCGAAGGCCCGATCGACGGCGATCGGCATGGTGCCCCGGCGCTCGAACCAGCGGCGAAACATCATGTAATGCTTTCGCTCGTCCACGCGATGCTTCTCGATCTTGGCGATGAATTCATGGTCGTCGGGCCAGCGCGACCGTACCGCCTCAAGCACCCGGTCGATCGCGGTATAGCCGCGATGTTCGTTGTAAATATAAATTGACCCAAGCACGTCGAGGTACCGTCGTTGAAACCAGGAAATCATACGCTGAGGGATCCGCTACAGGCTTAAAAACGCCAGCGTAGGGCAGCGGGACGGCTCCAGCAATGATGCGACTGAATCTTTACAGGCGATGCCGAGGTGTCCGAAAGCGCCGCTGCCATGCATTTGATGAGCATGACTAGGTTGGTAGCGGAGGAGGGACTTGAACCCCCGACACGCGGATTATGATTCCGCTGCTCTAACCAGCTGAGCTACTCCGCCCCAAAAGGCAATGCCCGAAGGGCGCGTCGCGGGCCTATAAGTAGCAACCATGTAGGCGTCAACAAGGGGTGGAACCCGCCACCCTTCCCCTCGTTCAAGGGCGAGGAACAGGAGGCCTGTAACCCGATGGAACCGCTGACACCGCTCGACACGCTTTGCCGCATCATCCTCCGCGCAAAGGAATATGAGGCACAGGTTCCGACCGATTATGACGGGGGCGAGGCTCCCGAAAACGTCGATGACGAAGGCGAAGAAACGCTCTCCGTCCTCGACGATTCAATCAACACCAGCGTCGAGGAAGAGCTGATTGCCTCGCTTGAGGACCTGGCGGACGATCAGCAGGCTGAGCTGCTCGCTTTCGCTTGGGTCGGCCAAGGCACCTATGACGCATCCGACTGGGATGAAGCGTTCGAGGCGGCGTCCGAGGAAGGCAATGTCGTCGAGGAGCTGATGGACATGCCGATGCTGGCTTCCGTCCTTGAGGCAGGCCTCGCCGCGTTCGACCTGAACTGCGACGCCGTCGGGGATCTCAGCTAGGCTCCGCGGAACTTGTAGGTAGCCAGCGTTTCCCAGGGGCCGCCCCGATAGCGGTGGACCGACAGACCTGCGATCCCTAGCCGCCGCGGACGGAAACTTTCTTCCAACCGCTCGATCAGCGCCTTTGCCTGTCTAACCGGTACCTTGTTCTGGATTGTAATGTGCGGCCGCCAGCCTGCGGCATCCGGGGCGCTCAGCAGGCCATGGAAATGATCGGCGATTGCGTCCCTGATCGCCCCTAGCTCGTCGGACACAACTCGGAATGCAACGCCGCCGCCAAAATCCATCAACCCGGCAATGATCGCCTCGGGCGCCGGTGCCGCCGCATGTTGCGCCAACTGGCGGCGGACTTCCTCGACGGCCGACGGCGGCAGCCCCTGGAACATCGTCAGATGGACTGGAACGCGATTAAGTTCGGCAGGGTAATTTGCTCGGCGCAGGCCCTCCAGCCAAGCAAAGTCAGGCGGTGATAAGTCTGCGGTGACGATTAACGGCCCAGTCACTGGGGCCTTAAATTTCAACCTGGCTGCCAAGCTCCACCACCCGGTTGGTCGGTAGCTTGAAGAACTCCATCGCGCTTTCGGCGTTGCGCAGCATCCAGGCGAACAGCTTCTCGCGCCAGATGGCCATGCCAGGTCGTGCTGAGGCAATCAGCGTCTGGCGTGCGAGGAAGAAGCTGGTGTCCATCATCTTGAACTGCGGCCCGCAGCTCTTGACCTGGGCCAACGCCGCTGGGACGTCGATCTCTTCCATGAAGCCATAGCGCAGGATGATCCGGAAGAAGCCGGCGCCATAGTCGCTGGTTTCGATCCGGCGTTCACCTGGCACGAACGGAACGTCCTCGATCCTGACAGTCAGCAACATGACCCGTTCGTGCAGCACCTTGTTGTGCTTGAGGTTATGCAGCAGCGCGTGGGGCACGCCGGTCATCGACGTGGTCATGAAGACGGCGGTGCCCGGAACACGAGCGGCGCTGGTCGCGGCCGACTTGATGAACACCTCGATCGGCAGGCTGGCCTCGGCCATGCGATCGATCATCAGCTTGCGGCCCTTCGCCCAGGTGGTGAGGAAGGTGAAGGCGATTGCACCGACGAGCAGCGGGAACCAGCCGCCGGCGGGAACCTTCAGCAGGTTGGCGCTGAAATAGAGGATGTCGATTGTGCTGAAGATCACCAGCAGCGGGAAAGCCTTCCACGCCGGCCACTTCCACAGGCTGAAGAAGACCACCGAGATGAGCACGGTATCGATCGCCATCGCGCCGGTCACCGCGATGCCGTAGGCGGCCGCCAGGTTTGACGACGACCTGAAGGTCAGCACGAGCAGGATGACCATGATCATCAATGCCCAGTTGACCACCGGTATATAGATCTGGCCGGCGGCATGTTCGCTGGTGTGGCTGATCCTGAGGCGCGGGATGAAGCCGAGCTGGATCGCCTGCTGCGTGACCGAAAATGCCCCGGAAATCACCGCCTGGCTGGCAATGATCGTTGCCATTGTCGCCAGGATGACCAGCGGAAGCCGGAATTGCTCGGGGGCCAGGAAGAAGAACGGATTCTTGACGGTTTCCATTGCCTGGTCGGGCGGAAGCGAGAGAAGCAATGCCCCCTGCCCCATATAGTTGACCAGCAGCGCCGGCATGACGAAGTAGAGCCAGCTAAACTTGATCGGGCGGCGGCCGAAGTGGCCCATGTCGGCATAGAGTGCCTCCGCCCCGGTCACTGCCAGCACGACGCTACCCATGGCGATGAAGGCCCGGAGCGGCTCAGAAATGTAGAATTCTATGGCGTTCCAAGGATTGAACATTTCCTGGAACACCGCCGGGTGCTTGACGATGTGCATTCCGCCGAGGCCCGCCAAGGTCACGAAATAGACCAGCATGATCGGGCCGAACATGAGGCCGACCTTGGCGGTGCCGCGGGCCTGGATAGCGAACAGTCCGACCAGGATGCCGATTGCGGTCGGGACGACATAGGGCTCGAAACCCGCCTGGACGGTGGTCAAGCCTTCCACGGCCGACAGCACCGAGATGGCCGGCGTAATCATGCTATCGCCGTAGAATAGCGCCGTGGCGAAGACGCCAAGCATGACGATCCCCAGCGTCCACTTCTTTTTCTCGCCCTCGGCCGTGGTGCGGTTGATCAGCGCCAGCAGGGCGAGGCTCCCGCCCTCCCCCTTGTTGTCCGCGCGCATGATGATCGTCACATATTTCAAGGCGACGATGATCAGCATCGACCAGAAGATCAGGCTGAGGACGCCGTAGATGTGCAGGGCGTCCGGAACGAGGGTGTGATGCCCGGCGAAAGTCTCGCGGAAGGCGTAGATTGGGGACGTGCCGATATCGCCGAACACGATGCCGACTGCGCCCACCATCAACTTGGCGAGCGATCCCTGGCCATGGCCATGTCCCTGGATTTGGTCGCCGGTGGCGATCTCTGCGGTACCGGCGGGGGTAATGCTCATACTGTTTAATCGCCCTCACGGCGCTCAGGGCGCGGCGCGCCGACCTAGCACCGGCAAAAAGACGCTGCAATCGCGCCATCCCGCCGCTATAGGGCCGCAACTTTCCCTATTTGGAGCAAACTCATCATGCGCGTCGGTGTGCCGAAGGAAATCAAAGTTCATGAATATCGCGTCGGCCTGACACCCGCTTCGGTGGCCGAGCTGGTCGCGCATGGTCATGAAGTCTTCGTCGAAACCAAGGCTGGGAGCGGAATCGACTGCCCGGACAAGGCCTATGAGAGGGCTGGCGCAACCATCCTGCCGACCGCGGCGGACGTGTTCGCCCAGAGCGACATGATCGTAAAGGTGAAGGAACCGCAGCCGCAAGAAATTGCGATGCTCGAGCCGCGCCACCTGCTGTTCACCTACCTTCACCTCGCTGCCGACAAGGCGCAGGCCGAAGGGCTGATGAAGTCCGGCGCCACCTGCATCGCCTATGAAACGGTAACGTCGCGCAGCGGTGCGCTGCCGCTGTTGAAGCCGATGTCCGAAGTCGCGGGCCGCATGTCGGTCCAGGTCGGCGCCCACTATCTCGAAAAGGAGCCGGGCGGGCGCGGCGTCCTGCTGGGCGGCGTTCCCGGCGTTGCCCCAGCCAAGGTCGCGATTCTCGGCGGCGGCGTTTCCGGCGTCAACGCGGCGCAAATGGCGGTCGGCATGCGCGCCGACGTCACCATCTATGACATCAGCAATGAGCGGCTGGCCGAGCTCGACATGTTCTTCGGCTCGCAGATCAAGACCGCATACGCCTCGCGGGATGCCATCGCCAATGCCGTGCAAAAGGCCGAGCTGGTGATCGGCGCGGTCCTGGTTCCGGGCGCGGCGGCTCCGAAGCTTGTGACGCGCGAAATGCTGAAAACCATGAAGCGCGGGTCGGTGCTGGTCGATATCGCCATCGATCAGGGCGGCTGCTTCGAGACCAGCCATCCGACTACCCACTCCGACCCGGTGTTCGAGATTGACGGGATCATTCACTATTGTGTGGCCAATATGCCGGGTGCGGTGGCGCGGACCTCGGCGTTCGCGCTCAACAACGCAACGCTACCCTTCGCAATCAAGCTCGCGAACCTAGGGGCGGAAGAGGCAATGCGGCAGGATCCGCACCTCGCCAACGGCCTCAACGTTTCGGGCGGCAAAATCCGCCACGAGGCGGTCGCCGAAGCGCTCGACCTGGCTTACGAGCCGGCCTGATCCGTTGCGGGGGGCGCTGAGATCGGCGTCCCCTGCGTCATCAGCAGCAAGCCATCCTCGATCATCGGCCGCCAGCTGGCATTGGCTGGGGCGTCGGCAAGGATTTCGCGCCACAGCCGTACCGCTTCTTCGGGGTTGCCCGAACGCGCTTCGGCCAGCCCCAGGAAGAATGGCGGCGCTGGGTAGCCGGGCGCGAGCTCCATAGCGCGGTTGAAGGCGAAGCGGGCCGACGGAGTCAGCGTGCGGGCATGGTCGGTAAGCGCATTGCCGAGCCCGACCCACAATTTATAGTCATTGGGATATCGCGCGACCTGCGCACGAAGGAGGTTCGCGGCATCCTCCGTATTGCCGCGCGAGGCTAGCGCATCGGCCATGTTGAGCCAGGCGTCCGAACCGTCGAACTGGCCCATCAGCGCGTGACGGGCGCCGGTGAGCGGCATTGGCGGTTCTCGATCCGTGGTAGCTCGTGGGCTGCCACTCAGGTCCGGACGACCCTGCACCGCATATCCGGCGCAGCCAAACGCGATCGCCGCCGCAGCCAGCGTCAGCAGTGGGCCCCGCAACTTCATGAGCCACAGAAGACCCAGCGTCAGCGATGCCAAAAGGCCGAGCCACGCGAAAGTCATCAGCCGCGCCTCCTTACGAGCCGCTTGCGCAGCAGCCAGGCTCCGGCGAGCACCAACAGCAGCGGCGCCGCCCATAACGGCCAGGTCAGCGGTTCCACCGGCGGCCGATAGCTGACCCAATCGCCGTAGCGCTCGATCAGCCACGCACGAACCTGATCGGGCGACTCGCCTGCTGCGATCCGTTGCCTGACCAACGCGCGCATGTCGCCGGCTAGCTCGGCATTGCTGTCGGCGATCGACTGCCCCTGGCAGACCAGGCAACGCAATTCCTCCATCAATGCCTTGGCCCTGGCCTCCTGGGCCGGATCGGGAAGCTGCTCGTTGGCCCAGCGCGCGGGCGGCAAGCTGCTGTCGGCGAGTGCAGGCGACGCGAAAAGGAGAAGGAGCGTAAGGATTACCCTCACCTGGCCTCCTCCCACTGTTTGATCAGTGCCGATACGTCACCGGGCTCGATGGGGCCCATATGCTGGTACCGAATGACGCCCTTGCCATCGATGATGAAGGTTTCAGGCACGCCCGATGAACCCAAGGCCAATTGGGCCCGGCTTTCCGGGTCTGCGCCGATCCGCATAAATGGGTCGCCGCGTTCCGCCAGGAACTGCGCCACATCCTCCGGCCTGTCCCTGACCGCGATGGCGTCGATCGCGACGCCCCTTGCCTTGAGCTCGGCCAACAGCGGCGCTTCGGCGATGCAGGGCACGCACCAGCTGGCAAAGACGTTGACCATTCTCGGCGACCCGGATGCCAAATCCTTCGACGATAGACCGGGCTTGCCGGGAACGGCGGAAGCCAAAGTAAAGGCGGGCACGGCGCGGCCGATCATCTTCGACTGGATCTTCTCGTCAGCCGGGCTGCTCAGCCGCCACGCCACCGCACCGACGAACGCGAAAAGAATAAACAGAGGCAGAAAGCGTGTCAGGCGATTCATTCGGACGCCTCCGCTCGGTAAAAACCGTGCGACCGCCGCCGGAATACCCGCCCCAGCAATGCCAGGCTGCCCCCGAGCGCGATCAGGAAACCGCCGAGCCAGATCAGGGTAACGAATGGCTTCCACCAAAGCCGAAGCTGCCAGCGGCCCTGGTCGCTCGGTTCGCCGAGCACGGCGTAAAGCTGTCCATTCCAGCTGGTGTCGATCGCTGCCTCATTGGTGGTGGTCGGCGGATCGACGAAGTAGCGGCTTTGTGGCCTGAGGACCGCTACGCCAGATCCGCGCGATGCGCGAAGCTCCGCTTCGAGCGCGGTCCAATTTGGACCGGCCAAGGGAAGGACCTGGCGAAACTCGACCAACCATGGTCCGATTTCGACCCGATCCCCCGGGCGCGCCGCAGTCAGTTTCTCCTGGGTGAAGGCGCTGTCTGATGCCATGCCAAGGATTGCTACAGCAACACCGAAATGCGCCAGCGCCATGCCCCAAATCGGAAGTGGAGTCCGGCGCAGCGATCGCCCGACCAGCGGCAACAGGCTGGCGGGGAGCAGTGCGGCGCCGATCATTAGCCCAAAGCGCGGCAAGATGCCGATGCCGGGCGCAAGCAGGATGGTGCCAATCAGCACGGCGGTCGCTACCAGCAAGCCCGGCGCAAGTCTCGGCAGGATCGGCTTGGCATCTCGTCGCCATTTGAGCTGCGGAGCAATCAGCATCAGCGCGGCCAGGACCAAAGCAAGAGGACTGGCGACGCTATTGAAATAGGGCGGACCGACCGAGAGCTTTTCGCCCGACAGCGCTTCGGCGACCAGCGGATAGAGCGTCCCGACGAACACGATGCCGAGGATCACCGACAACAGCAGGTTGTTTGCGACCAGCCCGCCCTCGCGACTGACGATCTCGAACGGAGCGCCTTCCTTCACATGGGCGATGCGCAGGCCGAACAGCGCCAGCGCGGCGCCAATGTAGAGGGCCAGCAAGGCCAGGATAAACGTGCCGCGAAGCGGGTCGACCGCGAAAGAATGTACAGAGGTCAAAATGCCGGATCGAACCAGGAAGGTGCCGATCATCGACATGGAAAAGGCGACCAGCGCCAGCATCATCGTCCAGGCGCGCAGGCCTCCGCGCCCGGCAAGCACATTGACGCTGTGCAACAGCGCGGTCGCGGCAAGCCATGGCATCAGGGAGGCGTTTTCGACGGGGTCCCAGAACCACCAGCCACCCCAGCCAAGCTCATAATATGCCCAGTAGCTCCCGGCGGTGATGCCGAGTGTCAGCAGAACCCACGCCCCCAGGACCCACGGCCTCATCGCGCGGGCGATGGCGGGGCCGACGTTGCCTCGGATCAGCCCGCCAACCGCCAGACTGAAGGCAACCGACAGGCCGACATAGCCGAGGTAAAGCGTTGGCGGGTGGAAGGCGAGGCCTGGATCCTGCAGAAGCGGGTTGAGCCCGCGGCCGTCGAGCGGCGCCGGATCGAGCCGCTCGAACGGGTTGGACGCAATGAGCAGGAATGCGAAGAAGCCCAGCGCGAGCGAAGCCTGCGCGCCGAGGCTGGCACCGAGCGTTTTATGATCGAGGCGGCGTTCGAACAGCGCGACGATCGCGCCGGCCACGGCCAGTACCGTTACCCAGAGCAGCATCGAGCCTTCGTGGTTCCCCCAGGTGCCGGCGAATTTGTAGAGCCACGGCTTCCGGCTGTGGCTGTTTTCGGCGACGAGCAGGACGCTCATGTCGCTGCGCAGGAACAGCTCGATCAGCGCCGCAAATGCGAGGAGTGTGATCAGGCCTTGTGCCACTGCGACCGCGCGCACCGCCCGGATCGACTTTCCCTGCTCGCCGCCCAAGCCACAGGCCAGCGCCAACTGCAACGCGGCCAACGCAGCCGCTAGCCACAGCGCAGCAAGTCCCGCTTCCGCGATCACTGCGCAGCTGCTTCGTTGGCCATTTGCGGCGGCATGTAGCGCTCGTCATGCTTGGCAAGAATATTGTCGGCGACGAATAGGCCATCGGGCTGAAGGCGGCCTTCCGCGACCACGCCGTTTCCTTCCTTGAAGAGGTCCGGCGCGATCCCGCGAAAGACGACGGGAGTTTCGGCCTTCATGTCACTGACCGTGAAGCGGACAGTAAGGCCATCCGGGTCGCGCCGAAGCGATCCTTTGACCACCATTCCTCCCAGTCTCATCGCCTTGTCCGCTGTCGCCTTGCCTGCGACGATGTCGGACGGGGTTACAAAGTAAGCGGCGCGGTCCTTGAGGCCCCACAGGGCCAGCAAGACGGCGCCAACCATCGCGAGCACGGCAAGGGTGACTAGCACGAGCCGCTGATGCTTCGGACGAACCATCATCGAGGGCGCTTGGCTGCCTCCGCGTCCGCTTCAGCGTTGCGCATCGACAGCCAGGCCCAGGCAACCAGTCCAACCGTGGCCAGCGCGGCCAGGCCATATGCTGCCGTGACGAAGGCCCACTGGTTCATTCGGCGGCACTCCGGCGGAGCCGGGCTTCCAGCTTGGTGCGGGCGAGGTCGGCGCGCATTAACATCAACACGGCGGCTGCAAATATGGCAGTGAAGCCGATCATGGTCAGCGGCAACGGCCACAGCAGTTCCGGCGCAATGGTTGAGCCCTGGGTGATGCTGATCGACTGTCCCTGGTGAAGCGTGCGCCACCACAGAACGGAATAGTGAATGATCGGCAGGTTTGCCGCGCCAACCAGCCCGAATAGCGCAGCCATCCTCCCTTCTCCGCCGCGTTCCCGCTCTGCCGATGTCAGGGCGATGTACCCGAGGTAAAGAAAGAGCAGGATTAGCATGGACGTCAGCCGCCCGTCCCACTCCCACCAGGTGCCCCACGTCGGCCGGCCCCATATCGATCCCGTCGCAAGGCAAAGCGCCGCGAAAGTCGCACCGGCGGGCGCAACCGCCCTCCCTGCCACCGCAGCGAGCGGATGCCGCCACACCAGCTGGCTGATCGAGGCAGCGGCGATCGATGCCCAGCCGGCCATCCCCAACCAAGCAGCGGGAACATGGATGTAGAGGATGCGAACGGTTTCGCCCTGAAGATAGTCGGGCGGCGTGACGGCAAGGCCACCGTATACGCCTGCCAGCAAAGACAGTGCGCCGACGCACAGCAGCCAGGCCGTTGCGGGCCGGGCTAGCTTAAGGAAGCGGGCTGGGTTGGCGTAACCGTGCATGGTGGCTTGTGCCGCGACCTAGCGGACCCCTGCCCTTCCTTCAATTAGCACCGAACGATCAACGACGCCCGATCAGTTTCTGGGCCATGGCGTCGGCAACACAGGCCGGATCCTGCTCGGTCGCGGCGCTCTCCGCCCAGATTTGCTCGAGGCGGCCCGGAATTGCTTCAATCCGCGAACGAACCAGCTCTGGCCCGCCGTCGCCAAGAAATTCGGTTGATACGTTGATGATGCCGCCCGCGTTGATGACATAGTCAGGCGCGTAAAGGATACCGCGCGACTGCAGCCTGCGGCCATCTGCAGCAGTCGCCAGCTGGTTGTTGGCGCCGCCCGCAACGATTGGAGCGTTGAGCCGCGCAATCGACTGTTCGGTCAGGATCGCGCCGAGTGCGCATGGACTGACGACATCCGCCTCGATGAATAGAATGTCGTCCGGCGTCACCACGTTGCCGCCGGTTTCGGCGGCAAGAGCCTCTGCGCGACCGCGGTCGACGTCTGCGATCGAGAGCCTCGCGCCTTCAGCCGCCGCCTGGCGGGCGACGCCCCCGGCGACGCTGCCCGCGCCCTGCAACGCGATGTGCAGGCCATTCAGGCTGTCCTTGCCCAGTGCCCGCTTTACCGCCGCCTTGATTCCGAGGAACACGCCGAGCGAGGTGTGGGGACCAGGATCGCCGCCAACTTCCCCGCCGCCGACCGGAAGGCCCGCGACAAACCTGGTTTGCTTCGAAATCTCGATCATGTCGGCGACCGACATGCCGACGTCTTCGGCAGTGACATATTTTCCGCAAAGGGAATCCACTGCAGCGCCGAAGGCGGCCAGCATCTCCGGGGTCTTGGTGCGTGTCTTGTTCGCGAGCACGACCGCCTTGCCGCCACCCAATGGCAGGCCGGCCATGGCGTTCTTGTAGCTCATGCCGCGCGACAGCCGCAGCGCGTCGGTGAGTGCGTCCGCGTCGTCGGCGTAGTGCCACAGCCGCGTGCCGCCGGCGGCCGGCCCAAGATGCGTGGAATGCATTGCGATAATCGCGCGCAGCCCGCACTTCTCATCCGTGACGAAATGCAGCGCTTCGTGCGCGTCGAAATCGGGAAAGCCCCAAGGGGTGTTCATGGATCGCCTAACCACCTGTCCGGCAAAGGAAAACTGGGGCGATCGACGGGACTTGAACCCGCGACCCCCGGTACCACAAACCGGTGCTCTAACCAACTGAGCTACGATCGCCACGAAGCGCCTTGGATAGGGCGCGGTGGCTCCTTAAGGAAGCACACCAAGCTTGGCAAGCAATAGCGAGAGGAGCCTGCGATGGCCAATGTGACGATGCAGAAATTCGGCTATCCGGACAGCCTGTTGCGGGAATTCGAACATTGGGTCGTGTTGCTTCGCCCCGGGCAAGTGACGCTGGGCTCCCTTGTCCTGGCGGCCAAGAGCGACGTCACGGCTTTCGGCGCATTGCCGTCGGAGGCCCACGCCGAGCTGGCCATCATCAGCCGGGAAATCGAGGCCACGCTTCGGGCAGCGATCAACTATGACCGGATCAACTATCTGATGTTGATGATGGTTGATCCAAACGTTCACTTCCATGTGATTCCGCGCTATCAGGGTTCGCGCAGTTTCGACGGCCTTGATTTTGAGGACAAGGCTTGGCCCGGCCCGCCTGATCTCAAGTCAGCAGTGGAAATCCCTGTTTCGACAACTGAGAACTTACGCAAATTGTTGATAGAGGGCTGGCTAATAGGCTATTAACTCTCTTTGTAATTCAATGGTATGATATCGCTTGCGCGAGCGAAACAACCGGAGCATCCCTCCCTTGGGGAGAACAGGATGACGATTCGACGAGCCCGCTCGCCGGCGGAGGCTGGCGTGAGCCTGGGTGACACATTGCTGAAGGCAGGCTTGGCTCCAAAATTCGTGGAGCTGTTTATCCAGATGCCGCACAAGCTGGTGCACGTCGAACCGCGACGCCCGTTTCGCGAGCCCGGCGCACCGCGTGACGAGGTAATGCTCGTACGAGCTGGCATTCTCGCTAAATTCAAAAGTGACGGCGGCGGGCGGCGTCAGATCGTGGCGCTCCGTTTCCCCGGAGAAGGCATCCTCCCGCACGAAGGCGTTGCCGATTTCGGCCTGCAAGCCATCGTGCGGAGCGAGATTTTGGTTGGTCGCGGCGAGGATTTCGACGCGATAGTCGACGCCAATCCGGAAGTTGCGCGCTTTTTCTGGAAGCTGGTCCAGCGCCAGAATGCGATCAGTTACGAATGGCTCGTCAACACCGGCAGAAGGGACTCCACAGCCCGCGTTGCCCACCTCTTGTGTGAAACGGCTGCGCGCATGGGGGTCGACGTTCGCCAACAACCGATGATCAATCCCTTCACCCAGCAGCAGATTGCGGACATCACCGGCCAGACGTCGGTCAACGTCAACCGGGTGTTTGCGGACCTTGAGCGCCAAGCCTTGATCAAGCGCCGAGGCAGGGAGATTCTGTTCACCGATTGGAACGAGTTGCGCCGGATAGCCGGCTTCCAGCCGGGATACCTTCAATAGCGTCCGCATGAGCCTTTCGGGGCAAGGTTGGAGGAGAGCGGCTAGGCGACCGATGCCGCTGCTCGGCTATCCAAGGACAGCTTGCGCTTTGGCATGGTGGGCGCGGTAGGGATTGAACCTACGACCCCACCCGTGTGAAGGGTGTGCTCTACCACTGAGCTACGCGCCCCCGCCGGAGGAGCAGGGCCATTAGGCGAGCGGCAAGCGCCTGTCCAGCCGCCACCAAGCTCCCACAGAGAAACTATTGAACGGCGTCTTTCAGCACCTTGCCCGGGCGGAATTTGGGCTGCGATGTCGCTTTGATTTGCATCGGCTCTCCAGTCCGCGGGTTGCGGCCGGTCGACGCCT
The DNA here is from genome assembly GCA_035494075.1 of Sphingomicrobium sp. GTDB lineage: Bacteria > Pseudomonadota > Alphaproteobacteria > Sphingomonadales > Sphingomonadaceae > Sphingomicrobium. The sequence goes on along the minus strand of DATJHF010000041.1, from coordinate 47,207 downwards.
TGCGGCGAGTGACCGAGAAATTGCCAAAGCCAACCAAACGGACTTCATCGCCCCGCTTGAGGGTCGAGGTGATTACCTCGAGCATCGTTTCGACCGCCCGGCTCGCGTCATTGCGGGAAAGGCCGGCCCGATCCGCAACATGGCCGATGAGTTCCTGCTTGTTCATGTCCAAACTCCCGGATGAGCGCCGCGAGACTCGCGAGCCAGAACAGCGGCTAACTTAAGGCAATTTCTTGGCCGCAAGTCAAAGGACTTAGTGACGAACGGCCGGCCCTTCACCACTAACGGAGGGATGTACCACCGGTTCGGTCGCCTGTTCGTCGGCATCAGTCCATTCGATCGGAACCATCGGCTGGGCAAGCGCCCGGGCCAAGGCCTCGTCAACATGGCTGACCGGCACGATTTCCAGCGCTTCCTTCACCGATGCCGGAATCTCCGCCAGGTCTTTTTCATTTTCTGCCGGGATCAAGACGGTACGAATGCCCCCGCGCAGCGCAGCCAGCAGCTTCTCCTTGAGACCGCCAATCGGCAGCACGCGACCGCGTAGCGTAACCTCGCCGGTCATGGCGATATCGCGCCTGACCGGAATTGCGGTGAGCGTCGAGATCATCGCTGTGACCATGCCGATGCCGGCCGACGGTCCATCCTTCGGCACCGCGCCTTCGGGCAGATGGACGTGGATGTCCTTGCGCGCAAAGATCGATGGCTTAACGCCATAGCTAGGCGAGCGCGCCTTGACAAAGCTCATGGCGGTTTGGATCGATTCCGTCATCACTTCGCCGAGTTTACCGGTGGTCCTGATCAGACCTTTGCCCGGCACTGTGACCGCTTCGATCGTCAGGAGCTCGCCGCCGACCTCGGTCCAGGCCAGTCCGGTAACTGCGCCGATCTGATCCTCTTCCTCGCCAACGCCGTAACGGAAGCGGCGAACACCCAGGAACTCGCCAATATTCTCGCCGGTCAGGGTGACTGTCTCGGTCTTCTTTTCGAGAATCTGGCGAAGCGACTTGCGGGCAATCTTGGCCAATTCCCGTTCCAACGTGCGAACGCCGGCCTCGCGCGTGTAATGGCGAATGATCGCGCGCAACCCCTCGTCCGAGTAGATCAACTCGCCGTCCTTAAGCCCGTGTGCTTCGATCTGCTTGGGGATAAGGTGGCGCTTGGCGATCTCCACCTTCTCGTCTTCGGTATAGCCCTCGAGCCGAATGATCTCCATGCGGTCGAGCAGCGGCTGCGGCATGTCGAGCGAATTGGCGGTCGTGACGAACATGACGTCACTAAGATCGTAGTCGAGCTCGAGGTAATGGTCCTGGAAGCGGCTGTTCTGCTCGGGGTCCAGCACTTCGAGCAATGCTGAGGCTGGATCGCCACGAAAGTCCGTGCCGAGCTTGTCGATCTCATCGAGCAGGAACAGTGGATTCGAGGTGCCAGCCTTCTTCAGGTTGGCGATAATCTTGCCCGGAAGCGAACCGATGTAAGTCCGGCGGTGACCGCGGATCTCGGCCTCGTCCCGCACTCCGCCCAATGACTGGCGGGCGAATTCGCGGCCGGTGGCCCGTGCAATCGAGCGGCCAAGCGATGTCTTGCCCACGCCGGGAGGTCCGACCAGGCACAGGATGGGGCCCTTGAGGCGGTTGGTGCGGGCCTGAACAGCCAGATATTCGACGATCCGGTCCTTGACCTTCTCCAGGCCATAATGGTCTTCGTCGAGCACTCGCTGCGCCTCGGCGATGTCCCGCTTCAACCGCGATTTCTTGCCCCAGGGAAGGCCGAGCAAGATGTCGAGGTAATTGCGGGCGACGGTGGCCTCAGCGCTCATGGGCGCCATGCCGCGCAGCTTCTTCAGCTCGGCATTGGCGCGGTTGCGCGCTTCCTTGGAAAGGCGAGTCTTGCGAATCTTTGCAGCGAGCTCATTGAGCTCGTCGCCACCCTCCTCCGCCTCATTGCCGAGTTCGCGCTGGATCGCCTTCAGCTGCTCGTTCAAATAGTATTCGCGCTGGGTCTTCTCCATCTGCCGCTTGACCCGGCTCCGGATCTTCTTCTCGACCTGCAGGACCCCGAGTTCGCCCTCCATAAAGGCGAATACCATTTCCAATCGCCGCGCTGGATTGAGCTCACCGAGCAGCGCCTGCTTATCGCTGACCTTGATCGACAGGTTGGAGGCGACCGCATCGGCGAGGATTGACGGGTTTTCTATCTCGCCAAGCTGCATCGAAGTCTCGGCCGGCAGTCTCTTATTGAGCTTGGCGTAATTGTCGAACTGGTCGATTACCGAGCGCATCAGCGCCTGGGATTCAGGCCCAGATGCTTCTTCTTCCTCTACCAGCTCAACTTCTGCCTGCTGATGACCATTGGCTTCACCCAAGCTTACCAGGCGAGCGCGCTTGGCACCTTCAACCAGCACCCGCACTGTGCCATCCGGCAGCTTGAGCAGCTGCATGGCAGTCGCGATAACGCCAAGATCATAGAGCGCGTCGCGGTCGGGATCGTCTTCCGACGGATCGAGCTGGGCGACCAGGAACAGCTCCTTGTCGGCCGCCATCGCGGCCTCAAGCGCAGCAACGGACTTTTCGCGCCCAACGAACAGCGGGACGATGCGATGCGGAAAAACGACGATGTCGCGGAGGGGGAGAACCGGAAGGGTGCGAGTTGTCATGGTCGGTATATGGGCGGCGCCTTGAACGAGCGCAACGCCTTAGCCGAATGCAACCTTCAGAGCGGGGCCGAGATTTTGGAGCGCGTGGGTTGCGGCCGCCACTCCGAACCCGGTCCAGAAACCACGCTGACGCCATACGACGAACAATGTGGAGAAGATCAGAAACGGCCACCAGATGACCAAGCCCCAGCCCAACGCCTCCAAAGAATGGGCCACGCCCCAGCCTGCGGCGCTCAACAGGATTGCCGCCGCGGGCGGCAGGAAGCGCAGGAATAGGGAGAGAAAACCCGCCATGATCAGCGTCTCGACTAAAGGCGCAAACGCCACCAGCAGGAAAAGCGCCGTCGGGCCCTTTACTGGAAAGGCGGGTGTCGGTAGGTCCGGCGCAATTGCCTTGGAGACGGCTGCCAGAGCCAGGCTGCCCGCAATCGTCAGCGCCGCCCCAATCAGTATAGCAAGCCACGCCCGCCGCGGTTCGCGCAGCGGCGAAGGCAAGAATTTAAGGAAATTGTCGTCGAACAGCCGTGCGGGCGGCTGGATCGTTGCCACGGATTAGGCCGCGTCGCCTGAAGAGGCGGCCTTTTCCTTCTTGGCGTAGACCCGAACAGGATCCTTGGTCCCGGCGACGACGTCCTTGTCGATGTGGACCTCGTCGACTCCTTCCATCGACGGCAGGTCGAACATGGTGTCGAGCAAAATTCCCTCGAGGATCGAACGAAGGCCCCGGGCGCCCGTCTTGCGCTCGATCGCCTTCTTGGCGACCGCGTGAAGCGCTTCGTCGGAGAAGCCGAGCTCGACATCCTCCATGTCGAACAGCTTCTGATATTGTTTCACCAGGGCGTTCTTAGGTTCGACCAGGATCTTGACCAGCGCTTCTTCGTCGAGGTCTTCGAGCGTGGCGATCACCGGCAGGCGGCCGATGAACTCGGGGATCAGCCCGAACTTCAGAAGATCCTCCGGCTCCGTGGCCTTCAACAACTCACCCTGGCGTCGATCCTCGGGCGCCGCGACGTGCGCGCCGAAGCCGATCGACTTGCCTTGCAGCCGGTCGCCGATGATCTTGTCGAGACCGGCAAAGGCGCCGCCGCAGATGAACAGGATGTTGGTCGTGTCGACCTGCAGGAATTCCTGTTGCGGATGTTTGCGGCCACCCTGCGGCGGGACAGAGGCGGTGGTGCCTTCCATCAGCTTCAACAGCGCCTGCTGGACGCCCTCGCCCGACACGTCGCGGGTGATCGAAGGATTGTCCGACTTACGGCTGATCTTGTCGATTTCGTCGATGTAGACGATGCCGCGCTGCGCTTTTTCGACATTATAGTCAGATGCCTGAAGCAGCTTCAGGATGATGTTTTCGACGTCTTCACCGACGTAGCCTGCCTCGGTCAGCGTCGTCGCGTCGGCCATCGTGAACGGTACGTCGAGGATGCGGGCGAGCGTCTGCGCCAGCAAGGTCTTGCCGCAGCCGGTCGGCCCGATCAGGAGAATGTTAGATTTCGCGAGCTCGACGTCCGTGCCGGTCTTGGAGCCGTGGGCGAGCCGCTTGTAATGATTGTGGACGGCAACCGACAGGACCCGCTTGGCGCGCTGCTGTCCGATCACATAGTCGTCAAGCACCTTGTAAATCTCGGACGGCGTCGGAACTCCATCGCGAGTCTTGACCAGCGCCGACTTGGTTTCCTCACGGATGATATCGTTGCACAGTTCGACGCATTCATCGCAGATGAAGACGGTCGGGCCCGCGATCAGCTTGCGGACCTCGTGCTGCGACTTGCCGCAGAAGCTGCAGTAAAGCGTGCTCTTGCTGTCGCCGCCGCCGGAAAGCTTGGTCATTCAGGTCCCTTGTCTTCGCAACAGGCCGCACTGGCAGCCGCCGGTCATGCTAAACCGGTTTATCGCACAATCAAACTGGCAGATGGGTTAACGACTTTATCGGTTCCAAGTGCCTGTCCCAAATATGGAACGTCCGGGCACAAGGGGCAAGGGCGGGTTGGTTGGTCAGGCGACAGACCCGACGGACGACAGCGCCGATTATGCCGGCGTGATGTCTGCGGCTCCTGTCGTATCGCCGTCGGCCGCATCGGGCCGCCGATCGAATACTTCGTCGATCAACCCGAACTCCTTGGCTTCGTCCGCCTCGAGGAATTTGTCGCGGTCCATCGCCGTCTCGATCGCCTCGATCGGCTGGCCGGTATATTTGGCATAGAGCGTGTTGAGGCGGGTCCGCATGCGCAGGATCTCGCGCGCCTGGATCTCGATGTCCGACGCCATGCCCTGGGCGCCGCCCGAAGGTTGGTGGACCATGATCCGGCTGTTGGTCAGGGCGATGCGCATTCCGGGCTCACCCGCGCAGAGCAGGAAACTGCCCATGGAGGCCGCCTGGCCGATGCAGACGGTGCTGACCTTGGGCCGGATGTACTGCATCGTGTCATGGATCGCGAGGCCTGCGGTCACCACGCCGCCCGGCGAGTTGATGTACATGAAGATGTCCTTCTTCGGGTTCTCGGACTCGAGGAAGAGCAACTGGGCGGTGATCAGCGAGGCCATATGGTCCTCGATCGGACCGGTGATGAAGACGATCCGCTCCCTCAGCAGCCGGGAATAAATGTCGAAGCTGCGTTCGCCCCGGTTCGACTGCTCGATGACGATCGGGACGAGGCCGGAAACGATGTCTTGATGATCCATGGGAATTGCGGGTCCTTGATTGCCTGGCGCCCTACATCGGGCGGAAGCGGTAAAGGTTCAAGCCTCGATCATGAGGTCAAAGGAAAAGGCGGCCAGAACAGGCCTGACCGCCCTCCCCCGTTCGGCGGCTCCGAAGAGCCGCCTTACCTCAGAGGCGTTGCTACATCTTGTAGCTGATGCGTGCGTAACCGAACTGGCCAGGTATGTCGTAGGTGGTCGGATCAAAGTTGCCGCCGCTGCACGAGAAGCAACCGGGCGGGTCCTTGTCGAACAGGTTGTTTACACCAACCGTGAATGCCCACCTTTGATCGAAGGTCGGCATCGACGGCGTCCAGACGAACTGGAAGTCGGTGTAGAAGCGGCTGTTGAGCTTGTTGGTCCCATTCGGGCCGCCAACCTCGGTCACGTGGTCGATATAGCGGCCGGTAACGGACGCGGCGAAGTCGCCCAGGTTCCAGTCGAGCGTCGCATTGCCCTTCCACTTCGGATAGGCCTGATCCGGGCTGCCCCGCTCGGTTCCCTTGCGATTGATCACAACGAAGCCGTCCGAAGCGGTCAGCACATATTTGATCAAGTGGGTGGCATTGACCGTCACGCCGAAACGCCCGGCCGACGTTGCCGGCGAACGATAGTTGATCGTCGTATCGATGCCCTTGGTGCGGATGCTGTCGAGGTTATCGAGCGTGCCGTCGATCTCATTGATGAAGCCGTTGGACGTACGAATGATCAAGGCGCAGCTCGCCGGGTCACCGAGCAGGGCGCAGTTATTCAGAGTTACCTGCGGATCGATGGCAGCGATCGCGTTCGTGACCTTAATGTCGTAATAATTGATCTCGGCGTTGAAATTGCTTCCGCCGCTACGCGCCCATTCGGGCGAATAGACGATCCCGAATGTCAGGTTCTTCGACTTCTCCGGCTTCAGATTCTCATTGCCCTGAGTGATGACGGGGACCTGTCCCGGATCTTCCGCGTAGGTTCCGCCTGCCGGAACACCATTAGCGATGCAGTTGGCGCGAACGACGGCGCTGGCCTGCCACGGCGAGCCCGCGATATTCGAGCAGGGATCGGCTGTCGGCAGGTCGAACCGCGACCGGCCGCCGAACAACTCGCCCAGGCTGGGAGCCCGGAAGCCCGTCGAATAAGCGCCGCGCAGCAAGAGATCCTGAATTGGCTTGTATAGGCCGGTGATGGTGTACGTCGTGCTGGCGCCGCTGATCGAATAGTCAGAATGACGCACCGCGCCATTGGCTTCGAGCGAATAAGCGAACGACTGTTCCTTAAGGATCGGAACCCGGACTTCCGCATAGATTTCGTCGACATTGTAGTGGCCCGACGCCGGCTGGGCCGGGATGTCGGCGCTTAACCCTGCGGCGGTGAGCGGATCCGGGTTGAAAGCTGCGCTCTGGAACCGATGTTCATAGCCCACGGCCACGCCGACTGGTCCGGCCGGGAGTTCGACGATGTCACCGGTGAGGTTGGCCGTGAAAGCGGCCAGCTTCTGCCGGCTGTCGTCACGCTCGGTAAAGCCGATCCAATCGAGCATGGCCGGCGTAATTGACCCGGCACCGCCGAAGAGATTCAGCGGGACGCAGCCCGGTGTTGCGTTACAGGCCGCGACTGGGCCCACCGCCAGGGCGACACGGTCAGCGCGAACGTTGCCGGTAAAGCTTTGCTTGGCCTTGTTCACTCCAACCAGCCCGTTCACGTCCCAGTACCATTCATGGTCGAACAGGTGCAGCTTGCCGTCGAGGGTGCCGGTCAGTGAGTAGGTGTTGACCTCCTGGTCGAAGGTGCGCTGGCCAGCTTCGATCAGGCGGCGGCCGATGAAGCCGTAATTTTGCACACAACCACCGCCTTTGGGCGTGCCGTCCGGGTTGCGGCAGGATTCGAGAGTGACCCCGAACGGGTTGAATGGGTTGGTGACATCGATCGATAGTGTATCGAACAGGCTGCCGGCACCATTGCCGGCGTCAGGGCCGATGAATAGCGGCTCGAACGCTGCCTGGTTCTGCGACTTGCGGCGGTTCCACGAACCGCGGACGCGCAGATTGATATCCGAGCCGAGATAAGCCTTTGCCGAAACGAACCCGCCATAGCGCTTGTTCGGGGTCAGAAGGTAGTTGAACGGTGCGAAGTTGAAGCGGTCGGCAGCTGTGAATGGCACTAGCTCGGCCAACGTCGGCGTGCTGTCAGGCACATTGTGTATCGTGAAATTGCCGAACGGAGTGCCGGCTATGGGACCCGCACTTGTGCGGGTATCAAAGCGGCCGTTGGCGGCGGCGCTGCTGCAACCGCCGATGGGATCCGTGCAGGCAGTCTGTCCAGGATTGGGGAATCTCGAAATGTCGCGGTCGGCGGTGCGCACCGCCTTTTGATTGGTGTAGGCGGCTCCAACTACGATATCGATGGGGTTGTCGGTTCCGTTACCCCAGCTGACTTCTAAATTTGACGTCTCGCCGTCGCCCTCACCGAGATATTGGCCATATTGGGCCATGGCCCGCAGCCCCTTCTGGTGCGAGACGGTAATGACGTTGACTACGCCGGCGATGGCATCCGAACCGTAGAGCGGCGATGCGCCGGCCTGCAGCACCTCGACCCGCTCGATCATGTTCGATGGCAGGGTATTGAGGTCGACGTTGGCGGGAATACCGCTCGCGCTGGTGCCATTGACCCAACGCAGGCCGTCGACCAGGACAAGCGTCCGCTTTGAGCTCAAGTAACGAAGGTCGATTTCGGCCGAGCCTGCGCCGACGCCGCCGCCATCGGGCGGATTGCCGATGTTACCGCTATTGTTGACCTTGGAGTTGAGGCCGCCGGCCGCGCTTGGCAGCCGCTGCAAGATGTCAGCAACTGACGTAAGGCCGGTTTTCGCGAGCGCTTCCTGGTCAAGCGTGATGACCGGCGAATCCTGGCTGAGCGGATCGCGGCGAATGCGCGAACCGGTGACGACGATCTCGCCTCTGTTTTCGGGCTCACTAGCCTCCGCAACCGTCGAGGGCGATGCCGCAGGAGGCACCGCATCCTGTGCCGCTGCGGCGCTTCCAACTATCAAAGCGACCAGCGCAGTCCCGGAACGAAGTGCCAACGTCGAACGGCTCATCTATTTTCTCCCTGTTTAGCGACATCCCGCGAGGGTTTTCACTGAAACGGGAGAGTAACAAATCCGCTAGGGAGGACTAGCTGCCTGAAACTATTGGGTCGCGGCTGTTACTTTTCTGCCACAAACGGAGCAGGATGTGCCAGATAGGCCAGCCGACGCATCTCACGCCTGCCGCGGGTAACGGTGTCCAGGATAAGGCCTGCGAAGAAGCTCAAGACGGCCACAATCACCATGCCGGTCACGAGAATGGCGGTGGGAAAACGCGGCACCAAGCCGGTGTCGAGATAGGTCAGGACGAGCGGAACGGCGAGGATGATCGCCGCGATCACCAGCAAGGCCCCGAGTCCACCGTAAAAAAGCACGGGCCGTTCAACGCGGTAGAGTGTGCCGATGGTCTTCAGGATCCGCCAGCCGTCACGATATGTCGAAAGCTTGGACGCCGAACCCTCGGGCCGAGTGCCGTAAGCAGTAACCAATTCCCCTACAGGCATGCGCAACTCCAGCGCATGGACGCTCATCTCCGTCTCGATCTCGAAGCCTTCGGAAAGCACTGGGAAGCTTTTGACGAAGCGGCGCGAAAATACCCGGTAGCCGGAAAAAATATCGGTGAAGCTGCGACCGAACAGTCGCGCCAGCAGTCCGGTGAACAGCTTGTTGCCGATTACGTGGCCACCGCGATAAGCCTCGGCAGCCACGTGCTGGCGGGTGCCGACGACCATGTCGAGTTGCTCGTCCAGGAGTTGCTTCACCATTGCAGGCGCCGCCTTGGGATCATAAGTCAGATCGCCGTCCGCCATGACGTAGATGTCGGCGTCGACGTCGGCGAACATTCGGCGGACGACATGGCCCTTGCCTTGCTGCCGCTCGGTCCGAACGACAGCGCCAGCCTTGCGAGCAATTTCCACGGTCCGGTCGCGGCTGTTGTTGTCGTAGACGTAGACGGTCGCGCTGGGCAGCACAGCGCGGAAGCCCGCGACCGTCTCAGCGATCGCGGCTTCCTCATTGTAGCAGGGAAGGATGACGGCAATGACCGGCGAAACGTTCATTCCGTCCCCCTGCCCTGAAAAGGACTAAGCTTTCTTCTTCGGTGCCGGCTTCTTGGCAGTTGCCTTGGCCGGAGCAGCCTTCGCTGCAGCCTTCTTCGGCTCAGCCTTCTCCGTTTCGGCCTTCTTTGGCTCCGCTTTCTTGGCCGCCGGCTTCTCGGCCTTAGCCGGCGCTTCGCTCTTCGTCGCCGGCTTCTTGGCAGCGGCCTTCTTGGCGGGCTTGGCGCCCCCATGATCATGGCCGCAGCCCGGACCATGGACATGGCCTTCCTCACTCTCGAGGTCGCGCTCCAACACGTCGCGGGTCACGGTAAGATCGCTGACGTCCGCCTTCGAGAAGAGGTAGTCGACAACCTTGTCCTCATAGAGCGGAGCTCGCAGTTGCGCGGCAGCCATCGGTGTTTGTTGGACGTAGCGGACGAAGGCGTCGCGGTCCTTCGGCTGATATTGGGCAGCAGCCTGGCCGATCAGCCGATTCATTTCCTGCTGGCTGACCTCGATGCCATTGGCAGCGCCGATTTCGCTCAGCAACAGCCCGAGGCGAACCCGGCGCACTGCGATCTTGCGATATTCCTCGGCGTCGCCCTCCACTTCCTTCAGTGCGGCCTCGGGATCGGCTTCGTGGCTTGCCTCGTGACGAAGCTGCGCCATGATATTCTCAAACTCGGCATCGACCATCGACGGCGGGACATCGAAGTCATGGTCGGCGGCAAGCTGGTCGAGCAGCCGGCGCTTCATGTGCGTACGGGTCAGTCCGTTCAATTCCTGCTGCTGTTGGTCGCGCAGGAGACCTTTCAGTTGCTCAAGGTCATTGAGCCCAAGCTGCTTGGCAAAGGCGTCATCAATCTTGGTTTCCCCGGCGACCTTCACTGCCGTCACCTTAACGTCAAAGGTGGCCGGCTTGCCCTTGAGATTCTCGGCCTGGTAGTCGGCTGGGAAGGTCACGTTAAGCTGCTTCTCGTCGCCGACCTTGAGGCCAACCATCTGGTCCTCGAAGCCCGGGATCAGCTGGCCGGAACCAAGCACCACAGCCATGCCTTCTCCGGTGCCGCCCTCGAATGCAACACCGTCGACCTTGCCGGCAAAATCGATCACCACCTGGTCGCCATTGGCCGCCTTGTGGCCCTTCTTTGCATCCTCGTAGCGCGTCTGCGACTGGGCGAGTTGGTTCAGCTGATCGTCCACCGCTTTTTCGTCGACTTCGACATTGAAGCGCTCGAGCTTCAGGCCGTCGATCTTCGGCGCCGGCACTTCGGGGAGCGTCTCAAGGCGAACACTTACCTCGGCATCCTTGCCGGTCTCATAGTCCTCGTCGAGCTCGACTTCCGGCTGCATCGCAGGGCGGAGCTTCTTGTCTGACAGGAGCTTCTGCACGCTGTCCTGGACGGCAGTGGCAAGCGCGTCGCGCATCAGCGCCTCGCCGTGCATCTTGCGGATCAGGTTCGGCGGAACCTTGCCGGGGCGGAAGCCGGGCATCCGAACAGTGGGGGCAATGCGCTTGATCTCGCCGTCGACGCGCGCGTCGATGTCCTTGGCGGGACTGGTCAGCTTGTAGGCCCGCTTCAGGCCTTCGTTTTCCGTCTCGACGGTCTTCATGGTCACGGCAGTCATTCCTGTTCATCAATCTCGTGTCTGCGCGGCATTCCGCTATTTGCCTGTCCCTCGGACGAGCTGCGCCGCGGAATGGTGCGGGCGAAGGGACTCGAACCCCCACATCTTGCGATACTGGAACCTAAATCCAGCGCGTCTACCAATTCCGCCACGCCCGCGCGGACGCCTGAAAGTGCGCGGCCTATAGCAAGGATCGCCGCCGGGGCAAGAGCAACACGACGTGCAACTCCCCGGGCGCGGTGGGGTTATTCCATTCAAAGGAGTACCACAGCATGCAGGACGTCCCCAATCCCGCCACCCCGCCGCCCGAGACGCCGGCTCAGCCCACGGAGCCCGCACAGCCGAGCCAGCCTGCCCAACCGACAACCCCGCCGGCGGAAGCTCCTCAGCCGCCCCCCGATATCGACGTCCCTTCGCCGGGTGGCGCTCCAATAGGCTCGGCAATTGGCTAGCAGGCCGCCGCGCCCAGGCGGCCCGCCTCCCGCCGATGAGCCGGGCCATGTCCCGCCGTTGCCAGGCGAACCAGAACAGCCGCCGCCTCCCGACCCGGTAGTTTGCTAAACGCGCCGAGCGGACTGAACGATCGCTTCAAAGTCCGGGAGCAGCGCGTTGTAGTAGTGTGACCGTGCGGCATCGAACAGGATCAAGTAGAGCTTGCCGTCGACTACCGCGCCGACCGCCCGTCCCTTGCGCCGCACCTCGTCGCTGTCGAGATGCTCATAATCATATTGGAACCCGCTGACTCCGAGAAAGGGTCGCGGGGCCAGCGCGGTCGTCTTATACTCGACCGCCCCGCCACGCACGCGGAACAGGCTCTCGAGAATTGCCGCAATCTCGGGCGGGGTCATGTTAGACCGAAACTTGGGTACCTGGCGGTCGTCCTGGCTGCGTTGATAAACCAGCGCCTTGCCGTCCTTTAGACCCGTGACGAAGCTGATCCCGTCCAGATACGGCCCATTCTGGGTCCAGTCTTCAACGTCGCGGATGTCGGTGAAGAGTCGCGCCGATATCTTGTTCCACTCGCGCGGCGGCGTAACCGCCAGGCTATCGTCGCCTACCCGCACTTCCTTGGGCCGGATCAGCGAATAGCCGCCGTAACCGAAACCCTCGCCACCAACGCCAGCGCAGGCCGACAGCGAGACGGACGCGGTAACCAGGAGCGAAACGACTTTCACGCGCATTTCTACCCTCCTCAACTGGACATCATCTGGCGCACCAGCGCCGCATCGGGCGCATTGGGGGCGAGTTGCAGGTATCGAGCGAAAGCTGCCCGAGCCTCCGACTGCCTGCCATGCTTCAGCAGCATGATTCCGTGCCAGCGCCAGGCATCGGGCGGTGCATCCGGATAGGCTATTGCCGCCGCATAGCCCTGGGCGGCACGAGCCTCGTCGCCCATCTTGTTGCTGTTGCGCAAGCGCCAGACTTCTCCCTCGTAAAAGCGGAGAAGGCCATTCCAACCGTCCTTGGCCAGGGTTTCGACCACATATTGGCTTGCGCCCGGGTCGTTCAGCTTGACCTGGTCGTCCAGCAGCGAGGGCCGTATCGATCCCAATGCTCTAAGGTAGCGCTCACGATAGGCGTCGTAAGTCTTGCCTGGCTGCCTCACTTCCGCGGCGGAGATTTTGAGGTCCGCCATTCTCGAATCCGGCGAGGGATGAGTCTCGAACAAGGTGAAGCTGCGATCCCGTTTCTTGCGGCGATATTTGGCGCTCAGGTCGAGTTCGCCGATCAGCTGCTCCCAAGTCTCGCTCATTGCCATCGGGTCATAGCCAGCCTCCGCCAGCAACCGGACTCCCATGGCGTCAGCTTCCGCCTCGATGGTCCGGTTATACTTAAGCAGTGACAGGATCGTGCCTAGCTGGCCCAGTTGCATGAGATCGCCGGCATAGACCCCTGCTACGCCGCCGACCACGCCCGCTCCCATGGCGACAATCGAGAAAATGTCGGTCTTGCGCCGCATGTCACGCCATTGGCGGAGCTGGTGCTTGCGCAGGAAGTGCGCGCTCTCGTGCGCCACGACGCCAGCCAGTTGTGCTTCATTGCGCATTCGCAGCAGCAAGCCCGAAAAGACGACGGCAAAACCGGTCGGGAACATCATCGCGTTAAATTCCGGAATGCGCGCCAGGTAGATGCGCATGTCCTTGGCTGCGGGTCCGCCGACGTGGCCGATCAAGTCGCCGAGATAGGAGGTAAGTTGCGGATCCTTGATCAGCAGGTTGGAGCCGGAAACTTCCTCCTCGACCCGCTCCATCTGCTGCCACATGCCCTTTTCGTCAGGGTCGACGGCGCGGTATCCGGGCCCGATCAGCGGGACCATGTCCTTAGGCAATACCCGTGCTTCGGCAATTCCTGTCGCGCTTGCGGCTGCGAGGGAGCCGCCGGCGGCAAGTAGGGATCGCCTCGACCAGCTCATTGCGCTTGCGCCCGGCGCTGGACGTTTCGGCCCGGCTTCATCCGGTCGAGCAATCGGTCGACCATCTGCGCGGCGCCTGCGTCCGTGCGGATGTCGCCCATCTTGATCCCGGCGACCTGGCTACCGGCCTGCAGCACGTTGAACCACACCACTTCGCCGGTCCTAAGGTCGACCAGGCTGGCGTAGGCGAACTGGCCCGCCCCACCGATGTTGGGGGCGCAGAAGCCGACGAAGCAGCCGGCAATGCCAAGCACCTGCAACGCCACCCGCCCGGTCGAGGCGAAGCTGTCCTCGGCGTGGAGGAACAGCGCATAGTCGTATCCGGTCTTGCGGCCGAGCGCGACGGCATCCTCTCCCAACGTCCAGTCGAGGCCCTTGCCGCGCTTGGTTGGCAAATAGGCGCCGGAATATTTGTGGAGGGCGATCGAGCTGCCCACTGCATAATGAAGGCGCTCAAGTTCGGCGACGGCTTCGGGATCGACGCCAGGCAGCGAATCGCGCCTTTCCATGATGAGGATATTGCCGCCTCGCTCCGCCTGCTGGGCGCGAAGCGCGGCCATCACCTTGGTCCGGGCGGTCTCGGTCCAGTCGGCCCGAGGCTCCACCAGGCCGCCGGTCGTGACCGATCCGACTTCGACGTCGGGCCGCATCACCAGCAGCTTGTAATCGCCTTGCGGCGGCGTGAATTCGACATCGGCATATTGGCGGGTTTGGACGCAACCCGCTAATGCCACCGACCCCAACAGCGCCAAAGCAACACGGCGCATCGATCTCTCCCCGAACACTTAGCAGCGGTTTCCAAGCTGCCGGGTCGGATCAAAAAAGGCAAGCGTTTTAAAATGGTTAGCGGGGAGGACACTGATCCCCTGCAACCGCGGCGATGCAGTGGCCGTCGATCGAGCCGGCGGGGATTGCAAGGCCGATGGTCGCGGCAAGGGTCGGCAGGATGTCCGTCGTCTCGATCGGCGTATCCAAGGCGAGCGGCGTCATCGCCTTGCGCCAGAACAGGATCGGCACGCGCCGGTCATAGTCCCAGGGGCTGCCGTGAGTCGCGACATAGCGGCTGGTATCGGCGATGGGCGTGACATAGCGCTTCAGCAGGACGACGAAGTCGCCAGAGCGGCCCGGATAATAGCTGGCGCGAGCGCGCTGGATCAGGCTCCATCCGACCGGCGAGCCGCTGGGAACCGGTGTCGCCGCGAGCTGCCCGGCGGTGAATACCGCCTCGACCTGCGGATGGGTGCGATAGGCCGCGACTGCGCCGTCCAGCACCAGTTTGCGCTGCGTCGGTGTGAGGGCGCGATCGACGTAGATGTCGCCGAAGCTTTCGCCGTAAAGTCCAACACCCGGCAGCTTGTATTTCTTGACGAGTTCGAGCCCGAGCTTCCCAGCGTTCAGCGCGGGATCGACACGGGCCGCGTCGGGATGACCGGCGGCCCGCTGGCGCTCCGGAACGTCCAGTCCGCCATGGTCGGCGGTGAGGACGACGCTGTAGTCGATGCCGCGGCCATCGAGGAAGGCAAAGAAGTCGCCCAGTTCGCGGTCGAGGGCGAGCAGCTGCAGACACATCTCCTGCCCCTCGGTCCCATAACTGTGGCCGACATAGTCGGTCGCGGACAGGCTGATCGCGAGAACATCGGGATCGGCCCCGCGGCCCAGCTGCATTTCATCGACCAGACCGGCGGCTATCGCGAGCGTGTCGCCGTCTAGCTCGGGCGACGCTCGGAAGGCGGCCTGGTCGCCGGCGCTACGGGCGAACGCACCGCTCCCGACGGGCTTGCCGCCACCCTCGATCGGAATTGACTTGGCCTTGGCCTGGCACAGCGGCGGCGATTGCAGCGGCTGCCGAGCTTCGAGCAGCGCCTTGGCGATGGCCTCGTTCGCTTTGGCGAGCGTTTGCGGCGCGGCGACGCCCTTGAGATCCGTTACGAACTTGTTGCTGGCCCAATACCAGCGCTGGTCAGCCTTGTGGCCGGTCATCATCACCGCGGCGCGGTCCTTGCCGGCGACCGCGACGTTGCGGCTGCCGGGATGCTGCCCCTTGAGCCATTCGCCGAGGGTCGGGACCATCAGGTGCAAGGGCGACACCGAGTAGGCGAGCGAGTTGGTGCCGGGCACCCGCTCATCCTCGGCGCAGTAGACGGCCTTGTCGCTGCGCTGCTGCCCGAGATCGACCCAGAGGTTGGCGATAATGCCGGTCCGCGACGGGTGGCTGCCCGTCAGGATGGTCGAATGGCCCGGGCAGGTCTCGGTGGCGTTGTGCGATTGGTAGCCATTGTGGAAAGCAATGCCCGATCCCAGGCGCGCCAGGCCGGCGGTGAAGTGGGGCCGATATTCATCCCACAGGTCGGCCGAGAATTGGTCGACCGAGATGGCGACGATGAGTTTCGGCGGGGTCGCCGGCTGGGCCATGGACGGCGAAGCAGCAAAAGCGGCCGCCGCCGCGGCCAACAAGAAGAAACGCATTCGACTACCTCTCACGCTCCGCGAATCCGGATTGGGTGCCTGCCTATCATGTCGGTCGCGAGACGGAAGCCGGAAGCTGTTCCGGTGCGGAGCCGCAACGGTGGGAACTCCAAATAGCCCACAGTGCAAAAACACAGTTGTGGGCGAGCAACGGTCCCCCTAGCGTCGCCCGTATATCAGGGGGGATTTGTGCGATTCTGTAGTATGATTTCGGCCGTGGCGCTTGGCGCCGCGTGCGTTTCCACATCGAGTTTTGCAGCAAGCCAGGCGACCGAACAGCCGGCCTCGGCCGTGCCGGCGGCCGCCGCACCGGCCGCTGCACCTGCGATCGTTGCCCAGTCGAGGCTTCCCTCCGGAACGCCGGTCATCGTCATGCTCGACCAGGAGATATCGACCAAGGCGAGCAAAGCCGGAGACAAATTCCAGGTAACCGTGCTCCACGACGTGGTCGACGGAGCGACGATCGTCATCCCGAAGGGCACGACCGGTTTCGGGGAAGTCACCTTCGCAACCAACAATGGCGGATTTGGCAAGCCGGGCATCCTGAGCATTGCGCTGCGCTATCTCGAGCTCAACGGCGCAAAGGTGCCGCTCGACGGCCGCTTTCGCGAAGAAGGCGCCAACAAGAATGGCGCGACCGCCGCGACCTGGTTCGCGGTCGGCGTATTTTCCGGCTTCATCAAGGGCAAGCCGGGCGTGATCCCCAGGGGCCGCGAACTCAAGGCCCGGACCGGCGAAGACATCGCCTTTGCCGCCAGGCCACAGCCTCTAACCGCGGCTGCACCGGCCGCTCCGGTCGAAGCTGTCGACGCGAAGTTTCCGGAACCCGCCGCTCCGTCGGTCGGCAGGAAGTAGCCGGCGAAGCCCACATCCCATTCGCTGCAATTATCCAAAACTAGGAGAATATGAATGAAGTCGATGCCGTTAAGCCTGGCGATTGCGGTCGCCGCAGCCGCCATTTGCACTGTTCCGGCAAGCGCCCAGGATTCAGCCACCCCGAGCGCCGCCGAGGCGGCTCCCGCGGCCACACCGGAAGCAGCGCCAATAGCGGCCCCGGCACCAGCGCCCGTTCAGACTGCCGCGCCGGCGCCAAGCTGCGAGCTTCACATTTTCCCGACCCTCGAGGGCCAGGCCATTACGACGACCATGCTGTCCGGTTTCGGCATTGTCGGCGCCATCGCGGACGCGGCACAGAATAAGGATCGCAACATCAGCGAGGCGGAGTATCTCAAGGAGGCGCTGGGGCCCCGTCTTCAGATCGAAGCGTTGAAGTCGGTCGACCTGGTTTCCAACCTTAAGCTGCAGCCGTCGCAGATCATCTATGAGACGCCGATTGCCGACCGCAAGATCACGACCAAGGCGCAATCGCGGCTCTCGTCGTCGACGGCCCCTTGCTATGTCGAGCTGATCGTCACCCAGAATTTCTACAAGAAAGCAGCCATTTACGGCCGTTCGTTGAACAACCGCTTCATCCTCAAGGATTTCCGCGGCGGCAAGTCCAAGGCGGAGCTGGTCAAGGGACGCGGCGGCAACGGCCTTGCCCATTTCCCGCCAAAGACCACGGACGAAACCGAGGTTGCGGAGAAGGAACTGCGCGAAGTCTTCGCCAAGAACTTCACCGAGTTCGCGGCTGGCGTTCATCCCGCAAAATAGAGGTTGAGCAGCGGGGCTGTGCGCCTTCCGGCGTGCAGCCCCCTGCATTCGGAGACACAATTGACGCGCATCATCCGCATCTTCCTGTCCTGCTGCATGGCTTCGACCGCAGCGACTGCCCCGCTCCAAGCGGCGGCTGTGCCGAATGCCGTGGCCGAGCGCGACCGGGCAATCCCGGGCGGGCGGGCGGTGGAGGTGATCGTGCCTCAAACCCAGATCGAAACGACCATCGACATCGGCCGGGTAGCAAGCGCCGCCAATAATGGCGGCGGCGGATTGCTGGGCATGATCATCATCTCGTCGATGGACGACACGCGCGAAGTCCTTAGCCAGTCATCGCGCGGCCGGGCAGAGGCGGCGATCGCACCCTTGCGCCAAGCCCTGCTGGGGTTCGACGTCAATGGCCTGGCCGTGGCGACCACCAAGGCGGCATTGGCGAAGCCGGCCTGGTTCCAGCCTGCCAGCATCGACGTCACGAACGACGCTGCAATTCAATCCCGCCCCGAATTCCTCGCCAAGCTGAAGTCGCCTCAGGTTGCGCTGGTCGGCTACCGCTACGAAGCGTCGCCCGATTTCACGCAAATCCGTGTGATTGCCGACCTGCAGCTAGGCCGCGTGGGCGCAATGAAGGGCGGCGCGCCGGCCCTTACGCCGCTTTACCACCAGCAAGTCGCCAGCATCGTGCAACTGCGCAAACCATCGTTCGAGCCGTCCGAGAATGTCGGCCGATGGAGCGCCGATGACGGCAAGCTCGCGAAGGCGGCATTGACGAGCGCCTTTGCCAGGCTCGAGCAGCTGATCCCGTTCGCGGTCGGCCTGGGCGATGCCGACGTGAAATCATTCGCCGCGAAGGGCCGCGAGAAGGCCTTTGCCGCGGGATATTACGGCCCGCTAGTCGAGCGGAATCCAGAAAGACCGGGCAAAACGCTGATCTGGGCGAACGGCCTGGTGAACGTCCAGCCGTCGCAGGACTAGCGCGGCGGGGCTTCCTTGCCGGAAGCCACGTCGATCACCTTGCCGCCGTCGTATCGAAGCACGCCCGGGATCGCCGCGAGCCGGTTGATGTGCCAAACGTTGGGATCGACGAACGGACCGACCGCGTGAAATTGCGCAGCCCGAATGGTTGAGCGATCCACCCCTGTCGGAAGGGCCTGGCCCGCGCTTGCCGGGACCAGTCCGCCGGCAAACAGGACAAAGTCCATTCGCGCCGTAGGCCCGAGGTTGGTTTCACCCGCCAGCTCCGGATAGACCGACGGCTTGGAGGCATCGTCGGATAAATAGGTGCCGAGGTCAGTCACCACTCCAGGCGCTGCCGCGAAACCGACCGTACCCAGGCAATGGCATTGGAACAGCACTTTGCCGAAACCCTGCCCGTAAAGCACATAGTCGCCAGGCCGGGCCTCAACCAACACGGTCGCCTGGTTCTTGTCGGAACTGATCGATTTGCCATGCGACAGGATGAACAGGTTGGGCGGCCCGTCATAGTCGAACACGAAGGATTCGATGCTGCCCTTGCTGCCGCGCTTCGCGAAAGCGGCGGCCCTGGCGCCTTCATAGCGCGCCAGCTCGGCCGCATCGGGCTCCCGCAGGATCACCGGGTCCTGGGTCGTCCCGCGAAGGTCGATGCGGATCAGGAGATAGGCCTTGTCGGGCCGGATCGTGACAGCTTCCTCGGCGCGGATCGGACGCAGCAAATCGCTGGTGTCCTTGGCGGGAGCGGAGGCCGCGGCAATGCCCGTCAGCAGCAATCCGAACAGCAAGCGGAAGGTCATGGCAGGGTCCTTGGCGCCGGTGGAACGGGACCGGACGCAATTTGAGCCTGGAGCTCAATTGCGGATGCCAGGTCATCCGAATTGATCCGCTTCCAAAGCGCCTCGCTGGTGCGATAGCGGGCGTAGCCCCGCGGCAACATGCAGCGCATCATGCGGGCCTGCCGGATGCTGCGATCGATCGGCCCGTCGATGATCGCCATGATCGCCACGCCAACCAGGCCATAGTTCAAATTATTGGGGACCGGCCGGGCCGGATCGGCATGCTTCCAGGCAACGAAGTCCGGCAGGAAGCGCTGCTGGCCACGGGCGATATAGCGCGAGCAAAAACCAAGATCGGCGCGGGCCTGCTCCAGGCTCACTCCCGCCTTGTGGAAGACAAAGAATTTGCGCTCGTCACCCAGGTCGCTTGCGGGCACGTTGAGATCCGGCATGACCGGTTGCTGCGCAGGCGCCGGAAACGAGCTTGCGGCCAGGAACGCCGCAGCCAGATACGCTTTCACCGATTCCCCCGCCCGCCGAACATCCCGCCACAGAGTAGCGGCCGACCTTCAAAATTAAAGCCGAAATCAGCCGCCAAGCTTGGCCCGCAGCCGCTCGTTGACCACACCCGGATTGGCCTTGCCGGCCATGGCCTTCATCGTCTGGCCGACGAAGAAGCCGAACAGCTGCTGCTTGCCCGACTTATACTCGGCGACCTTGTCGGCGTTGGCGGCGAGGATCTTGTCGATCTCCGCGTCGATCGCGCCGGTGTCGCTGGTCTGCTTGAGGCCGCGTTCCTCGACGATCTTCGACGGCGCATCGCCGGTCTCGAGCATGATCTCGAACACCTGCTTGGCGATGGTGCCGCTGATGGTGCCGTCGGCGACGAGCTTCAGCAACTCAGCGGCTTCCTCGGGCGAGATCGGGCATTCGTCGATGCTCTTACCGGTGCGGTTGAGCGCGCCGAATAGCTCGGCGACGGTCCAGTTGGATGCCTGCTTGGGCTCGGCGCCCGCATCGAGCAGGCCGTCGAACCAACGGGCAATCTCTACCTCGGCAGTCAGCACCGAAGCGTTGTAGGCGCTGATCCCCAGCCCTTCGAACCGCTTGCGCTTGGCGTCGGGCAATTCGGGCAACGAGGATCGGCATTCCTCGAGGAAGGCCTCGTCCAGCTCCAGCGGCAGCAGGTCTGGGTCGGGGAAGTAGCGATAGTCGTGCGCATCTTCCTTCGACCGCAGGGTGCGGGTGACATTCTTGTCGGGGTCGTAGAGGCGGGTTTCCTGGACGATCTGGCCGCCCTCTTCCAGCACCTCGACCTGGCGGCGCGCCTCATGCTCGATCACCGCCATGACGAAGCGGACCGAATTGACGTTCTTGGTCTCGGTGCGAGTGCCGAGCTCGCCGCCGACTTTCCGCACGCTGACGTTGACGTCGGCGCGCATCGAGCCTTCCTCCATATTGCCGTCGCACGAGCCGACATAGCGGAGAATTGCTCTTAGCTTACGGAGATAAGCTCCTGCTTCGGCGGGGGAACTCATGTCTGGCCGCGAGACGATTTCCATCAGCGCGACGCCCGAGCGGTTGAGGTCGACGTAGGACATGGTCGGGTGCTGGTCGTGCATCAGCTTGCCGGCGTCCTGCTCGACATGGA
This sequence comes from Sphingomicrobium sp., assembly GCA_035494075.1. Classification (GTDB taxonomy): domain Bacteria; phylum Pseudomonadota; class Alphaproteobacteria; order Sphingomonadales; family Sphingomonadaceae; genus Sphingomicrobium. Next base: position 26,181 of record DATJHF010000041.1, on the reverse strand, counting down.
TGCGCTCGATGCCGATCTGCTTGACGCTATTCTCGTCCTTCTCGTCGAGCAGGATCTCGACTTCGCCGGGGCCGACCAGCGGGTGGTAGAGCTGCGAGATCTGGTAGCCCTGCGGCAGGTCCGCATAGAAATAATTCTTGCGGTCGAAGCGGCTCCAGCGGTTGATCACCGCGTCCAGGGCCATACCGGTGCGGACTGCCTGGCGAATGCATTCGCGGTTGGGCACCGGGAGCATGCCGGGCATGGCCGCGTCGACCAGGCTCACCTGCGTGTTGGGCTCGGCCCCGAACGCCGTCGCGGCGCCGGAGAAGAGCTTGGCGTTGGAGACGACCTGGGCGTGGACTTCGAGGCCGACCACGACCTCCCAGTCGCCGGTGGCGCCTTTGATGCGGTAGGGTGCAGTTGCGTCAGCCATTACCACCACCTCTTGGGACGATGATTGAACCCCGCCCGCTCCTCGATGGCGAGGCCGGCGTTGAGGACGCCCTGCTCGTCGAGCTCGCGGCCAATCAGGTGCAGGCCGAGCGGCAGGCCCTGGCTGTCGAGCCCGCCGGGGACCGACATGGCCGGAAGGCCGGCGAGGCTGGCGGGCACAGCGAATACGTCGTTCAGGTACATCGCCAGCGGGTCCGACATCTTCTCCTGCAGCCCGAACGCCGCCGACGGCGCAGTCGGGGTCAGGATTAGGTCGCACTGCTTGAAGGCTTCCGCGAAGTCGCGCTTGATCAGGGTGCGAACCTTCTGCGCCTTGGTGAAATATGCGTCATAGAAGCCCGCCGACAGCACATAGGTGCCGATCATGATGCGGCGCTTGACCTCGGCGCCGAAGCCGGCGGCGCGGGTCGCGGCATACATGTCGTCGAGGCTCTTCACCCCCATTTCGCGCAGGCCGTAGCGGACGCCGTCATAGCGGGCGAGGTTGGACGAGGCCTCGGCGGGGGCGATGATGTAATAGGTCGGAAGCGCATATCTGGTGTGCGGCAGGCTGATCTGGACCACCTCGGCGCCGGCATCCTTGAGCCACTCGATGCCCTGGTCCCAGATCGCGTTGATCTCTGCGGGAACGCCGTCGATGCGATATTCCTTGGGGATGCCGACTTTCTTGCCGCGGAGGTCGCCGGAAAGCCCCGCTTCCCACTGCGGCACGGGCAGGTTCAAGGAGGTGGCGTCCTTGGGATCGAAGCCGGCCATCGCCTCCAGCATGATGGCGCAATCGCGCACCGTGCGGGCCATCGGCCCGGCCTGGTCGAGCGACGAGGCGAAGGCGACGATGCCCCAGCGCGAGCAGCGGCCGTAGGTGGGCTTGATGCCCGAAATGCCGGTGAAGGCGGCCGGCTGGCGGATCGAGCCGCCGGTGTCGGTGCCGGTGACGCCCGGGGCGAGGCCAGCGGCGACCGCCGCAGCCGAGCCGCCCGACGAGCCGCCGGGGGTCAGCGGGGCATTGCCGCCGTCGTTGCGCTTCCAGGGGCTGATGACCGGGCCGTAGGCGCTGGTCTCGTTGGACGAGCCCATGGCGAACTCGTCCATGTTCAATTTGCCGAGCATTCCGGAGCCGGCGGCCTTGAGGTTGCCGGAGACGGTGCTTTCGTAGGTCGGCTTGAAGTGCTTGAGGATGTTGGAGCCGGAAGTGCTGTCGACGCCTTCGGTGGCGAACAGGTCCTTGATGCCGAGCGGGATGCCGGAGAGCGGCTTCAGGTCGCCGGCGGTGCGGGCGGTGTCGGCGGCATCGGCGGCTTCGAGCGCCAGTTCGGGGGTCTCGACCGTGAAGGCGTTGAGCGGACGGGCGGCGGCCACCGCGGCATTGAAGGCTTCGGCGATCTCGCGCGCCGAGAAATCGCCGGAGCGAAAGCCCTCGCGCAGCTCGGTGATCGTCTTGAGGGTGAGCTCCGACATTATTCGATCACCTTGGGCACGGCAAAAAAGCCGTGCTGCGCGTCGGGCGCATTCTTGAGGATATCGTCGCGGACGTTGCCGTCGTCGACCACGTCATCGCGGAGGCGGAGGTGGTTTTCGATGACAGCGGTCAGCGGCTCGACGCCGTCGGTATCGACTTCGCCAAGCTGCTCGACCCAGCCGAGGATATTGTTCAATTCCGGCACCATGCGGTCGATTTCGTCATCGCCCAGCGCCAGCCGGGCGAGACGCGCGACGTGGCGCACCTGTTCTGCGTTTACGGACATGGAGGGGCGGCTAGCAGGCGCTTAGCTGACCTTCAACGGCTTATTGGAACTGCCTGGCTGACGGGCTTGCCGTCGACGTAGACCTGGCGAACCATAACCTCTCGCACTTCTACCTTCGCCTTGCGCAGATCGATGCCCTTGATGTTGGTCGTGTCTGTATCGGCGACATCGACCGCCTTCGGGTTGTCGGCACCAGCCACTTCTGCCGGCAGCGCTGTCTCTATCGTCGAGACCAGCAAAGGGTATTCGGCGCCATAGGAGCGAAGCAGGACCAGCCTGTCTGTCGACAGCCGAATCAACGTGCACTGCGAATCGTCCTCACAGTCGCCGACAGCAGAAATCCGCTGCTTGAGATCTTCGGTCCAGATGATGTCCGGAGACAGCAGCCGTACGCGCTTTTCGATATCAGCCTTGCGCTCAACCATTTGCGTCGAGTTGGACAGGTCCCATCGGTTGGTGCTGGCAAGGGCGGCCTTGGCCAATTCGCGCTGATTTGCCGGGCCGGTCTCTTCGATCTGGGCGAGCTGCCTGCGGCCCGATTTGCCGAAATCGAACGCCATGGCGGTCCAGTCGAACTCCTCGGCCTTGACCTTGCCGCTTTCGAGGCGGGCGAGCTGCGACTTGGCGCTGATCGCTCCGAAATCGACAATCGGCAGCGCGAGGAACAATGCGAGGCCGCAAAGACCGATCGCCAATTTCGTCTGCAGCGGTCGCAGCGGGCCATCGAAGCTTTGGCGACCCTTGAACACCGCCCACCAGGCGGCGGCGCCATAAGCCAGCGCGACGGCGACCGCGATCGCGCCCCAGATGCGCTCCGGCGTCCAGCCATATTCCCCGATCCGTTGGCCCATCGACAATGCGGCGAAGAAGCCCAGGGGAAGGACGCAGACGACCAGCAGGAGCGCAGCGCGCCGCAGCCAGATGCTGGGGCTGCGATCCTCCTCGCCGTTGCCGATCACTGCATTGGCAAGCAGGATCGCGCCTGCCCCCGACAGCAGCAGCATCGGCGTTGCCGGGATGTCGGATTCCCACAGCCCCTTTAGGCCGGTGAAAGGCAACGAAAGAAGGAACGCCGCCAGCGCGACGGCAAGTACCGGCGCCAGCACGGCGAGAACCACCATCACCAGCTTTTGCAGGGTCGCGACGATCGCATCGCGTTCGCGCAGGATTCCCAGCGCGCCGCCAAATGCCAGGCCGGCGAGCAGCCAGTTGAACCAATCCTTCTGCAGCAGGTCCTTGATTGCATCGATGCCGATCACGTCGAACAGGGAGGCGATCAGCCACGCGAGCAGGAAGGTGATACCGGTAAAAGCGAGGCTTGCCACCCCGATCACCGCGTCGGTCCAGGCGTGCCGATGCAGCCGCGCATAGGGGAAGCGCCAGGCGCCTTCGTCACGAATGGTCTGGAACAATGGTGCGGCGACCAGCACCGCGAGGACGCCGGAAAAGAAGGGGAATTCGAAGATATCGGGGACCTGGTTGTACTGGGCGGTAAACCAGCCGATCAGCGCGATTACCGCGCCCCAGCCTACGGAGAAGGCGATCGACCAGGTCCAGCGGCGGAGTTCGACGGTCAGGAGAAAACTGACCACGGCGATGGCGGTGAAGCTGGTTGCCGCCTGCTTCCACACCGGGAACGGGTCGCCATAATGGTGGTCGGTGAGGAAATGGACGATCAGTCCGCCGACTGCGCCGATCGCGGCCAGGATCCACGGCCTTACCGGCCAATCCCTGTCTTCAGCATCGAATCGCTCGGTCATTGCCCTCTCCCCCATTTGGCATCGGCAGAGTAGCCGTCTTGTTCAGGCCCGCAACGAGCTAGGGGCAGAATTGGTGAGAGGCATGACCCTCTGCTGAGCATTTGGTGAAAACCGCCGTCTTGCCGGGCCGCCGCCCCTCCCCTAACCGCAGCGGCCAATGTGCGCTCGCCGCTTCCTCGGTTGTATCTTCATCCTGACGCTGATCGTCGTCGGCGGGGCGTTCGCATTCTATCAGTGGGGCGGCGAGGCGCTGGTCAAAATGGCAACCCCGGTCGGCCATTTCCAGGCGCCGCCCAAGGGCAGTGGGCCTGATTATTCCAAGGCCGACAGCTGGCTAGCCATGCCCGATCTCGCCGGCAATCGCGCGGAGTGGGTGCCCCAGGGAGTCGTCGCGTCGAAGCCCGGCAACCAGGCGGCGACCTTCTACATTCATCCGACGACTTATCTGGAACGCGACCGCTGGAATGCGCCCCTGGACCTCGCGGGTCAGTCGGCGGACCGTTCGCTGCTGTTCGTCCAGAGCCAGGCCAGCGTCTTCAACGGCATTTCGCAAGTCTGGGCTCCCGAATACCGGCAGGCGGCCTATGGCGCATTCCTCCTGCGGAGCAGGGATGCCGACGAGGCCCTGAACCTGGCCTACCGCGACGTGCTCGCAGCCTTCGACGAATTCCTGCGGCGGAATCCGACGTCTGACATTATCCTGGCGGGGCATAGCCAGGGGTCTTTGCACCTGCTGCGGCTGCTTAAGGATCGCCGGGATGCGCTCAAGGGCCGCCTGGTTGCGGCCTATGTCGTCGGCTGGCCGGTCAGCGTGACCGCCGACCTGCCGGCAACCGGCCTTTCGCCCTGCTCCGACCCGCATCAGTCGGAATGCGTGCTGAGCTGGCAGAGCTTCAGGGAGCCGAAAAACACGGAACTGATCACCGATGCCTGGGTCGGGACCAAGGGGCTCACCGGCGCCAAGCGCCGACGCGAGGACATGCTGTGCACCAACCCGCTGGCCGGAACGAAGGACGCCGCCGCACCGGCGTCGGTCAACCGGGGGACGCTGCTGCCGAACGGCAATCTCTCCGAAGCTTCGATCGCCCCCGGCCGGGTCGGCGCTCGCTGCAACAAGGGCTTCCTGCTAATCGACGGCGATGTGCCCAATCTGGGGCCCTATGTGCTGCCGGGGAATAACTATCACGTCTACGACTATGCCCTGTTCTGGGGTTCGATCCGGGCCGACGTGGAGCGGCGCGTGACGGCGTGGCGGGCACATTGATCACGGCCAGTGCGGCGGAATTCGCATCCGCCCTCCCCGGCCACGGACGGCTGGCCGGGCTGGACGTCGGCACCAAGACGGTCGGCCTTGCCACCTGCGATGCCGGATGGAGCTATGCGACGGCTGCGGAGACGTTGAGGCGGACCAAGTTCACCGCCGACCTTGAATTACTCAAGGCCTTTATCACGAAGCACGCCATCGTTGGCCTGGTCGCCGGCCTGCCGCTCAACCTCGACGGCAGCGACAGCCCGCGCACGCAGTCGGTGCGAGCCTTCGCCCGCAACCTCGCTCCGCTCGCCCTGCCCATCCTGATGTGGGACGAGCGCTGGTCGACGGTGGCCGTCGAGCGAGCGATGATCGAGGCCGACATGAGCCGCGCCAAGCGCGCCCTGAAGGTCGACGCCCATGCCGCGGCGCATATTTTGCAGGGCGCGATCGACGCGCTGGTCAATCTGCCGCCTGCACGCTAGGGCGCACCTTTAATGCATCTGCTGTCCATCGACGATCTGAGCGACGCCCAGATCAAGGCCATCCTCGACGAGGGCGAGCGCTGGTTCGCCTATAACCGCCAGCCGCGGCGCAACGACCATCGGCTCGACGGCCTGACCATCGTCAATGCCTTCTTCGAAAATTCGACCCGCACGCTTTTGAGCTTCGAGATCGCCGCCCACCGGCTTGGGGCGCAGGTGGTGACGATGCAGGTCGAACATAGCTCGATCAAGAAGGGCGAGACGCTGGAGGACACGGCGCGGACTCTGAACGCGATGCGCCCCGACGCGATGGTCATCCGCCACGGCACCAGCGGCGCTCCGGCGGATGTCGCGGCGATCATGGACTGCCCGGTGATCAATGCCGGCGACGGGGTCGGCGAGCACCCGACGCAGGCGCTGCTGGATGCGGCCACCATTCGCCAGCATTTCGGCCGGATCGAAGGCCTGAAAGTCACCATTTGCGGAGACATCAAGCATAGCCGGGTGGCGCGATCCAATGGCAAGCTGCTGGAGCGGCTGGGCGCCAAGCTGCGCTTCGCCGGACCGCCGTCGCTCATGCCCGAAGGTCTCGCCGGCGGATCGATCGACGAGGCAGTCGACGGCGCCGACGTGGTGATGATGCTGCGGGTCCAGCGCGAACGGCTGGAAGAAGAGCTGGGCGACGGGCCGGGCGAATTTCTGGCCCGCTACGGTCTCACCGAAGCACGTTTCGCAAAGGCGGCGCCCGGTGCAGTGATCATGCACCCGGGCCCAATCAACCGGGGCGTTGAAATCGAAGGGTCACTGGCCGACCATCCGACCTGCTCGCTGATCGTGCGGCAGGTCGAGATGGGCGTTGCGGTCAGGATGGCCTGCCTTGACCTTTTGACGGCGGAGCGGCTGGCCCGCGTTTAGCGCCAGCGCTTAGCGCGAAGCGAACTGGACCGGCGCGTCGCCCGACACCGAACGGACGAAGCAGCTGGCACCGGCGCGCTTCAGCGAAGCGCACAGGTTGACCGCTTCACGGTCGTTGTTGAAGCCCTTCACCGCCAGGCGATAGACGGTGCCCTTGGCGCCGGCGAAGCGGGCGGTGACAGGCACATAGCTCTTCAGCGAGCCATGCTTGCCGGCAACCTTGGTCCAGGCCGCGGCAATGCGATCGCGCGACGAATAGGCGCCGATCTGGACGACTGCCTGGCTCTTGCCCCTGCCAGCGCGCGTGGCCGGGGCCTTGCGGATGGTGCCGATCGACTCCGACAAGCGAACCGCCGCCGGCGACAAGGCGGGGCGGGCTTCGGCGACGGCGGCCGCAGGCACGATCGGCGCTGGGGCCGGCTCGGCAACAGCGGCCGGAACGACTGCGGGAGCGGGCGTGGGTTCGGCGGCGGCCACGGCAACCGGCTCGGCGGCCGTCACCGGAGCAGGCGGGAGCTCAACCGTCGCCGTCGACGACAGTCCCTGCGGAACGTCGCCGATCGGTTCGGCGGCCGCCTGCTGGACCGGTGCCGCTTCATTCAACGCCAGCCGGGTGGGCTGGCCGGGGTCGCTCGCCACCGGCTGGATGCCAATGAAAGCTGCGACCTGGTCCGAAGTCTTGGCCGGCTTGGCGAGCGCCATCCACTGTTGGATGCGGGCGTCGAGCTGGTCGCCCGGAATATCCTGGGAAGCGACGATCTTGGCCTGCTCCCAATCGCCGGCAAGGGCATAGGCCAGCGCCAGATTTTGGCGGGTGCGCGAATCGGCGCCGGGCGCGCGTGCCGCAGGCTCCAGCACCGCAACCGCGTTCTGCGGGTCGCCGGCCAGCGCCAGCGCCAGGCCGACGTCGGCAGGATCGAGGATGTTCTGGGCCTGGGCCAGCAGAAATTTGGCTTCGTCGTTCTTGCCCTGGGCGATTTCGACCAGCGCCAGCTTGAGCACGACCTGCGGCTGGTTGGCGATCAAAGCCAGCGAATCGCGATAAGCGGCTTCGGCCGAAGCGAACCGCCCTCCAGCGAGATAGCAGTTGCCGAGCAGCGCCCGGAAGCCGGCATCGCGCGGGCTCCTCTCAACGGCACGCTCGGCGAGCGGGATCGCCCCAGCAACATCGTTGGAAGCCAGCGCCATCTGCGCATTGGTCGCGAGGCCGATATTGGATGTGTCGACCTTTCCGCCGAAGATCGAGGCGCTGCGCGGCTTTCCGGCCGGGCCGGCGCATGCAGTAACAATCGCAAGGAGCGACGCGGCGGTTAGAGCGGTCGCCAGACGGTTCGACTTGGTCATCTTAATTCCCCCAGTCTTAGTCTTAATCAGGCGCTCTTCTTGCGGGGCGCTTTCTCTGCCATCGATTCCAGTTCAGGCATGGCCTGCAGCAGCTGGTCGAGTGCATCGGTAACGAGCTGCTGGGCCGAGCGGCCGTCGACCGCACAGGCAAGACGCAGCTTCAAATGACGAGACGGATCGAGCCGCAGCGTGAATGCCGACTTGCCCTTGCTTCCAGGAGCGGCGCGCGGGTGGCGGGCACGAACCGGAGCAGGAGCAGGAGCAGGAGCTGCGACCTGTTGCGGGACGACAACCACCGGCGCGGGTGCCGGCTCGGCGGTCAGTTCGAGGGGCGCCTCGGCGTCTTCGGCTTCCGGATCATAAAGTTCGGCCGTCTCATCGACATATTCGCCATTCTCGTCCTCGCCATCCTCGTCATGGGAAGCGAAGCGCTCGGCGATCTCCGCCTGCTGGTCGTGGACCGGCGAGGCAATCGGAGTCAGCGCGGAGATCGGATTGCGGAGCGGCTGGTCGGGCAATTCCTCACCAAAGGCGTCGTGATCCGCATCGCGCAGCGGGGCGACGACCGGCTTGGGCGGTTCGAAGCCCATGTCGTTCCAGCCGAGGTCTTCCATCCCTGCCCCGCTCTGGCCGAAGCCCTGGGGCTTCATTGCCGGACGAGCGGCACCCTTACGGGCCAGCAGGCCCGAGGAGAGCGACGCGAATGCCTTAGGTTCACCCATCGCGCTCACTCCTTACTGGCCCATCACCCGGCGGCCGAAGCCGCCGACTGGACGCGGGCTGGCCGCAGAGATGCCCGGCGCCTGGTTCGGCGCGGCAAAGACGGTGCGGCGGAAATTCTTTTCGAGGCGGTCGGAGATATAATCCCACAGCTCGGTCACTTCGCGGGCCGAGCGGCCGTTGGGATCGACCTCCATCACGGTGCGGCCGTCGATCATCGAGGCGGCAAAATCGGTGCGATGATGGAGTGTCACCGGGGCGACGGTGCCGTGCTGCGACAGCGCGACCGCGGCTTCGTAAGTGATCTTGGCCTTGGGAGTCGCCGCGTTGACGACGAAAATCAGCGGCTTGCCGGCGCGGTCGCACAGGTCGACGGTCGCGCCGACGGCGCGAAGGTCGTGCGGGCTTGGCCGGGTCGGAATGACAATCAGCTCGGCCACCGCGATGACCGACTGGATCGCCATGGTGATCGCCGGCGGAGTATCGATCACTGCCAGGCGGAAGCCCTGCTGGCGAAGCACCTCAAGGTCGGATGCGAGGCGAGCGACGGTGGTCTGTGCAAAGGCGGGCATATCGTCCTGCCGCTCGTTCCACCAATCGGCCAGCGATCCCTGGGGATCGATGTCGATCAGGCAGACCGGGCCGGCGCCCGCCATTTGCGCTTGCACCGCAAGGTGACCGGACAGAGTGGTCTTACCCGACCCGCCCTTCTGCGATGCCATTGCCAGAACGCGCATTCCATTCCCCTTGCGCAAGAAGACGTAAGATTTGACGCCACCTGACAGCAAAGGCCCTAAAAACTGGTTAACTAGGCTCGGCCTTGTTGGCGGTTCGGCTGCTGGTTAGGGTGCAGCGCGGGGCCGGACGAAGGTTTGGATATTATGCGTAAGTTGTTGATGGCGCTGGCACTTGGGTCGATCGCGCTGCCCGCCGCGGGCCAGAATGTGAAATCGGGGATCGAAGCGTGGCAGAAGGGCGACACTGCCGGCGCCGTCGCTATCTGGCGTCCGCTGGCGGAAAAGGGCGATCCCGACGCGGCGTTCAACCTTGGCCAGGCCTATCGGCTGGGCAAGGGAGTGCCGCTTGACCTGGCCCAGGCGCAGGATTGGCTCGAACGGGCGGCGCGCAAGGGCCATGTCGACGCGCAGGCGACCCTCGGCTTGCTGCTGTTCCAGAACGGCAACCGGGTGACGGGCATGCGCTGGCTGAAATCGGCGGCCGAGGCGGGCGAGGCGCGAGCGCTGCTGATCGTCGGCACGGCGCTTTACAATGGCGACGGCGTCCAGGCCGATCCGGTCACCGCTTATGCCTATGTCAGCCGTGCGGCGGCGCAAGGATTGGCGCCGGCCCAGGCGACGCTGGCGGATATGGACGCGGCGATGCCGCTCGACCAGCGGCAGAAGGGCATTGCGCTCGCGCAGTCGATGGTGGCGAAGAAGCCTGCCGCGCCTAGCCCGCCGGCGAAGGTCGCCACTGCAAAGCCGGCCGTACCGAAGCCAAGCGCACCGAAGCCGGCCCCGGCAAAGCCTGCTGCGGCGCCGGCGGCCCCTGCCAAGCCCGTGGTAGCGGCACGCGGCAAGTGGCGGATCCAGCTGGGCGCGTTCGGCCAGCGCAAATCGGCCGAGGCGCTGTTCGGCAAACTCTCGGGCAAATTGGCAGGGCGGCAGGCCTATTATGTGCCCGCGGGAGCGGTCGTCAGATTGCAGGTGGGGCCATTTGAAAGCCGCGCGGCGGCGACGTCGGCCTGTGCGAAGCTTGCGCCCCAGCCTTGCTTCCCGGTCGGCGGGCCCTAGCCCGCGACCCACTCGGCGCGGGGAATTGCCTGCGCCCAAAGCAAAGCGTCGAGCCCATGGTGATCGAGCCGCGCGTCGGCAACCAGGGCGAGCGCCGGCTTGGCGCGATAGGCGACGCCAAGGCCCGCTTCCCTGACCATCGGAATGTCATTGGCGCCGTCGCCGATTGCCAGCGTGTCCTCATGCGCAAGGCCCAGGCGGGCACGAGCTTCGACCAGCACGTCATGCTTGACGCGGGAATCGACCACGCGTCCTTCGGTCGCGCCGGTCAGCTTGCCGCCGCGGGCGCCAAGGATATTGGCCTCAAACCGGTCGAACCCGATTTGCCCGGCGATCGGTGCGACGAAGGCCGTAAAGCCGCCGGAGACAAGGATGGTCTCGGCGCCCCGGGCGCGCATCGTCCGAACCAGGGTGGCCGCACCTGGGTTGGGCCGGATCCGCTCGGCCAGGCACTGCTTGATGACGGCTTGGTCCAGTCCATTGAGCAGGGCGACGCGCTCCTCCAGGGCGCTGGCGAAGTCGAGCTCGCCGTGCATTGCGCGCTCGGTGATGGCCGCGACCTCCGGCTTGAGGCCGGCATAGTCGGCCAGCTCGTCGATGCACTCCTGCCCGATCATGGTCGAATCCATGTCGGCGACGAGCAGGCGCTTCCCGCGCGGGCCCGGCGGGTGGGCGACGACGTCGACCGCTTCCCAGCCCTCATAGGCGCTGCGGATCGCGGCCAGCTCGGCCTCGCACTCGATGTCTGCGGCGGCGCCCCGATCGATCCATTGCAGCAGGCGCGTTCCGGGAAGCCGGGCGAGCGCCGCTGCCAGCAGTCTTTCGTCGAGCCGTCCGGCTGCTATCAGCGTCGCAATGGCCAAAGAAAAGCGTCCTCCTGTCGCTCTCATCGCCGGTCCGACCGCCAGCGGCAAGTCGGAGCTGGCACTTCGCCTGGCCGAGGCAAGCGGCGGGGCGATCGTCAATGCCGACAGCGCGCAAGTCTATCGCGACCTGCCGATCCTTTCGGCGGCGCCCTCCAAAGAGGACCGGGCAAGAGCGGAACATCGGCTCTACGGAGTCCTTGAAGGGACGCAGGCTTGCTCGGCGGCCGATTGGGCCGAAATGGCCAAGGGGGAGATTGCCAGGCTGCATGGCGAGGGCCGGCTGCCGATCCTTGCCGGCGGCACCGGCCTGTATCTCAGGACCTTGCTGGACGGCATCGCACCGATCCCGCCGATCGATCCGGAAATACGCGCGCGAGTGCGCGGCAAAGGGGTCGCCGAGAATCTTGCCGAGCTGGCGCCGCTCGATCCGGTGGCGGCGGCGGCGCTCAATCCCGGCGACACCACGAGGATCGCACGGGCGCTGGAAGTGGTGAAGTCGACAGGGAAAACGCTCGCAGACTGGCAAGGGCACCGCGAAGGCGGGATTGGCGGGGAAATAGAGTTGAGACCGGTAGTGCTGCTCCCGCCCCGCCCCTGGCTGTACGAGCGGTGCGACCGGCGGTTCGCAAGGATGGTGGAACAAGGCGCGCTGGCCGAAGTCGAGGCGCTGCTGGAGTGCAAGCTTGACCCCAAGCTGCCGATCATGCGGGCGATTGGCGTGCCGGAACTCGGCGCGCATCTGCGGGGAGAATGGTCTCTCGACCGGGCGATCGCCGCCGGCCAGCAGTCGACGCGGCGCTACGCCAAGCGGCAATATACGTGGTTCGCCCACCAGCCTCCGCCCGGCTGGGCGCGATTCCATGATCCGCCAGAGGGGCCTGCGATCCATCGCGCGCTGGCGCTGCTCGGCGCGGCGGGCTAGCCAAGGCTTATGGACGCATTCCGCGATGCCGACATCGATCCCACGCCGCTCGAGGGCAAGCGGGTGGCGATCATCGGCTATGGCAACCAGGGCCGCGCCCAGGCGCTGAACCTCAACGACAGCGGGATCGATGTGGTGGTCGGGCTGCGCGACGGCTCGCCGAGCGTGAACGGCGCGCGCGCGGACGGCATCGCCACCGCGTCACTGGCGGAAGCGACGGCGTCGGCGGATGTTCTGATGCTGCTCGCTCCAGACGAAGTACTGGCGGCCATCTACCGCGAGGTCGAACCGCAGATTCGCGAAGGCGCCGCTCTCGGGTTCAGCCATGGGCTCGCCATTCGCTTCGGATTCATCATTCCGCGCGCGGACCTCGATGTGTTCATGCTTGCGCCCAAGGGACCGGGAACGGCGCTGCGGTCGCTATACCTTGAAGGCAAAGGGATGGTCGCCCTGGCCGCCGTTGCCCAGGATGTGAGCGGGCGAGCCGAGGCGATCGCCCTCGCCTATGGCGGCGCGCTGGGCTGCGGCCGGGCCGCGATCCTGCGCTCAACCTTCGCCGAAGAATGCGAGGCAGACCTGTTCAACGAGCAGGCGGTGGTGTGGGGCGCGGTACCGCAAATCCTCATCGCCGGCTTCGATACGCTGGTCGAGGCGGGGGTAAGCGAGGAAGTCGCCTACATGGAATGCGTCGGCGAGCTGCAGCTGATTGCCGAGCTGATCGAAGCGCGAGGGATTGCCGGGATGCGCGAGGCCATCAGCAATACGGCGGAGCTTGGCGCGGTCCTCGGCGGCTCTCGCATCATAGACGATGGTGTGCGGGAGCGGATGAAGGCGGTTATGGCGGAAATTCGCGCCGGACGCTTCACCGATGTGCTGAGTGACGAGGAAGCATCGGGCTATCCGCGGCTGCGCGACGCAAGGGAAAAGGCGCGCAGCCTCCGCGTCGAACAGGCAAGGAAAAAACTGATCGGCTAGCCGATGATGTCGGCAGTCTCGGCCACCCGCTCACCAATCGAGGCTCGCTCAGTGTAGGCGCGCTGCAGCCGGCGATGGCTTTCGGCGGCATCCGGATCTTCGGCGCTCAATGCCAACTCGGCCTCCTCGGCAGCGCGACGTGCGAAATAGCTTTTGTCATATTCGCTCATGGTCGATCTCCCGGTGAGGAAGGCCCGCCAGCCTAGCAGCAGTTGGTCGAAAAATCCGCAAAAAAGGGACGCCCGATATTCCGGGCGCCCCTTCCGATTGCGGTTCGCCTAGAAGCGAGTGCCGAGCGTCAGCGCAACCTGATTGCGTGACAGGCCGTGCTCATAGTTGGAATAGCGGTATTCGCCGCCGACATAGGCCTTGCCGCTGATCGCCAGCTGGCCGCCAGCGCCGACGCGATAGCCGTCGAAATTCTCGGCGAAGCTGTCGACGCCGTCATCCGCCTTGAACCGGGCGTTGGTGTAGCCGGCCTTGACGTAGAGGTTGGCCGACGGGCTTACCGCGAAGCTGACGCGGCCGCCGGCGTAGAGGTCCCGACCTGCCTTGACCGAAGCTCCGCCAGCGCTTTCCTTCTGGGTGGACTCCGTGGCTTCGATGTCGGCGCCAAGCGAAACGCCGCTGCCGACCGCGAAGTCATAGCCGGCACCGACGCCGAGCAGCGCTCCGCCGTCCTTTTCGCCGAGGGCCTTGACCCGGTCATAGCCTACCACCGCCTCGACACGCGGCCCGACCGGAGCAGCCGAAGCGGCCTGGGCGAACGCCGGCGTTGCGCCGAGAACTGCGGCCGTAGCGGCCGTCGCAAGAAGAATCTTTTTCACAACAATACTCCATTATTTGGCATCCCTTCAGGACGAAGGGACAAGCGGGGACCACACCGGAATCACCCGAAACACGAGCAAATCCGCCATTTCCTGTTAATGCCGTGTGGACCGGCACCCCCGCCCGCTCATTTGGGCGCTTCACTTGTCCCTTCAATGAACGAGACTTGCCCAAGTCATCGCGAACGCGGGAGTTCCGGAGCAAAGTCAAAAGCTTGGATAGCGCGAAAAAATTTCGCGATGGGCCGAAATTCACGCCATTCGATTAGATCCAGGCTGCCTATTTAGGCTATTTGCGGCCAAATAGTCTTTCGATGTCGCCATGAGCCAGCTTCACCCAGGTCGGGCGGCCATGGTTGCATTGCCCGCTGTGCGGCGTGACCTCCATTTCCCGGAGAAGGGCATTCATCTCCGCGACCGACAGGATCCGCCCGGCCCGAACCGACCCGTGGCAGGCCATGGTTGCAGCGACATGATCGAGCTTCTCGCGCAGGCTGAGCGCCGAGCCGAGCTCGGCCAGCTCCGCCGCGAGGTCGGCAAGGAGACCGGCGACGTCCGTCTTGCCCAGCGGCGCAGGGGTGGCCCGGACGAGCATGGCGGCCGCCCCGAATCGTTCGATCTCAAGTCCCAGGGCGGCAAGTTCGGGGATGGCCGCTTCCAGCCGGTCGCAGTCCGGCTCGTCGAGCTCGACCACGTCGGGGATCAGCAGCGCCTGGCGCGCGACCTCGCCACCGCTCGAGGCCTTGCGCATCCGCTCGAGCACCAGCCGTTCATGGGCGGCGTGCTGGTCGACGATCACCAGCCCGTCTTCGGCTTCCGCGACGATGTAGGTTGCGGCCACCTGCCCCCTGGCGACGCCGAGCGGGTAAACAGGCACTGGCGCGGTCGCTGGTTCGGCGCGAGCGGCAGGCTTTGCCCCGCCAAAGAGGACATTGCTGTCCGCGAGAAGATTTTCAGGAGTCGCCGCCGCGAATACGGGGGGCCAATCCAGAACTTCCGGGTTCCCGCTTGCGTTGGACTGACGAGCTTCCGGCTGTGACAAGACAGGTTCCACCTGCCACGCCGCCGGCCGGGCGAATTGTTCGCGAGCCGCGCTGCGGTGCCCCGCCTCATCAAGCGCAGCCTTCAGGCCGCCGACGATCAGCCCCCTTACCGCCGCCGGGTCGCGGAACCGAACCTCGGTCTTGGCCGGGTGAACATTGATGTCGACCTCACTTGTCGGAACCTCGACGAACAGCGCCGCCACCGGATGGCGATCGCGGGCCAGCAAGTCGCGGTAAGCGGCCCGTAGCGCCCCGACCAGCAGCCGGTCCTTTACCGGGCGCGAATTGACGAAAAGATATTGCTGGTCGGCCATGCCGCGGTTGAACGTCGGCAGGCTGGCAACGCCGGTCAGCCTAAGTCCCTCACGAACGCAGTCGATTCCGATTCCGTGGCGGTCGAGCTCATGGCTCAGCAGCGCCGCCACACGGGTCGGTCCGTCGGAGGGCTGGACGGACAGGCTGCGCCGGCCATCATGGTCGAGCGCGAAGGCGACGTCGGGGCGGGCCATCGCCAGCCGCTTCACGACATCGAGGCAGGCGGCATATTCGGCCCGCGGCGAGCGCAGGAACTTGCGGCGCGCCGGTACCTTGTCGAACAATCCCTCCACCCGAACGCGCGTCCCGGGAGGAAGCGCGGCCGGCCCCTCCCCAAGCAATTCGCCATGGTCGATGAGTATCCGCCAGCCGTCGGATCCGCGCTCCCGGCTCTCCAGAGTCAGCCTGGCGACGCTGGCGATCGATGGCAGGGCCTCGCCGCGAAAGCCGAAGCTCAGCACATCTTCGATGGCATCGTTGGGCAGCTTGGAAGTTGCATGGCGCTCCAGCGCCAGCCTCATTTCGGAGGGGCTCATCCCACTGCCGTCATCGACCGCCTCGACCAGGTCGAGGCCGCCCGCCGACAGCCGAATCGCGACCGACTTCGCACCAGCGTCGAGCGAATTTTCTATCAATTCTTTCAAGGCACTTGCCGGCCGCTCGACCACTTCGCCGGCGGCGATGCGATTGATGAGATCGGAGGGCAGCCTTCTTATTGACATGTTAACCTCCGTAGCCCAATCCGAAGCACCCTGCGAAGCGCTGAATCTGCAAAAGGATTAATGCCGCTTTCACAAGGACTTGGATAAGGAATCGTGAATCGGGCCGGCTTGGTGGACGGACCGTTTTCCAACAGGCAAGCGAGAGACGGGTAAAGCATGTTCTGGAACCGCTGGTTCAAATGGATGTCACATGACATGGCAATCGATCTGGGGACGGCGAATACGCTGGTCTATGTCCGCGGCCGCGGCATCGTCCTCAACGAGCCGTCAGTGGTTGCGATCGAGACGATCAACGGGGTCAAGAAGGTCAAGGCGGTCGGCGACGACGCCAAACTGATGATGGGCAAGACCCCCGACCAGATCGAGGCCATTCGCCCGCTGCGCGACGGCGTTATCGCCGACATCGACGTGGCCGAGCAGATGATCAAGCACTTCATCCACAAGGTTCATGGCGGCAAGATGCGCGCCTGGCGCTTCCCGGAAATCGTCATTTGCGTGCCGTCGGGTTCGACCAGCGTCGAGCGCCGCGCGATCCGCGACGCCGCTTCGAACGCCGGCGCATCGGCGGTCTACCTGATCGAGGAACCGATGGCCGCCGCGATCGGCGCCGACATGCCGGTCACCCAGCCGATCGGGTCGATGGTGGTTGATATCGGCGGGGGCACGACCGAGGTCGCGGTGCTTTCGCTGCGCGGCCTCGCCTATACCACTTCGGTCCGTGTCGGCGGCGACAAGATGGACGAAGCAATTTCATCCTATGTCCGCCGCAACCATAATTTGCTGATCGGCGAGGCCACGGCCGAACGGATCAAGAAGGAAGTCGGCATTGCCAAGCCGCCGGTCGACGGCATCGGCAAGACGGTGCACATCAAGGGCCGGGACCTGGTCAACGGCGTTCCCAAGGAAATCTCGATCAACCAGGGCCAGATCGCGGAAGCGCTAAGCGAACCGGTCGGAACCATCGTCGAGGGTGTCCGCATCGCGCTTGAAAACACCGCGCCCGAGCTGGCGGCCGACATCTGCGACCAGGGTATCGTGCTTACCGGCGGCGGCGCCCTGCTCCAGGGCCTCGACGAGGTGCTTCGCGACGAGACCGGCTTGCCGGTCACCGTGGCCGAGGATCCGCTGACCTGCGTCGCGCTCGGCACTGGCCGGGCGCTCGAAGAGGAGCAGTTCCGCGGCGTCCTCCAGACGGCTTAGGAGATTCTGAGCGGTGGCGGCCTCGGCGGGACCGCGCCCGGGCTGGTCGAGGCGCGCTCAATATAGCCTGTTCTTCAGTTTCCTGGCGGTGATCGCCGGGCTGATCGTCGGGCTGTTCCTGCTGATCCTGTCGCTGGTCGCGCCGCAAAGCTACGCCGCGGTTCGCGGCGCAGCGCTCGATGTCACGGCCCCGATCAGCGGCGGGCTGCGCGAGGTCACCACGACCGTCACCGGGCTGGTGAGCGGCGCGGGCGATTATTGGGATGCGGCCAACCAGAACGCCCAGCTGAAGCAAGATCGCGCGGCGCTGATGCGGCGGATGGTCGAAGCGCGTGCGATCCTCGAGGAAAACCAGCAACTGAAGGCGGCGTTGCAGCTGCGCGAACGAAGCCATGACACGATCGCCGCCGGCCGGGTCGTCGGATCCTCGTTCGAAAGCCCGCGCCGGTTTGCGATCATCTCGGTCGGGACCAGCGATGGCGTCCGCATCGGCATGCCGGTCCGGGCGCCCGAAGGCTTGATCGGCCGGGTGATCGACGCCGGGTCGACCGCCAGCCGGGTGCTGCTGGTCAGCGATCGTGCCAACATCGTCCCGGCGAGAATCCTGAAAGGCGGCCTGCCGGTGATATCGACCGGGCGCGGCGACGGCACGGTCGACATCCGCCCGCTGGAAGTCGGCCGCAACCCGTTCAAGCTCGGCGATGTCATCGCCACGTCGGGCACCGGCGGCCTTTATCCGCCGCTGGTGCCGATCGCCAAGGTGATCCGGCTCGATGACGACGGAGCCATCGGCATTCCCATCGCCGACCCGTCGAAAGTCAGCTTCGCTATCGTCGAGCCGCCGTTCGAGCCGGCTGCCCTGGCCGTCGCTGCCACGCCCGACGTCGAGGCGCCCTGATGGCCCGCTCGGCGCTCAGTCCCAAGGGCGCGCAGCTCAACAAGGGCCCGCGAACCGGCGCCGAAATCCTTCCCGCGGCGACCGTCATCGCCGGCTCGTTGATCTCGCTACTGCCGATCGTTTCGGCAACCGGCTGGTGGCCGGATTGGGGGCTATTGATGCTGGTGGCCTGGCGGCTGCTTCGGGCCGACGCCTGGCCGGCCTGGTGGGCGGCGCCGCTTGGGTTCGCCAATGACCTGATCCTCGGCAACCCGATGGGACTGTCGGTGGCTTTGTGGGCGGCGATGATGATCGCGATGGATATCCTCGATCGCCGCACCCAGTGGCGCGACTATTGGATCGAATGGGGCATTGCCGCCCTGTTCATCGCCATCGCCGAGCTGGCGCAATGGCGCGTCGCGGCGATGCTCGGGGCGCCGGTCCCGCTCGGCGTTACTGCCGGCCCCGCGACCGTCGTCGGCATCCTGTGCTTCCCCGGAGCGGCCTTCATTGCGGCGCGGATCGACCGGTGGAGGCTTGGCCGATGAAAGCGTCGCGCTTTACCGCCGCCCACCAGTCGATGACCTTTTCGCGGCGAATGATGCTGGTCAGCGGCGCGCAGGCGGCGTTCGGCGGGATCCTGGTTGCCCGTCTCGGCTATCTCTCGGTCGCCCAGAACCAGCATTACAAGCTGCTTAGCGAGAGCAACCGGGTACAGCTGATCCCTGTGCCGCCCAGGCGCGGCTGGATCATCGATCGCAAGGGCAAGCCAATTGCAATCAACCGGTCCAGCTTCCGGGTAGACATCATTCCCCAGCAACTGGTCGATGCGCCGCGCGTGGTGCGCACCGTTTCCGAGATCCTCGGCCTGACGCCCGACGAGATCGACCGCATTCACAAGGAATTGGAGACCTCGCGCGGCTTCCAGCCGGTCGCGGTCGGCGACAACGTTCCTTATGAGAAATATGCCGCGATCATGGTCCGGATCCAGGAGCTCCCAGGGGTTGCCGCGTCGCGCGGATTTAGCCGCTTCTATCCAGCCGGTCCGGCTGTTGCGCACCTGGTCGGCTATGTCGGCTCCGCCTCGGCCAAGGAATATGAGAAGGAAAACAAGAACCCTCTGCTGCTCGTCCCGGGTGTGAAGATCGGCAAGGACGGACTTGAAAAGTCATTCGAAAGTACGTTGCGGGGACAGCCGGGCGGACAGCGGGTCGAGGTCACGGCGCGGGGCAAGCTGGTCAAGGAGCTGGAGCCAAAGCCGGACCGCAGCGGCCAAACTGTGCAGCTGACCATCGATGCGGGACTCCAGGAATATGCGGCGCGGCGGATGGGTGACCAGTCCGGGGCCCTGGTCGCAATGGACGTAGCGAGCGGCGACATGCTGGCCTTCGTCTCAATGCCGGCATACGACCCCAATAGCTTTTCGGACGGAATTGGCCGGACCGAATGGCAAATGCTGTCGAAGGACGACCATATTCCGCTGCTCAACAAGGTTGCGCAGGGGCTTTATCCGTCAGGTTCGACGATCAAGCCGGCAATGGCGCTGGCGTTCCTGAAACAAGGCGTCGATCCAGCAAGGCGCGTATTCTGCGCGGGCGGCTACCAGATCGGAAATCGCTATTTCCGCTGCGACGCGGCGCATGGGTCGATGGACATGCATTCGGCGATCGAGCGCAGCTGCAATACCTATTTCTGGGCAACGGGCCTCATCACCGATCCCGAGAAGACGACCGAGATGGTCCATTATCTCGGCTATGGCGAAAAATTCGATCTCCCGATCCCGACACAGCGTTTCGGCACGATGCCAAGCCCGAAATGGCTGCAGGAAAAATATGACCGCAAGTGGCAGGGCTATGATTCCGCCAACACGTCGATCGGCCAGGGGTATGTGCTGATCAATCCGATGCAGCTCGCCGTCATGCCGGCACGGCTGGCGTCAGGAAAGCTGCTCACGCCCCGCCTGTCGATGGCCGATAAGCGGCAGCCGATACCACGGCTCGACGCCGACCCGGAGCATCTCGAGTTCGTCCGCAAGGCCATGGCGGCGGTGGTCAACGGCAGTGGCACCGCAGTCGGGTCAAAACTTCCTTTTGAAGGAATCCAGATGGCCGGCAAGACCGGCACCGCCCAGGTTTTCCGGCTCGGTGAACGCGGCCACCAGTCGAATTGGGCGCTGCGCGACCACGCACTGTTCATTTCCTTCGCGCCGGTCGATGCGCCGCGGTTCGCGATCGGCTGCATCATCGAACATGGCGGCTTCGGCGCCTCGGCCGCGGCGCCGGTTGTGCGCGATTGCATGACCTATATGTTCGACCAGGCAAAGGCGATGGCTGCGCTTGCGCCGCTCGAGCAACAATGGGGCGGAACGCTGGCGGAACGGACGGCTCGGCGCCAGGCCCAGTTCGAGGCCGTCTCGAAAGCCAGCGTCAAGGCATGATGATTTCGTCGGCCATCATCCCCCAACCACTGGCGCGCCTGCCGTGGCGGCTGATCTGGCTGGTCGCGCTGATCTGCACGATCGGGGTGGTGACGCTCTACTCGGCCGCCGGCGGATCGGCATCGCCCTGGGCGCTCAAGCAGGCCATCACCATCCTCGCCTTCATGTGCGTCGCGATCGGCATCAGCTACATTCCCGAAAATTTCATCAAGCAGATGACCTTTCCGGCCTATGTCGCGATCTTCATCCTGCTGGTGCTGGTCGAGATGATCGGCTTCGTCGGCAAGGGCGCGCAGCGCTGGGTCGACCTGGGCTTCATCCGCCTGCAGCCGTCCGAGTTCATGAAGCCGGCGATCGCGCTGGTGCTGGCGCGCTTCTACGACCTGCTTCCGGCCAGCGACGTGCGCCGCTGGCGCGGCCTGTGGCCGGCGGCGGCGCTGGTGTTCGTGCCGGCCGGCCTGATCCTGGTCCAGCCGGACCTCGGCACGGCGATGATGGTGATCCTCGGCGGCGTCACCGTCATGTTCATTGCCGGGCTGCCGATGTGGTACTTCGGCGCCGCTGCCGCCGGCGCGGCGGTGGCCGGGCCGATCCTGTTCACGATGATGCACGATTACCAGCGCAAGCGGGTGCTGATCTTCCTCGATCCGGAATCCGACCCGCTCGGCGCGGGCTATCACATCAGCCAGTCGAAGATCGCGATCGGATCGGGCGGGATCTGGGGCAAAGGCTATTTGAACGGAAGCCAAAGCCACCTCGATTACCTCCCCGAAGGTCATACCGACTTCGTGTTCGCCACGTTCGTCGAGGAATGGGGGCTGGTCGGCGGGGCGCTGCTGATCTTCGCCTTCTTCATGGTCATCCGCTGGGGCATGAACGTCAGCCGCCATGCCAGGACCCGCTTCGGCCAGCTCGCCGCGGCCGGCCTCACCGCGACCATCTTCTTCTATGTGTCGATCAACCTGATGATGGTGATGGGGCTGGCGCCGGTGGTCGGAATTCCCCTGCCCCTGGTCAGTTTCGGCGGATCCGCGGTGATGACGGTGATGATTTGCCTCGGCATATTGATGTCGCTGGAGCGCCAGTCGCGGACCAAGTCCTCGCTCGGCTGAACTTTCGCGCCAAAGCCGGTTGCAAGGGGGGCGCAAGGCTGTTAGAGGCCCGCCCGCGCCGCCGCTCCAAAGCGGCCCCGCGCGTTGCCCCACGGCATGGACGCATAGCTCAGTTGGTAGAGCAGCTGACTCTTAATCAGCGGGTCCTAGGTTCGAGCCCTAGTGCGTCCACCAGCCTTTTCAGTGACTTACGCACTAGGGCTTAGGCGAAATTTCAAGAAAATCGCCCCTAACTGGCAGATTTAGGGGAAAAGTTAGGGGAAGTTCCCCTTAGGTTATGGCCTTTAGGTTCTCGCTTCGGCGCTAGGGCAGCTGACTGTCAGCCAAGCGCAAGTGGGCCATGGAGCAGCCTAAACAAGGCGAACAAAGCGATCCTTCACCGCTTGGACATTGTAATTGAACCCCTTCCATCCTGCGCGTCGTGCGGTTGCAGACAGTGGACTTCGTTCCTGAAAGAGTTCCGGTGGCTGTAGGTCGGCGGACAGATAGTAGATCGCGTAATTCTTGTGATCAGCTTTGGCCAGGACGACGTAGAGCGGAAAATAAATCGCAGCGTCCAAGCTACCGTTCGCGCCGTCCTACACGGCGAACCTCAATTCCGAGTACCGGTTGCCGATGGGGTTTGGCGAACTTTCGTTCTATGGCGAAGCGCTGTTCCGGGGAAACAGCTTTCTTACCTATAGTAATTCCAAGGCCGGCCGCACCGGAAGCTATGTCCTCCTGAACGGACGGATCGCGCTCGCAGGGCACGACGATCGCTGGGAGCTTTCGGTTTACGGTGACAATCTCACGAACAAGATTGTGAAGACGCGCGTGTTCGACCTCACCAATAGCGACCTCATCGGCCAGACCTTCATTGCACTAAGCGAACCGCGCACCGTCGGGGTCCGCCTTCGAGGCCGTTATTGAGGCATGGCGGATTCGCGCACTGGACGGTTCGCCACCAGCTGATCGACCACGCCCGGGTCCGCCAGGGTCGAAGTATCGCCCAGGTTGGAAACGTCCCCTTCGGCGATCTTGCGAAGGATGCGGCGCATGATCTTGCCTGAGCGGGTCTTTGGCAAAGCCGGGGTGAAGTAAATCACTTCTGGGGCCGCGAGGCCGCCGATGTCATGGCGCACTTCCTTGACCAGCTCCTGGCGCAGCTCCTCGCTGCCCTCTTCCCCCGCGTTCAACGTCACGAAGGCGTAGATCGCGGTGCCCTTTATCTCGTGTGGAAAGCCGACGACCGCGGCCTCGGCGACCTTGGCGTGGCTGACCAGCGAGCTTTCAACCTCGGCCGTGCCGATCCGATGGCCGGAGACATTCATCACGTCATCGATGCGGCCGGTGATCCAATAATAGCCGTCGGCATCGCGGCGGCAGCCGTCGCCGGTAAAATAGAGGCCTGGATGGGTGGTGAAATAAGTTTCGAAGAAGCGGGCGTGATCGCCCCAGACGGTGCGCATCTGTCCCGGCCAGCTGTCGGCGATGACCAGCGCGCCGCTGGCGGCCCCTTCAAGGAAATGACCGTGCTCGTCGACCAGCGCCGGCTTGACGCCGAACATCGGCTTGGTCGCGCTGCCGGGCTTCATGTCGATCGCTCCGGGCATCGGCGAGATCATCGCCGCGCCGGTCTCGGTCTGCCACCATGTATCGACGATCGGGCAGCGCTTCTCGCCGACTACATCATGATACCAGCTCCAGGCATCCGGGTTGATCGGCTCGCCGACCGTTCCAAGCAGTTTCAATGACTTTCGCGAGGTTCTTTGCACCCATTCGTCGCCCTCCCGCTCCAGTGCGCGAAGGACGGTGGGTGCGGTATAGATGATCTCGACCTGGTGCTTGTCGACGATCTGCCAAATGCGGCTAGGGTCCGGCCAGTTGGGCACGCCCTCGAACATCACCTCGGTCGCGCCGTTGGCCAGCGGGGCATAGACGATATAGCTGTGCCCAGTGACCCAGCCGACGTCGGCGGCGCACCAATAGATCTGTCCGGGCCGGTAATCGAAGACATATTGGTGGGTCATCGATGCCCACACCGCATAGCCGCCGGTGGTGTGGAGCACGCCCTTGGGCTTGCCGGTCGAACCTGACGTATAGAGGATGAACAAGGGATCCTCGGCGCCCATCTCCTCCGGCGGGCAATCGTCCGGGACATTCGCGACCGCATCGTCCCACCAGACGTCCCTGCCGTCCTGCATCGCTACGCCGGAGCCGGTGTGCTTCATGACGATGACCCGGTCGACGGCAGGGCATTCGGCCAGCGCCGCATCGACATTGGCCTTCAGCGGGATGGTCTTACCGCCACGCAGCCCCTCGTCTGCCGTCACGACGATCCGGCTGTCGCAATCCTTGATCCGCCCTTCGAGCGCCTCCGGCGAGAAGCCGCCGAACACGACCGAATGGATCGCGCCGATCCGGGCGCAGGCCAGCATCGCAACCGCCGCTTCCGGGACCATCGGCAAATAGATGGTCACCCTCTCGCCGCGGGCCACGCCTTGCGCCTTGAGCGCATTGGCGAAGCGGCAGACCATCAGGTGCAGCTCACGATAAGAGATCACGCGCCCCTGGGCAGAGGGGTCATCCGGCTCCCAGATGATCGCCGTGACATCACCGCGCTCGGCAAGATGACGGTCCAGGCAATTTGCAGATAGATTCAGTGTGCCGTCCGCGAACCATTTGATGCCAAAGTCCGCCTCGTGGAAGCTGGTTTCCTTGACCTTGGTGAATGGCTTGATCCAGTCGATCCGCTGGGCCTCGCGCCGCCAGAAGCTATCGGGGTCCTCGACCGATTCGCGGTACATCTCGGCGTAGCGATCGGCATCGACCAATGCCTTTTCCGCCCATTCCCTTGGAACCGGATACACCTCGTCGGTCATGGCATCTCTCCTGGGTTGTCGAAAGGCTAGGCCGACGTAGCGTCGCTGCAAAGCCCCTCGCGCGCCGCGAAATGCTCGGCTAGCACCTCGTCATGACCTTGCTTGTCACAGGCGCCGCCGGCTTCATCGGATCCTCCGTCGCGATGGCGCTGCTCGATCGCGGCGAGCAGGTCATCGGGATCGACAATCTCAACGACTATTACGATCCTGCGCTAAAGCACGCCCGGCTCGACCGGCTAGTGGCGGCGCACGGCAATGCCTTCAGCTTCGAGCAGGTCGATTTCGGCAACCAGGAAGCACTCGAGACCTTCGCCGCTCCCCACAAGTTCGACCGGATCGTCCATTTGGGCGCCCAAGCGGGCGTTCGCTATTCGCTGGTCAATCCGCAGGCCTATGTCCGATCCAATCTGATGGGACAGATCAACATGCTGGAGCTCGCGCGCCATCGCGAGGTCGAGCATTTCGTCTATGCCAGCTCATCGTCGGTCTACGGCGGCAACAAGACGCTGCCGTTCCGTGTCGAGGACCGGGTCGACCATCCCATCTCGCTCTACGCCGCGACCAAGAAGTCCGACGAATTGATGAGCGAGAGCTACGCTCACCTGTTCCGCCTGCCGATGACCGGCCTCAGGTTCTTCACCGTCTATGGACCGTGGGGCCGGCCGGACATGGCGATGTGGATCTTCACCAAGGCGCTGTTCGAGGGCAAGCCGCTGACGATCTTCAACGGTGGTGACATGCGCCGCGACTTTACCTTCATCGACGATATCGTCCGCGGGGTGCTGGCCTGTATCGACGGCCCGCCCAAGGACGACGGCGAGGAGAAAGCGGGAGGAAGCATTAGCCCGCACGCGGTCTACAACATCGGCAACCACCGCTCTGAAGAGCTGATGCGGATGGTCGGGCTGCTCGAGCAGGCAACCGGCAAGAAGGCCGTGATCGATTTCCAGCCGATGCAGGCCGGCGACGTGAAGGACACCTTCGCCGACATCAGCGCCATCCAGCGCGACCATGGCTTCGAGCCCAGTACGAAGATCGACGAAGGCGTTCCCCGCTTCGTCGACTGGTTCAAGACCTATCACAGGATCGACTGAGGAGCCCGGATGCCCCTACCCGCCATCTTCGACCGGCTGCGCATTCCCGCCATCGGGGCGCCGCTGTTCATCGTTTCAAACCCCGACCTGGTCATTGCCCAGTGCAAGGGCGGAATTGTCGGCAGCTTCCCGGCGCTGAACGCACGGCCGCAAAGCCAGCTCGACGAGTGGATCCACCAGATCACGGAAGAGCTTGCGGCCTACGACCAGGCCAATCCGGATGCGCCTTCGGCTCCATTCGCGGTCAACCAGATCGTCCACCGCTCCAACGACCGGTTCGAAGAGGACATGCTGACTTGCGCAAAATGGAAGGTGCCGATCGTCATCACCTCGCTTGGCGCCCGGGTCGAGCTTAACCAGGCGGTGCACAGCTGGGGCGGCATCACGCTGCACGACATCATCGACGACCGCTATGCACGCAAGGCGATCGAGAAGGGCGCGGACGGGATCATTGCCGTTGCCGCCGGCGCCGGTGGTCACGCGG
>DATJHF010000040.1:0-4973 GCA_035494075.1 Sphingomicrobium sp. | reverse complement strand
CGACATCGATGCGGCCCAAGCGGCCCTTCGCGAGACGTCGGCCCGGCTGCGGGCCGCCCGCCAGACCGCTCAGGCCCGGCACGCCCAGGTCGACGCAGCGCGCGCCCAGGAAACCCAAGCGAGGGGCGGGTCGCGCGAAGTCGACATCAGGGTCGGCCAGCTCTCGCCGCCTGCTCCCTCCCCGGCCCGAGTCGAGGAAGTCTATTACCGGCCCGGCGAATGGGTCGCCGCCAACCAAGCCATCGTCAGCATCCTGCCGGACGACCGGGTTAAGGTCCGCTTCTTCGTGCCGGAACAGGAAGTCGCCCGCTATCGGCCGGGGAAGAGCGTGGGATTCTCCTGCGACGGCTGCGCTGCGGGGCTTACCGCGAAGATCAGCTATGTCAGCCCGCGCCCGGAATTCACCCCGCCGGTCATCTTCAGCCGCGACAGCCGCGACCGGCTGGTATTCATGGTCGAGGCGTTGCCCGCCAAACCCGCGAATCTGATGCCCGGGCTACCCGTGGACGTGGAGCCCTTGCGTTGACTCTCGCAATCGACGTCGAGGGGTTGAGCAAGTGCTTTGGCGCGCTTCAGGCGGTCGACAATGTCTCGCTGCAGATCAAGCAGGGGCAGATCACCGGATTCCTCGGTCCGAACGGCTCCGGCAAAACGACGTCCCTGCGCATGCTTTGCGGGCTGCTGACGCCGGACGCCGGCCATGGCCAGGTCCTCGGCTATGAATTCCCGCGCGAGGCGGAGGCGATCAAGCGCCAGACCGGCTACATGACCCAGCGCTTCTCTCTCTACGAAGACCTGACCATCGAGGAAAACCTCTATTTCATTGCCCGGGTCTATG
Source organism: Sphingomicrobium sp. (assembly GCA_035494075.1). Lineage (GTDB taxonomy): Bacteria > Pseudomonadota > Alphaproteobacteria > Sphingomonadales > Sphingomonadaceae > Sphingomicrobium. The sequence goes on along the minus strand of DATJHF010000040.1, from coordinate 4,135 downwards.
ATCTCGACCGGGTAGCCGAACGGGTTGACGACCAACTCGAGAAACTCGGGCTCCAGCATCGCCGCAAGCAGCTCGCCGGCAATCTTTCGGGCGGGTGGAAGCAGCGCCTCGCCCTCGCCGCGGCGGTGATGCACGAACCGAAGCTGCTGCTGCTCGACGAGCCGACTGCGGGCGTGGATCCCCAGGCGCGGCGCGATTTCTGGGACGAGATCCACCGCCTCGCCGACGACGGCATGACCGTCATGGTCTCGACCCACTACATGGACGAGGCCGAACGCTGTCACGAGATCGCCTATATTTTCAACGGCAAGCTGATTGCCCGCGGTACCGGCGACGCGGTGATCGCCGCCAGCGGGCTGGTGACGTTCGAGGCGGAGGGGCCGCGAGCCGACCGGCTGGGACGCGAACTGGCAGCCAAGCCGGGCGTCGACATGGCCGCGCCCTTCGGCGAGGCTCTTCATGTCAGCGGCACCGATCGGGCCGCGCTGGAAGCCGCCATCAAGCCCTATCGCCGCGAGCCCTTTCGCTGGACCGAAGTCCAGCCCACCCTTGAGGATGTATTCATCCACCTGATGCGGACCCACGCCCCGCCCGAGGTCAAAGCCGCATGACCGGCCTCTCCTTCTCGCGGATGATGGCGGTGCTGGCCAAGGAATTCACCCAGTTGGTCCGCGACCGGCTGACCTATGCGATGATTATCGGTATCCCGATCATCCAGCTGCTGCTGTTCGGCTATGCGATCAATACCGATCCCAAGCATCTGCCGACCGCGGTGCTGGTCCAGGACCAGGGCCAGTTCGCCCGCTCGGTGATCGGTTCGCTCCAGCGCAGCGATTATTTCAGCATCGACCATGTCGCCCGCTCGCCGGCCGAGATGGACAGGCTGATCGAGCGCGGCGCGGTCCAGTTCGCTATCACCATTCCGGGCGATTTCACGCGCCGGGTCGTGCGTCGCGACAAGCCACAGATACTGGTCGAGGCCGACGCGTCGGACCCGGCCGCGACCGGCGCCGCCGTCTCCGCCCTAGCCGCCTTGCCCGAAGAGGCGCTGAAGCATGACCTCAAGGGGGCGCTCGCGCCGGTCGCAGTTGCTCCCCGGCCGTTCGAGGTGGTCATCCAGCGCCGCTACAATCCGGAAGGCATCACCAGCTACAACATCGTCCCCGGGCTGGTCGCGACCATCCTTACCATGACGCTGGTGATGATGACCTCGCTTGCCATGACCCGAGAGACGGAGCGCGGCACGATGGAGACGCTGCTTTCAACCCCGCTCCGGCCAATCGAGGTGATGGTCGGCAAGCTGACCCCGTTCGTCTTGGTCGGGATCATCCAGGCGACCTTGATCATCACCATGGCGCGGCTGTTGTTCGGAGTGCCGATGGCCGGCGGCTGGGCGGCGCTGATCCTCGGCCTGTTCCTGTTCATCGTCGGCAGCCTGGCCCTGGGCTTCCTCGTCTCGACCGTGGCGCGCAACCAGCTCCAGGCGATGCAGATGAGCTTCTTCTATTTCCTGCCGTCGATCCTGCTGTCGGGCTTCCTCTTCCCGTTCCGCGGCATGCCGCAATGGGCGCAGTGGCTGGGGTCCATCCTCCCCGTCACCCATATGCTCCGTGTCGTCCGCGGCGCGATGCTGAAAGGCGTCGGCATCGCCGAGGCCGCGCCCAGCCTGGGCGCGCTGACGCTGTTCGTGGTGATTGTGGCCGGGCTGGCCGTCAAACAATATCGAACCACGCTCGACTAGCTTGCCGCCAGGCTTCCCCGCGCCGCGAGCCGCCGGTCGATCGCGATTCCACTCCCGGCGACAATTGCGAACACGGCAAGTGTCCCGAGGATGCTGACGCCCAACTCGCTGGTGGTCTGGAGCGTTGGATTGAGGAAATAATAGGGGTACCAGCCGTCAATTGCTCCCCGCCCAAGCGCGTAGACGAGGTAGATGGCGGGCGGGGTCAGCGCCCATGTCATGTCGCGCCACTTGAGATCGCCATGTGGCGTTATCGCCCAGACAATTGCGAACAGAATCGGAGTCCAATCGTGAAGCGCCGCGTCAGCCAGCTTCTGCAGGCCCGTCGGGTTCCATGTCGATCGCAGCAGCAAGGAATAGACGAAGCCCACGGTGACGATCGCTGTCAGTCCCATCAGCCGCGCCCGGGCCCCCGTTAGCCAATCCTGCCTCCGGAGCGCGATTGCCGTCGCAATGCTCGCTGCGCCGATGTTCGAAAGGATGGTGAAGAACCCAAGGTAGCGCCACGTTGCCAGCCCCAGCCCGACCCGCTCGGCGAAGATGACATATTGCAGGAGCAGGCCCGCCCAGCCGACGACGGCAGCAATCGCCGCGACTATTCTTACCGCCCCCATGAACCGCTCCTTCTCGCCTGGCCGACGTCCCACGCCATAGCATGGCCGCCGGCGTCTGCAGGCTTGGAAGTCATCTTGCTCCCGTTCAGCAACAAAAACCGCACTGCCACCGACAATGGTCACGACATCGAGCGCAACAGCGAGTTGGCTGCCTCGCATCGTTAGCTTTTTGAGAGGTGGCCTTAAAATGCGACTGACCAAGCTTCAGATTTCGGCGGCGGCGATCGGCCTTGTGCTGGCGTCCGGAGCACATGCGCAAATGGGCGGCGGCAGCATGCCGTCGTCGGGCCCGGCCCAGGCCGACGCGACCGTTCCCTACAAGAATGGCGTCGCCGCCCTGAATGCCGGCGACTATCCCACGGCAATTCGCGAATTGCGCAAAGCCTATGACGCCAATTCGAGCGAAGGCGCGATCCCCTACGCCCTTGGCCTGGCATACGCCAACAGCGGCAAGAAACCCGAAGCCAAGAAAGCCTTCCAGGGTGCGGTCCGCACCGGCAACGCGCCGATCCCGGCCTACCTCCAGCTAGGACTGGTCGCGCTGGAGCTGGGCGACCGTGACCTGGCCACCAAGCAATATGCCGCGCTTCAGAAGAAGCTCGCGGGTTGCGGCAGCAAATGCGGCGACGAAGACCGGGCGGAGATCCAAGCGGCGGTGGATCAGCTTGGCCAAAAGCTCGGGACGCCATGAGCCCTTGCGCCGTGGCTGGAACCAAAGCACCTTGCCTCTGCGCAGGTTTCTGCTAAAGGCGCGCGCTTCCAAGGCATTAGCACTGGATTGCGGGAGGCGCGCTTCGGCTCGCCGTCTGGACCGCTAAACTTGAACGGACGCGCTCGGGGCCTGCCCCCATGCAAATCCACTACAGAGTGAGAAAAATGGCTAAGAAAATCACGGGCTATATCAAGCTCCAGGTGCCGGCCGGCACCGCCAATCCCTCCCCGCCGATCGGTCCCGCACTGGGCCAGCGCGGCGTCAACATCATGGAATTCTGCAAGGCGTTCAACGCTGCGACGCAGGAGCTGGAAAAGGGCGCTCCGATCCCGACGGTGATCACCGTCTATGCGGACCGGTCTTTCTCCTTCACCACCAAGACCCCGCCGGCGAGCTTCCTATTGAAAAAGGCGGCTAAGCTGAAGTCGGGCTCGAAAGAGCCGGGCAAGGTTTCGGCGGGCACCATCCGCCGCTCGCAGCTGGCGGAAATCGCCGAGGCGAAAATGAAGGACCTCAATGCCAACGACATTGAGGCCGCGACCAAGATCATTGAAGGCTCCGCCCGCGCGATGGGCCTCCAGGTAGTGGAGGGCTAAGGACATGGCGAAGCTCACGAAGAAGCAGAAGGCCTTCGAAGGCAAGGTCGACCCGAACAGCCATTATGGCGTCGACGAGGCAATCGGCCTGGTCAAGAGCCTGGCCAGCGCCAAGTTCGACGAGACGGTCGAAGTGGCGATCAACCTCGGCGTCGACCCGCGCCATGCAGACCAGATGGTCCGCGGCGTGGTCAATTTGCCCAAGGGCACCGGCAAGGACGTTCGCGTCGCCGTGTTCGCCAAGGGCGCCAAGGCCGAGGAAGCCACCAAGGCGGGCGCCGACAAGGTCGGTGCCGAGGACCTGATGGAAGAAATGCAGGCCGGCAAGCTGGACTATGACCGCGTCATCGCGACGCCGGACATGATGGGTGTGGTCGGCCGCCTCGGCAAGGTGCTGGGCCCCAAGGGCCTGATGCCGAACCCGAAGCTCGGCACCGTCACCATGGACGTCGCCAAGGCGGTCACCGACGCC
>DATJHF010000039.1:0-68265 GCA_035494075.1 Sphingomicrobium sp. | reverse complement strand
ATGAATGCGGTGCCCAGGCCGCTGACATTCGGCAGGCTGGCCACGCCCAGAAGCTGGGCGGCCAGCGACCCATAGATGTTCGGCTTGGCGGTGAACCCGAGGAAATAGGCGGATTTCGTGCGCCGAAGCAGCCGCAGATAGTCCAGCCACAGCACTCCATCCTTGATTGGGTTGAGCCCCGATCGATCGATTGCGATGTCGACGGCATCCACGGCATGTGCCCGGGCCCACGCGGGATCGACGTCCGGCGCGGCAATCCGGACTGGATATCCCGCCTTGACCAGGGCCTCGACTAGCTGGCCGCGGAAATTGGCGATGTTCCAGAAGCTGTTAGCTGAAAGCAGGATGGGTCCCGTCGGTATCACCGCCCCTCCTTTGCGGTTCCTGGCGGCTGGGACAAGGGGCCGTCGGTACGCTGGCGGTACGAAGTCGCCTGGAGCGGGTTCGCCTTGGGTGAATCAAAGGCGAACGCGACATATTCGTCACACCGTTAGAAAAACACGCTAATCTGGGTTAAATTTTGCAACGAAACCATGCTAGTTGCGTTCGGCATTGGAATTGATCCGGGCGGGATTGATTCCGTGTAACCTCCGGCGGGAGTAACAAGATGTCGCGTTTCGGGCGTAATTTCACAGCAGCAGCCATTGCGCTGTCCCTATGCGCGGTTCCAACCGCAGCAGTGGCCACCACTCCGGCGGCTCCGATAGGATCGACTCAGGCAGCCGCCGTTCCGGCCAGTCCCTGGCTCACCTTGAGTGCGCTGACGACCGGTTCGTCCGCGGCGACATCCGCCGCTGTGGCTGCAGCTGCTGAGGACACTGACAATGGGCCCGGCTGGCCGCCGATCGCTCCGTTGGTGGTGATCCTCGCGACGATCGCGGCGATGGTCTATATCCTCGTCAAGGACAACGGTCATGGCGGCTTCCACCTCACGCCGGTAAGCCCGAGCTAAGACCGCTCCCACTGCCAACTGATTGGGCGCGCCTCAGGCGCGCCTTTTCATTTCTGCACGCCGGGCTCCAAAGGCGAGAGCAAGGAAAATTCCGGAATCTCCGCAGTGATGCGGCTGCCATCCTCGTCGACGAAAATATAATGGCCGCTCATCGCGCCGGCCGGCGTATCGAGCGGGCAACCCGAGACATAGTCGTAGCTTTCACCCCTCGTAACCACCGGCATTTCGCCGACCACGCCCTGGCCTCTCACTTCGTGGACATTCCCATGTCCGTCGACAATCTTCCAATAGCGCTCGAGCAATTGGACGGTCGCGTCTCCGTCATTTTCAATCCGGATATGGTAAGACCAAAACCAACGGCCCTGATCAGGCGCCGACTGCTCCGGCAGGTAGCTGACCGCGACGCGGACGGTGAGCGCGCCGCTGACCGCAACATGAGGAAAAAGCAGCGCGAGCGTGTCGACCATGGTTAACGCTACGCCCGACCGGCTGCCCGGCGCAAGCGCTCAACCAGCCGGGATCGCGCTCCCGCAACCGGTGCCGACCGGTCCGTAAGCACATCGCGCAGCAGGAAATGGCCGGTCAGATCAAGCCCGCTCAAAATGTCAGGCCAGGACGCGACCCCGCCATCGCGAATGAAGCCGGGAAGCGTGAGAAGTTTGCCGGTAAAGGGCTCGGCCTCTGCCGCGCTGACCGCCCGGCCCGAACGCGGGCTAACCGCAACCAGATCGTCATTGCTGCCAGAAACGGCACAACGATCAAGATCGAGACCGAAGCCAAGTTCCGCCAGCACCAGCAATTCGTATCGCACGAGCGCCGCTCCCCAGCCGCTGGCGGATGGCGCAGCCTCGATCGCCGCCAACAGACCATCGAGCACTTGATAGAGGCGCGGATAGGGCTGGCCTTCCGGCAATGCCGTGGCGGTCAGCGCGCAGGCCCAGTCAATCGCGGCCGCCGGCAATGCTTCCTGAAGTAGCGGTCCTCGGCTGTGCTCCAGTTCGACCGTGACCTGCGCCAGCTGGCTGTCAGTACGCGCCGACAGCGATGCTTCAACTTGGTTGCCGGGCAACAGCACCGGCCGGAGCCGCCGGCCTCTCGCGCCCCGGACATACCCGGCTTGCAAGCCATGCTCCGGTGTCATCAGGCGCACTACAGCCCCATGTTCGCCATGCGGGCGAAGGGCGACGACGATGGCTGGTGTGGAAATCCGCATTAGCCGCGGGGGTGGAAATAGTCGTAGATCTGGCGCGCCATTGCCCCACTGATTCCCGGGGCGCGCTCCAAATCCTCCAATGCCGCTCCCTTTACCGCCCGCGCCGTGCCGAAGTGCATCAGCAGGGCCCGCTTGCGGTTTGGCCCGATGCCGGGAACCTCGTCCAGGGTCGACGTGGTCAAGCTCTTGGCTCGCTTTTGCCGATGCGTGCCGATGGCAAAGCGATGGGCCTCGTCGCGCAGCCGCTGCAGGTAAAAAAGCAGCGCGTTGTTCGGCGGAAAGGTCACCTCGCGTCCGCCGGGCAGGTGGAACACCTCTCGTCCGGCATTGCGATCCGGCCCTTTGGCGACGCCGACGATCGGGACGTCGCTGACACCGGCTTCCTCGAGGATTTCGATTACCGCAGACACCTGGCCCTTGCCGCCGTCGATCAGCAGCAGGTCGGGCCATTCTCCGCCGCTCCGCTCGGGATCTTCCTTCTCCAGCCGGGCGAAACGCCGTTCCAGCACCTCGCGCATCATCCCGAAGTCATCCCCGGGCGTGATGCCCGACTTGATGTTGAACTTGCGATAGGCGTTTTTGCGGAAGCCCTCGGGCCCGGCGACGATCATCGCGCCAGTCGCGTTCGTACCCATGATGTGGCTGTTGTCATAGACTTCGATGCGCCGCGGCGGTTCGGGAAGTTCGAACACTTCAGCCATTTCCTGCAGCAATTTGCCCTGTGTCGTGGACTCCGCCATCCGCCGCTCGAGCGCTTCCTCGGCATTGCGCCGCGCCTGCTCGATCAGTTTGCGTCGGGCACCCCGCTGGGGTTGCGTGATCTCGACCTTGTGCCCGCTCCTTTCGCACAGCGCCTCCGCAATCAGTTCACCTTCCTTCAACTCGCGGTCGACCAGGATGCGGCGCGGTGGTGGCACTTCCTCGTAAAACTGCATCAGGAACCCGGTCAGCACTTCCTGTTCCGGAACTTCGGCGGTGTGGGCTGGAAAGAAGCTGCGGTGCCCCCAATTCTGCCCGCCACGGATAAAGAAGGCCTGGATGCACATCTGTCCGACATTCGAAGCAAGCGCGAAGATGTCGCCGTCGCCAAGCCCCTCTGCGTGAACTGACTGGCTGCCCTGGACATAGGTCAACGCCCTGAGCCGGTCGCGGTAGACGGCAGCAAGCTCAAAATCCTGCTTTTCGGCCGCCTCCGCCATCTGCTTGCCGAGCCGCGCCTGAACCCCGGTCGACTTGCCGGCCAGGAATTGCTTCGCATCTTCGACCAATTCCGCATAATCCGCCTCGCTGATGCGGCCGACGCATGGCGCCGAGCAGCGGCGGATCTGATAGAGCAGGCATGGCCGGGTTCGATTAGCGAAAAAGCTGTCGGAACAACTTCTTAGCAGGAATAGCTTCTGAAGCGCATTAAGCGTGCTGGTGACCGAGCCGGCACTTGCGAATGGACCGAAATACTGCCCCTTGGCGCGCCGGGCGCCGCGGTGCTTGCGCACTTGGGGGAAGGCATGGTCCTCGCGCAGCAGGATGAACGGGAAGCTTTTGTCGTCGCGTAGCAGCACATTATAGGGCGGCCGAAAACGCTTGATCAGCTGGGCTTCGAGCAGCAGCGCCTCGGCTTCGGTGCGTGTCGTGACGATCGTCATCGAACGCGTCTGGGAGACCATGCGCTGCAGCCGCTTCGGAAGCTTGGCGACCTGGGTGTAACTGGTCACCCGGTTCCTCAGGGCGCGGGCCTTGCCCACATAGAGCACATCACCCTTGGCATCCTGCATTCGATAGACGCCGGGGCGCGTCGGCAACGTCTTCAATACGTTGCGGATTGCCATCACACCGGCCTCAAGGTCGGGAGCGTCCGACCCGCGCAGTGCGAAGGTTGCCTTTTCCTCGTTGAAGCGGTCGCCCGAGCCTGGGAGGTCGGGCCGGCCGGCGGGCGTTCGGTCCATGGTTACGATGTAGGAGCGGCAACGGCCCGAGGCCAGTCATCAACTGGGCGCGGCCAAGATGGCTCCTGCCGCCAGGGCCTGCCCCGGCCAATTGACAGTTTCGGACGTTTCTGGCCGCTTCGCTTCGTAACTGACGGGAAACGAGCCATGATTGCTCAATCCAGGGCCCATCTCAAAAATGCCGGCGAAGGCTATTGGGAGCATTTCCGCTTCGCCACAACCTTCGGCCTAATGGCGGCGGCGGCGGGCTTTGCCGCGATTATCCACGCTTTCGTGCCCGGCATGTGCACGCACACTGCGAGCAGGATCGTACGGCATCTTGGCCAACTGGCGGAGGACCGCAGCAAGATCGACGCGATCGAAAGCGAAGCGGTCGAAGCCCGCGCCTTCGTGCTGCTGCTGTTCCTGGCTGCAGCAGTGGTCGCGCCGCTGTGGATTCTCGACGCCCCGAATATGGTGAGGCTGGTCTATACGCTGCTGGCGTTCGCGCTTCCCGCGGTGCTGCTGATCAGCAATCCGGAGCTGGCGGCGCGAGAAGAGCATACGGCTTAAGCGGCCGCCCGCGCCTCTTCTTGCTCCTCGAGCATCCATTCGACCGCCATGCGGGCATGGATTGCGGTCGTGTCGTAGACCGGCAGGACGTTCGCCCGGGTGTCGACCGCCAGCACCAGTTCCGTGCAACCCAGCACGACTGCCTGGACCTTTTGCTTGCCGAGCTCGGTGATCAGCGTCTTCAGCTTGCGCTGGCTGTCGCGCACGACGCGGCCGGCCGCGAGCTCCTCAAAGATGATCCGGTCGACTTCGGCCTTCCAGAGCGGGTTGAGATCGACGAGTTGAATTCCGCGCTTTTCGATCCGGTCGCGGACAAAGCCCTCGGTCATGGTGAATCGCGAGCCGAGCAAAGAGACGCGAGTCCGGCCATCCGCCAGAAGACGGTCCGCCGTGGCATCGCCGATGTGCAGCACCGGGATATTCACATTGGCACTGACGGCGTCATAACTTTTATGGACTGTGTTGCAGGCGATCAGCATGCCTTCGGCGCCGCTCTTCTGGAGCCGCTGCGCCGCCTCGATCATGACCCCGGCAATTCCATCCCAGTCGCCGGCAAACTCCATCGCGGCAATCTGGGCAAAGTCGACGCTTTCGATCGTCAGCGCCGCGCTGTGGAGACCACCTAGCCGCTGGGAAATGCCGCGATTGATATGTTCGTAATAGAGCGCGGTCGACGACCAGCTCATACCACCGATAATTCCGAGTTTCTTCAACGCCCCAACCTTTCGACTCCCCAACCGGCGAGTCCGGCTGGGGGCTTTAACCCAGATGCGATTCTTGGCTCAGGATTAGCAGGGGAAGCGTTGTTAACCCAGTGACTTAACAATCTCCTCGACCATCTTTTTGGCGTCGGCGAGAAGCATCATCGTGTTGTCGCGATAGAAGAGCTCATTGTCGACGCCGGCGTAACCTACGCCCCCCATCGACCTTTTCACGAACAGGACGGTCCGGGCCTTTTCCACGTCGAGCACCGGCATGCCGTAAATGGGGGAGCTCTTGTCGGTCTTGGCGGCTGGATTAGTGACATCATTGGCGCCAATCACGAAGGCCACGTCGGCGGTGGCGAACTCGCTGTTGATGTCCTCGAGCTCGAACACCTCGTCATAGGGGACATTGGCCTCGGCCAGCAGCACATTCATGTGACCCGGCATGCGTCCCGCGACCGGGTGGATCGCATATTTGACCTCGACCCCCTCCTTTTTGAGCTGGTCGGCCATTTCCCGGAGCGCATGCTGGGCCTGGCTGACTGCCATTCCATAGCCGGGGACGATGATCACCTTGTCGGCCTGGCTCATCAGGAATGCGGCGTCTTCGGCCGATCCGCGCTTGTAGGGCCGGTCGATCGCCGCCGCCGCGCCTGACGATTCCACCGCTCCGAACCCGCCGGCGATGACACTGATGAAGCTGCGGTTCATCGCCTTGCACATGATGTAGCTGAGGATCGCGCCCGACGAGCCGACCAAGGCGCCGGTGATGATCATCGCCGTATTGTGCAGGGTGAAGCCCATCGCCGCCGCGGCCCAGCCCGAGTAGCTGTTGAGCATCGAGATGACGACCGGCATGTCCGCCCCGCCGATCGGCACGATCAGCAGGAAGCCGATGGCGAAGCTGAGCGCCGCCAGCATCCAGAAATCGACCGGGCTCTGGCTGTCGAAAAAGCCGTAGAGGAAGAAGAAAATGGCCAGCCCCACGGCGAGGTTGATCCAGTGCCGCAGCGGCAACAGGATCGGCTTGCCGCTCATGTTTCCGTTTAGCTTGAGGAAGGCGATCACCGATCCGGAAAAGGTGATCGCGCCGATCGCCACGCCGAGCCCCATCTCGATGCGGCTGACGCCGAGGATCGCTCCGGATTGATCGACGATCCCGAACGCGGACGGATTGAGAAATGCCGCGGCGCCGACCAGCACCGCGGCCATGCCGACCAGCGAGTGAAAGGCGGCAACCAGCTGCGGCATCGCCGTCATCTGGATCCGGCGAGCCGTGACCAGGCCAATTCCGCCACCAACCGCCATCGCCGCAACGATTTCGATCAGAGCTTGGGTGTCGAAGAGAAATATTGAGGGCTCAGACGGTCCGGGAGACGCCGGCGAGCCAGTGCCCGGAAAATGCGTGACCAGAGTCGTCACCACCGCGATCGCCATGCCGGCCATGCCGGCGCGGTTGCCGCGGCGACTGCTCTCGGGGCTCGACAGGCCGCGCAGCGCAACGATGAAGCAGACGCCGGAGATCAGGTAGGCGAGAAGCACCCAGCTTGGGATTGCCGCGGCCTCATGCATCGCGGCGCTCCTTCTTCTTGTACATGGCGAGCATGCGCTGGGTGACGGCGAACCCGCCGAAGATATTAACCGACGCCAGCGCCACCGCCACCAGCCCGAGCCATTTCGACTGGACGCTGCCAGCCGCGGCCGCCGCGATCAGCGCGCCGACCACGATTACCGAGGAAATGGCGTTGGTGACGCTCATCAGCGGCGTATGCAGCGCCGGTGTCACCGACCAGACGACGAAATAGCCGACGAAGCAGGCCAGCACGAAGATCGACAGGATCGAGATAAAGTCCAACGGACGCCTCCCCCGCTTTCAAGTGGGGATGTTGTGGCAAGGCGCATCATGCTTGTCGAGGGCAAGCGGCCTGTTCGAAAACCTTGCCATTAACTTAACGAGGTTTCCGATTTTTTAACCTTTTCCGCTGCATGGCGTGCGGAGACGATGAAGGGATACACGCGCGCCATGCGATGGCCGAACCGCCGCAACCGCGAACCCGGGGCGAAGCGCCCCGCGAGGATGCTTGCCTGGGCGGTCGTCCTCGGTCTGCTGTTCGGCATCGTCGCAGCCGGCGAATATCCCGAGGACCGGCTCCGCGCCGTCCGCAATCACATCAATGAGCGGCCGGTCAGCGGCCAGATCGTGCTGGTCGGAATCGACGAAAAATCTGTCAGGGAGATTGGGCGCTGGCCGTGGCCGCGCAGCCGCTACGCCCAGCTGATCGAAGCGCTCGACAAGGCCGAGCCCCAACAGCAGGTCCATGACATATTGCTGTCGGAGCGGACCGACCCGGCGTTGGACCGGCAGCTCGCCCGTACCATGAGCCACAGCAGCAACATCACCCTCGCCTACCTTCCGCGCGCCGGTGCGCAGGAAGGGAAATATGAGGATGTGCGCCCGCTTCCTCAATTCCTGGAACATGCCGGCATCGGCACCATCGGCCTGCAATATAATTATGCCAATGAGGCGTGGCTCCTGCCCCGCGGGACGCGCCGCGGGGATACGGTAATCCCGTCGCTGGCCAGCATATTGGCCGACCGCAACATGGGCAGCGATGCCGACTTCCGGGTCAACTACGCCTTCGATCCCGCCTCCATTCCCGTCTACAGCGCGGCCGACGTGATCGACGGCCGTGTCGGCAAGGCCCAGCTTCGCGGCAAGACCGTGATTGTCGGCACCGATTCCGAACGGCTCGGCGACCAGTTCATGATCCCCGGATGGGGCAAGGCCAGCGGCGTCTATCTTCACATATTGGGAGCGGAGACGCTGAAGGCCGGCAGGCCGGTCGATCTCGGTTGGATCCCCGCCTATCTCGCCGCCTGCCTGCTGGCCTTTGCCGCCATCAAGCGTAAGCTCCGCGCCCAGGTGGGCCTGCTCGGCGGCGGTGCATTCGCGATGCTTGCCCTGCCGCTGCTGCTGGAGCGCTCCCAGGTCTTCGCCGACATTACGGCCGGCCTGTTCGTCATCAGCTGGGTCGCGACCGGCATCACCATGCAAAACATGAAGCGCCGCGGCTTGACCAATACGGTCAGCGGGCTTCCCAACCTCAACGCGCTGCGCCGGGCGGGTCACGAGAGCGACCGTCCGCTGATTGTCGCTCGAGTGATCAACTATGCGCAGATCGTCTCCACGCTATCGGTCGCGAATGAGCGAGCGCTCACCGAGCAGATCGTGTCGCGGCTGAAGGTCGGCTCGGAAGTATCGACCGTATACCAGGGCGATGAGGGGATTTTCGCCTGGACGGTGCCGGCAGGAACCGCGATCGGACACCATGTCGAGGCGCTTTACGCCCTGTTCCGCAGCCCGGCCAAGATAGACGGCAAGCCGTTCGACATTGCCATCAGCTTCGGCGTCGAGATCGGCAGCGGCCGTTCGCTCGCCAACCGGCTGGGCAGCGCGCTGGTTGCCGCCGACGAAGCGACCGCGGAGGGCCTTCGCTGGAAATATCACGATCCTGCCCGGTTGAAAGACGCCGAGTGGCGGCTGTCGCTGCTCAGCCAACTCGACGACGCAATCGACCATGGCCAGGTCTGGGTCGCGTTCCAGCCGCAGCTCGACCTCAGGACCAACCGGGTGCGAGGCGCCGAGGCGCTGGCCCGTTGGACGCACCCGGAAAAAGGCCCGATCAGTCCTTCGGAATTCGTTGCCGCGGCCGAGCAGAGCGATCGGATCGAGAAGTTGACCTTCTTCATTCTCGACCGCGCTGTTGCCGCGGCCGCCCAGATCAACCGCGAGCACGGCGCGTTCGATATGGCAGTCAACCTGTCCGCCAGAATGCTCGGCGACAAGACGCTGCCGTCACGGGTTCGCGAGGTGCTCGATCGCCACGGACTCGATCCGGCCCGCTTGACGCTTGAACTGACGGAAACGGCGGCCCTCGCTACTGGCGCCGACATCGGACCGCTCTTTGGCTTGCGCGATCTAGGCGTCCGTATTTCGATCGATGATTATGGCACCGGCCTATCGACGCTCGAATATCTGAAGAAGATCCCGGCGAGCGAAATCAAGGTCGACCAAAGCTTCGTCAAATCGATGCGCGATCATCGCAGCGACCTGGTCATGGTCCAATCGACCATTGCCCTAGCTCATTCGCTCGGCCGCACGGTGGTCGCCGAGGGCGTTGAGAGCCGCGAGATCCTCGATATGCTGGTGGCGATGAAATGCGAGGTCGCCCAAGGCTTCATCATCGGCCGCCCTTCCAGCCTCAATGACCTGTCGAAGAGGCTTGGAAGTGAGCGGAAGCGCCGCGCTGCCTAATTAACCTAGATTAGAAAAAGCGCTGCGAACTGGGCAGCGCTCTCTCCTCGAACTCCCAAGCAAAAGGCAGGTCATTACTTGGCCGCCCGAAAGGTCGACTTCGAGAACTTGGTTAATTCGTTGCTAACCATTTCGATTAAGGTTAATCTCCCCTCATGCGGCATGAGTCGCATTGTGACGACAGGGGACGATCATGAAGTACAAGAAAGCGACTTCTGCACGTGGCCTTTGGTCGTGGCTGTTCGGCCATGGCTGGAGCGGTGCCGGCGGAACTGGCTGATTGAAGTCCGGTCGTTAAGACCGGATTTCTGCGGAAATTTGACGATCTGCGGCTCGGCGCGGATCGTCTTTCTGCGTTTGCGCAACCGATAAAGCCGGCATGGCCGTGGCGCGCTGTTCGTTAGCCGCGCTCACGCACAGGGTCAGGGTTAAAATCCGAGTCGTTATTGAGCCGTTTTGAGGCGCTCGTTAACCACTGCGCCGCCATTGGTGAGGCGGATTGCGGCGACGATCTCGTCGTCATCGGGAAGAACCAGCGCACCGGCATCCTTGTCCCAGAAGGCGGTCAGGAAGTTGGCCAGATTGCGGGCGAACAGCGCCGACGCATCCGCCGCCAAAGTCCGGGACAGCTGCACCGCCCCGACAATCTTTACTCCATGGCGCTCGACCGTTTCGCCGGCGACGCAGCCCTCGACATTGCCGCCAGCCTCCGCTGCAAGGTCGACGATGACGCTGCCAGGGCGCATCGTCGCCACCTGCGCGTCGCTGATCAGCCGCGGCGCAGGCCGCCCTGGGATCAGTGCAGTGGTGATGACGATATCCTGCTTGGCGATGTGCCCTGAGACCAGCTCGGCCTGGGCAGCTTGATATTCCGGGCTGGTTTCGCTGGCGTAACCGCCCTTCCCTTCCCCTTCGATGCCTGCCACGCCTTCGACGAAGATCGGCTTGGCGCCGAGCGACAGGATCTGCTCCCTGGTTGCCGATCGCACGTCGGTCGCACTGACCTGGGCGCCCATGCGCCGGGCGGTGGCGATCGCCTGCAAACCCGCCACGCCAACACCCATGACGAATGCCTTGGCCGGATGGACCGTGCCCGCGGCCGTCATCATCATCGGAAATGCGCGGCCATAGAGCGATCCGGCATCCACCACCGCCTTGTAGCCGGCGAGGTTGGATTGGGACGAGAGGATGTCCATCGACTGGGCGCGAGTGATGCGCGGCATCCACTCCATCGCAAGCGCTTGAAGCCCGGCGGCGGCATAGGCAGCCACATCCTCGGCCCGCTTGGCGGGATCGAGCGCTCCTACCAGCAAGGCACCCTGCTTCGCGCCTTTAAGGGTGCCTGGCTCGGGACCGATGACGCAAAGGATAATGTCAGCGCCATCAAGAACCTCGGCCCGGGCGCCGGTGGTGGCGCCGGCCGCTTCAAACTCAGCGTCAGAAATTGAGGCCGGTTCGCCCGCCCCCTTTTCGACCGCGATTGTGGCACCGAGCCCGGCAAATTTCTTCACCGTTTCGGGGATGGCGGCGACCCGGGTCTCCGCCCCGCCTTCCTTCAGAACCGCGATCTTCAACCGCGGCGGCCTAATTATAGATGATGTAGATCACGGCCATCGCCGTGATGAAGGCAGCGATCGCGCCATATTTGAACAGCTTCGTGAAGCCGTCGTAATTCCTGAAATGCGCGGGATAATCCATTTCCGTGGCGGTCGGGTGGACCTTATCGTCGGCCATTCTTCGTTCCCTCGATACTTTTAGGTTGGCCGGGTCTTAACAAGCCCATCGCTTCCACCCAAGCGGCTTTTTGCCCGAAATCCCGCGGCCCTTAAGCAGAGCTTTACTCCTTTTCGTTACAAGCGGCGCATGCGCGAAGAAGTTGTCCTCCGATCGCTGCTGCTGGTCGATGCAGATGCCAATGAGCGCCGGCAGCTGTCGGCCGTCGCCTCGCGCGCCGGCTGGAGCATCGTCGGCGCGGCCGATGAGGAAACTGCCGTCGGGCTCCTGCAAGGCCCGCATGGCCGCGAGGTACGCGCTGCCCTGCTCTCAAGCTGGAATGTCGAACTGGGGCCTGGCCTGATCGCCGCCTTGCGAAAACGCCGCCCTAATCTTCCCGTCATCGTTCTCGCTGACGGCGGCTCGGTGGCGCTTGCGGTGGATGCGATGCGTGCCGGCGCCTCCGACTATCTGGCCAAGCCGATCGCGCCGGAAAGGCTGATCGAAGCGCTCACCTCCCACGCCGACCGCCGCCGCGCAACCGGCGAGCTGGCCCCCCTTTCCGAAAAGATCGCGCCGGACCTCATGCTCGACCAGCTGGTCGGCGCAGCCCCCGATTTTCGCTCGGCATTGGCGGTCGCCGCCAAGGGTGCCCGAAACCGCCTACCGATCCTGATCGTCGGCGAAGCAGGCACCGGCAAGGAAACCTTCGCTCGCGCGATCCACCACGCCAGCCTTCGCGCCAAGGGACCGCTGGTCCAGCTCGATTGCAAATCGGTCGCCGCCAACATCATTGACAGCGAGCTGTTCGGGCACATGCCAGGAGCGTTTCCGGGGGCCTTTGCCGAACGGGTCGGCAAGATGGTCGACGCCGATGGCGGCACGTTGCTGCTCGACGAGGTCGGCACGCTTCCCAAGGAAACCCAGGCTCGCCTCGACCGGGTGCTGGCCACCGGCGAAGTCCGCCCAGTCGGCTGCAACGGATCCAATTCGGTAGACGTCCGGCTGATCGCGACGTCGAGCCGCCCTCTCCCCGAGGACTTTCATCCGGGCCTGGCCGAGCGGATATCCGCGACAACCGTCACCATTCCACCGCTTCGGGACCGCAGCGGCGACATCCCCGCGCTGGTCCGCCACCTGCTGACTCGCTTCGCCGAGGAGCCGGGCATGCGTCCGCTGTCGATCGGCAACGACGCTCTGGCGGTGTTGATGCGCTACGGGTGGCCCGGCAACGTCCGCCAGCTGGCCGGCGTGCTCTTCAGGGCCGCGCTCAACGGAGAAAGCAATTCGCTAACCGCGGACGACTTTCCTCACATCGCCATCCAATCGCGTTTTTCGGGCCGCCGCAGCGATGTCGCGCCCGACATCGGAAAGCTATCGACCGATGCGGCGATGTCGGGTGCGCCGCAGGTCACTCTCTATCGCCAGGACGGCCACCTGCGCTGTCTCGAGGAAATCGAAGCCGATATCATCCGCCTCGCCATCGGCCATTATCGTGGCCGCATGACCGAAGTCGCCCGCCGTCTCGGAATTGGCCGCTCGACACTTTACCGGAAACTCGGCGAGCTCGGCATCGACACCGCCGCCTGAGCGAGCCAATCTGGCGCGATGCGCGCTGGCCTGATCCTGATACTCCTGTTGGCCGCTTGCGGCAGCGAACCTTCGGATGGTGCGAAGCCGGCGCCAGTCTCTGCCTGCCAGGCGCAGATGTTCGAGCGGAGTCGCTTCACCGTCTGCGACGCTGGCAAAGGACGGATAGAGCTGGTTGCTGCGACAAGGAATGAGCTTGCGGTCCGCCAGCTGGCCGATCTCGAGCTGAAACTCGGAAAGCGGGACGGCGAGATAGCCTTCGCCATGAACGGAGGCATGTATGATGAGGATGGCCGTCCCATTGGGCTGGCGATCGTCGAGGGCCGTCAGGTCCACGCCATCAACACCCGCAAGGGCGGCGGCAATTTCCATCTGATGCCCAATGGCGTGTTCCAGATCCGTCAGAATGGCCGCGCCGAGATCGTTACCGGCGACAAATGGAAGCCCTCGCCCAACATCCGGATCGCCACCCAGTCGGGCCCGATGCTGGTGATCGACGGCAAGCTGCACCCGTCCTTCAGTCCGGACGGCAGCTCGCGCTACATTCGAAACGGCGTCGGCATCGCCTCCGATGGACAACCATTGTTCGCAATCAGCGACGACCCGGTTTCGCTCGGCAAATTCGCCCGCTTTTTCCGCGACCGGCTGAAATGCCCCAATGCCCTGTTCCTCGACGGTGCCGTCAGTGCGCTGTTGGATCCGGCGGCCGGACGCCGCGACATTACCAAGCCGCTCGGGCCTATTCTCGTGACGTTCAAGCCGTCCGCGGAGTCAGCGCAGCGTCCCTGAGGCCGCGCCACAGCTTTAGCGCCTGCACCGTCTCCGGCACGTCATGGACGCGGATGAGTTGCGCGCCTTGCTCGACCGCCTTCAGAGCGAGCGCCAAGCTGCCGGACAACCGGCGGTCAGCCGGAGCCTCGTTCGACAGCGCGCCGATCATTCGCTTGCGGCTGGCTCCAAAGACGATCGGGCAACCGAAGCCGTGCAGCAGTGCCAGGCCGTTGATCAGCTCAAGGTTGTGAGCGACGCTCTTGCCGAAGCCAATTCCCGGGTCGACCAATATCTTGTCGCGGGCGATGCCGGCCATTTCCGCCGCTTCGATTCGCGCTTCCAGCCACCGGTAGACCTCGACCAGAACGTCGTCGTGGCGCGGATCCTTCTGCATGGTCTGCGGATCTCCCTGATGGTGCATCAGCACCACCGGAACGCCGGCCGCCGCCACCACGCCGGCCGATTGCTCGTCCCAGGTCAGCGCCGAGACGTCATTGACCAATCTGGCCCCTGCCTTAAGCGCCGCGCTCATCACCGCCGATTTGCGAGAGTCGATCGACACGGCATTCCCGCCCGTGGTGAGCTGTTCGATCACCGGCACCACTCGCTCGATCTCGTCATTCTCCCAGACTGTGGTTGAGCCTGGCCGGGTGGATTCGCCACCCACGTCGATGACCGCGGCGCCTTGTGCGGCCATATTGGCACCAGCCTCCGCCGCGGCCGCCGCATCGGCATAGGAGCCGCCATCCGAAAAGCTGTCCGGCGTCGCGTTGATGATTCCCATGACCTGCGGCTGGTCGAGACGGACGGTCCGCTCGCCCATCGCCAGGGGCGGTCGCGGCGCGATGATCCGCCCCCAGTCCGCTGCCATGAGCTCGTCGAACCGGTCCTCGATACCCTCGACCGGGACGATCTCAGTTGAGGTGCGCTTTATGCCGTCGATCTTGATCAGCTCGGCCAGCCCGAACCAGTTCATGCCGCCGGCGAGACGCGCGACCTTGCCGTCGTGGCCGAACGGGGAATCGACAAAGCCGGTGGGCCGAATGAGAGTGCGCATGCGCGCTTATAGCGCTGACAAATGCTGCTGCCGCAATGCGTCGATTGGCTGCAACTTCCCGTCCAGTTCGACGTGCCAAAAGGTCCAGCCATTGCATGACGGAGCGCCCTGGAGCGCGGCGCCGATTTTGTGAATCGAGCCTGCCTCGCCAACACAGGCGATCGAGCCGTCGGCGTTTACGCTGGCCGACCAGCGCCGTTTCGAATCCACCAGCTTCGATCCGGCCGGGACCAGGCCGCTTTCAACCAGCAGGCCGAAGGCGACACGCGGCTGGCTGCGCTTGTCGGCCATCACCGTCATCGCGCTCTCGTCAAGCGGCAGGGTCGCGTCGATCCGCTGCCGTGCGACCTTCACATAGCTTCGCTCCCGCTCGATCCCGATCCATTTCCGCCCTAGCCGCCGCGCCACTGCACCGGTCGTGCCGGTGCCGAAGAAGGGGTCGAGCACCACATCACCCGGCTTGGTGCAGGCTAGCAGGATCCGGTACAGCAATGCCTCTGGCTTCTGGGTCGGATGAGCCTTGTCGCCGGCGTCGTCCTTGACCCGCTCGGCTCCCGCGCAAATCGGCAGCACCCAGTCCGATCGCATCTGCAAATCGTCATTGAGCGCCTTCATTGCGCGATAGTTGAAAGTGTAGCGCGCCTTTTCGTCCTTCGCGCACCACAGCAGCGTTTCATGCGCATTGGTAAAGCGGGTGCCCCGGAAGTTCGGCATCGGATTGGCTTTGCGCCAAACGATGTCGTTCAGAATCCAGAAGTCAGCGTCCTGCAGCAGCGCACCGACGCGATAGATGTTGTGATAGCTGCCGATCACCCAGATGGTACCGTCGTCCTTCAGGATGCGACGCGCCTCAGCGAGCCATTCGCGGGTGAAATCGTCATAGGTAGCCAGGCTGTCGAACTTGTCCCAATCATCGTCACAGGCATCGACCTTGCCACCCTCGGGCCGGAACAGGTCTCCGCCCAACTGCAAATTATAGGGCGGGTCTGCAAAGATCATGTCGACCGACTTGTCGGGCAGCCGCGCCATCTCGCCGATGCAATCACCTTCCAGGATAGTGTCGATCGGCAACTCCTTCCTGGTTGCCAAACGCGGGCGCGAACGCCCAAGGGTCTCCACTGCTGGAAGGGTCATGATCATGTCAGGCAGTCCCCGATTGCTGGACGCCCTCGATGAGTCAGGCTGGACTCGCGGTCAAGACTGGGCTGGTCAGGCCCGATTCCTGGTCCAGGAGAACAAAAGGAATCCGCTGAAGAGTCAACCACAACATATTGAGTCCCGATTGATTCGAAGGACTCTAGACCTAGTGGTGTGACTCGAAAGACTCTGGTTCGATTATTATTCGAGCGGCAACAGAACCATCTGCTCCAGCTTGTCGCGGACCTTTGAGAACGTCCGGCGGTGGTGCGGCGTCAAGCCGAGCGTCTCGATCGCGCGAATATGTTCCGGGGTCGGATAGCCGCGGTTGGTTTCCCAGCCATAGCCGGGATAATCGCGAGCATAGTCGGCCATGATGCGATCGCGGGTCACCTTGGCGATAATCGACGCCGCGGCGATCGAGCGGCACTTGGCGTCACCGGCAACGATCGCCTTCGATGGCCGCTGCCAGCGCGGGGTCGCGTTGCCGTCAACAAGGATCCAGGCCGGCTCAAAGCCGAGCGCTTCGACGGCGCGGGTCATGGCCAGCATCCGCGCCCAATAGATGTTGATGTGCTCTATCTCTTCGACCGAAGCGATTCCGACGCCAATCCGCGCCACCTTTTGAAGACGGTCGTAAATCGCCTCGCGGGTGTCGAGGTCCAGCTTCTTGCTATCGTCGATCCCACGCGGGAATTTGTCGCGGTCGAGCACCACCGCCGCGGCGACGACTGGTCCGGCCAGCGGCGCGCAGCCCGCCTCGTCGACCCCGGCGAGGGGCTGCGGAAAGGGAAGCTCGAGCTTGAAACAAGGCCGTTTCACGGTTGCCAAGGCTAACGAGCCTGACGGAGAGTCGCTACTAGCCCTCTGAAATTTTTGTGGATTATTCTTCCATCCGCCACGGCGGAAAGCGTCGCGCTTCCCCGGCCCGGTAGAAGAAGACGGTGTTTCCAGACGGATCGCGGAGCCGGGCTTCGCGCCAATCCCACGGCTGGTTGCGCGGCCCATGCTCGAACGGAATGCCGGATCGTGCCAATCGCTCGACCCGCTCGTCGAGATCGTCGCATTCGAAATAGACAGCGACGGTCTCACCGATCTCGACTTCGGGATCGCATTGGATCGAGAATGTAGCGGCGCCCGCTTCGAACCGTGCATATTGATTCTCGGGGCTGTCGACGATCTGCTTGAGGCCCAGCCGACGATAGAAGTCGACCATCTTCGCATAATCGTTGCCGGTCACCGTCACCTGGTTGAGGCGAAGCCCCAACCCCGTGTCGAGCCGCACGGCTTGCTGGCCGAGCGGGCCATGACCCTTCCCCAGTCCCGGAGCCTCGCGAAGCGCCATGCGAACGAACAGTCGCGCCCGCTCGACCGACTGGACCAGCCCGAGGCCGGCGCCGAGGTAGAAGGCGATCGCGCTCGCCAGCGTGCAGCCTGTGCCATGGGTCGAGGTCGTCTCGATCCGCTGGCCCTGCCAACTGGTCATATTATCTTCTTCGATAAGGGCGTCGGCGAGCGCATCTCCCTCTTCATGCCCGCCCTTGATCAGAACCGCGCAGTGATGGCGCGAGACAAGATCCAGGGCCGCCGCGACTTCATCGTCCTGGCCTGTCAGCCGGCGCAGCTCGGGCAGGTTGGGAGTGGTGATCGTTGCCGCATCCATCAGCTTGCCGAAGGCCGCGACTGTGGCGTCGTCTGCCAGCTTCGCGCCGCTGGTCGCAACCATCACCGGATCGAACACAATCGGCACGCCCTCCAGCTTCTCTAGCCGAGCGGCAATATGCAGTGCCGTGAAGGGTGATCCGATCATGCCAATCTTGACCGCGTCGACGCCAATATCTTCGATCACTGCGTCGATCTGGGCCATAACCGTCTCGGTCGGCACCGTGTGGACTGCGGTCACCCCTTGCGTGTTTTGCGCAGTCACGGCGGTCACCGCGGTCATCGCGTGCCCGCCGAGCATCGTCACCGTCTTGATATCTGCCTGAATCCCGGCTCCTCCGCCCGAATCGGAACCGGCGATGATCAGGATTCTGGGCGTCTTTACGGTCATAGGTCAGCCAATAGGCGCAAATCGTTAAGCAGCCGCAACCGCCTCGCAGATGCGGTCGACCAGCCGTTCGACCATTGCCGGGTCGTCACCCTCGGCCATCACTCGGATTAGCGGCTCGGTGCCCGACTTGCGGATTACCAGGCGGCCGCGGCCGCCGAGTTCGCTCTCAGCCCCGGCAATGACCGCCTTGACCGTGTCATGGTCCAGCGGCGCACCTCCGTTGAAACGGACATTCTTGAGTAGCTGCGGCACTGGCTCGAACACATGGAGCAACTCGCTAGCGGGCCGACCCTGATCGACAATCGCCGCCAAGATCTGGAGGCCCGCAACCAGCCCGTCGCCGGTCGTGGCGTGATCCGAAAGAATGATGTGGCCGGATTGCTCGCCGCCCACGTTGCGGCCCATGTCGCGCATCGCCTCCAGCACGTAGCGGTCGCCGACTGCTGTCCGGTGCATGTCGAGGCCATGCTCGCCGAGCTTCCGCTCAAGGCCGAGGTTGGACATGACGGTAGCGACGATCCCGCCCCCACGAAGAGCGCCGAGCCGGTGCTGCGACAGGGCGATCAGCGCCATCAGCTGGTCGCCGTCGACCATCTCACCCTTTTCGTCCACGACGATCAACCGGTCGGCATCGCCGTCCAGCGCGAGGCCGAGATCGGCGCCCGACGCGACCACTGTCTCGCGGAGCGTTCCCGGCGAAGTGGATCCGCAGTCATCGTTGATGTTGAGCCCGTTGGGCTGGGTGCCAAGGGCAATAACTTCGGCGCCCAACTCCCATAACGCATCGGGCGCGACCTGGTAGGCGGCGCCGTTGGCGCAATCGACTACGACCTTGAGCCCATCGAGGCGGAGGTGATCGGGGAAGGTCGACTTGGCGAAGTGGATGTAGCGGCCGCGGGCGTCGTCGATCCGCTTGGCCCGGCCGATCTTCGGCGCGTCGATCAGGTCGACACCCTTTTCCATCAGCCGTTCGATCTCCAGCTCGGCCTTGTCGCTAAGCTTGTATCCGTCGGGCCCGAACAGCTTGATGCCATTGTCGGCGAATGGGTTGTGGCTAGCCGAGATCATCACGCCGAGGTCGGCGCGAAGCTCCTTGGTCAGCATTGCCACTGCCGGCGTCGGCATCGGCCCCAAGAGGACCACGTCCATGCCGACGGACGTGAAGCCGGCGACCATCGCCGATTCCATCATGTAACCGCTGAGCCGAGTATCCTTGCCGATCACCACCCGATGGCGATGGTCGCCCCGCAGGAAGTAGGCGCCCGCCGCCTGGCCGACCTTCATTGCCGTGTCAGCGGTCATCGGGCTGACGTTGGTCCGCCCGCGAATCCCGTCAGTACCGAAATATTTCCGTCCCATGCACGCGCCTTAGCGCGTTTTGGCTCAGCCGAAAAAGGCCCAGACGCCGACCGGCGGATTATGCAGCCAGGTGGCTCCCAGCCAAACCAGTGTCCCGCCCCCCAGCGCGAAGGCATCAGCCGACTTGAGGCCCTTGCCGTAGGGCATGAAGCTCGTCTTCGACTTCCAGTCGGCCCAAAGGTCGCCGAGCAGCATTTCCTTCTTCCGGTCCTGCAGCGCTGCGCCAACCAGCGCGAGGAAGGCGATGGTAAAGCTGAGAACCAGACTGGCCTCAGTGGGATTGACGATCGCGTGGACGATTGCCCACAGCGCGAAGCCCAACATCATCGGGTGGCGAGTGATCGAATATACCCCGTTTGGCTCGTCGATTTTCTCGATCGTCTTGCCGGGCCGCGGTAGCGCAGGGTTGCGGCGCAGCGAGCCCATGAACAGCACCGACCCAAGCCACATCAACAAGGTCGCGACTATCGCGCCGACCTGTCCGGCGTTCCACAGCGGAGCGGGAGCTTCTGCAGATGCACCGGGAAATGCCCAGATCATCCAGCCGAGAGTCAGTAGCGAGATGACCGAATAGATACCTGCGAAGCCCTTCTCACCCAACGCGCCAACCATGACGCTCCTCAGCGGGTGCGACATCAGGAAATGGGTGCCCACAAACGCAACCGACGCTACGATCAGCATGGTCAGTCCGGTCATTTTCGATAGGCCTCCGGCAATGCTTCCCGATCCAGCGAGCGGTATCGGTCGCGCAGCTTGGTCTGGTGGTTGTCGAGCGACTGGCGGACGCCGTCGATCCAAACCGCCTCGGGCGCGCTATTGAGCTCGAGCGGATCGCCCGACCAAATGACGACGTCGCCACGACGCCCGGCCTCTAGGCTGCCGATCTCCCCGCCGAGCCCGACCGCTTCGGCCGGCCGGGAGCTGATCATCGCGAAGGCTTCGCCCCAGCTCACGCCTGCAGCACCCGGCAACTTGCCCAGCGCGACGAGGTTTCCTGCATATTGCCGCTGGTTCCGCTGATAGCGGGTATCATTGTCGTCGATCATCCCGATCGCCACTTTGACCCCGGCCGCGCGCAGCCGGCCGATGTTGGACTGGGTCGCCGCCAGCATCTCGAAGCTGGCCGGCAGGTCATTGAGCGCCGAGCCGATCACCCACACGCCCGACCTGGCAATCTGGTCAGCAACCAACCAGCCCTCGGTTGCACCAACCAGCGCGACCTTCAGTCCTGGAAATTCCTGCCGGAGATCGAGCACGTTCAAGATGTCCTTGGCCCGCTCGACGTGGACCAGCAGCAGCTGCTTGCCCTGAACCACTGGCACGAGCGCGGCGGCATCGAACCGGGTCAGCAACACATCGTCGCGGCGGGCGCCATCGATCCGGCCACGCAGGTCGCGCGCCTCCCGCAGCGCATTGCGGAACAGGACGAACGCCGTCGCCCGCGAACCGCCGGCAATCCCCGCCCCGCCTTCGCCCAGCTCGACGAATTGGAATGCCCGGGCGCGAAGCACCGCATTCATGTCGTCGCCGGTGTCGATCACCGCCCCTTGCCCGGCGAAGATATTCTTGCCGGCGACCGGAGCCACGATCGCCCTGGTCACGCCGTCGGCACGGCTGACGGCGATGGTCGAAGCCTTGGGGTTGATTGCCGGGGTGACATCGATCGCGGCGTTG
This sequence comes from Sphingomicrobium sp., assembly GCA_035494075.1. Taxonomy (GTDB): domain Bacteria; phylum Pseudomonadota; class Alphaproteobacteria; order Sphingomonadales; family Sphingomonadaceae; genus Sphingomicrobium. Next base: position 47,232 of record DATJHF010000039.1, on the reverse strand, counting down.
AACGGCCCGTTGCCGCTGTCGGTGTCGTCCGATCCGTCAGCGCCGAGGTCGACTTCGGCCAATCCGAGGCGAGAGAAGCCGGCGACAATGCCTGGAGTCACCCATTTTCCGGTTGCGTCGATCACCTCGGCTCCGCCGGGAACTGTAACTCCGCGTCCGGCCGCGACGATCCTGCCGTTGCGAACGACGACGGTCGCGCCCTGCACCGGCTCCGACCCGTCGCCAACCACCACGGTGCCGTTGGTGATGGCAACGGTCTGCGCCGCCAGTGGTGACGCGCCTGCAAGCAGGATTGCGGCAATAAGCGGCCTCACTTCACGTCCCCTTCGCCCGGCTGGCCGAGCTCGAAATCGCTGACCGGCCGAAGTTTGGGATTTGTGCTGTCGTAGAGCAGTGCTCCGTCGATCCATACCTTGTCGGGCCTGGTGTAGGCCGAGAATGGATTGCCGTTCCATAACACCACATCCGCCATTTTACCGGCCTTGAGACTGCCGGTCTGGTCGAAGATGCCGAGGGCCTTGGCGGGATTGCCGCTCAGCCAGGTCCATGCGGTCGCCTCGCTGATGTTGATCCCGACGCGCTTGCCGGCGGCCATCGCTTTGGCTGCCTCCTGGTTCAGCCGCTGGATGCCATTGGGGTCGTCGCTATGGACGATCGCGCAGGCGCCGGCATTCTGGACGTAGGCGATATTCTCGTTGATCGCGTCGTACGACTCCATCTTGAAGCCGTACCAGTCCGCCCACATCGCCGAACAGATGCCGTTTTCCTTCAGCAGGTCGGCGATCTTGTAGCTCTCCACGGCATGGTGGAAGGCGGAAATCTTGTAGCCGAATTCCTTCGCCACATCGATCATGATCGCCATTTCGTCAGCGCGGTAGCAATGGTTGTGAACCAGGATGTTGCCGTGGAGCACGCCCCTCAGCGTATCCATCGCCAAATCTTCGGCCGGAATCTCGCCGCCGGACTTCTCATACTTCGTCCATTTGCGGTCATATTCCTTGGCCTTGATCCAGGTCTGCCGGACATAGGCGATATTGCCCATCCGCGTCTGGGGCATCTGATTCTTTGACCCGTAGACACGCTTGGGGTTCTCGCCGCACGCCATCTTCAGCCCATAGGGCGCGCCCGGGAATTTCATTCCCTGGACCGTGCGTGACGGGACATTTTTCAGCACCACCGAACGGCCGCCAAACAAATTTGCCGAACCAGGCAGGATTTGCAGCGAGGTGATGCCGCCATTGGCCATTGCGCGGGAGAAGCCAGGGTCCTGAGGCCAGACGCTGTGTTCGGCCCATACCTCGGGCCTCGCCGGCGAAGTCGCCTCGTTGCCGTCGCTCAGCGACTGCACGCTGGGCGAAGGATAGTCGCCAAGGTGGCTATGAATGTCGATGATTCCGGGTGTGACGTAGTGGCCTTGGGCATCGACCACCGTCGCTCCGTCAGGGGCGGCGAGATCGGCGCCGCCGACCGCCAGCACCTTACCGTCGACCAGCAAGACCGAGCCGTTGTCGATCCGTCCCCCTTCCCCGTCGAGTATAGTGGCGTTGCGGATCAGCGTCGGAACGCCGCCATAGGGATGGTAGGTTGATGGGTACGGGTTCTCGGCGATGTGAACCGTACCCGGCTTGGACTTGGGCGGGGGCGCGAGGGCCGCGCACCCCGCCAAGCCAATGGCGAGGATCGCGGCCAGCGCCCCCCGCATCGCTTACTTCACCCCGTGCATCAGATATTTGAGTGGCCAGCTGAGCAGCAGCAAGACAATGCCGATGCCGACGGAGATCCAGCCGATGGTGGTGAACACGCCCACATAGGTGTTCAAGGACACCTGCAGGTTGGTCACTTGCCCGCCGACGGTCTCCACCGAAGCGACCTGCGCAACGACACCCGCGACATATTGGGCGATCGAGATCGACAGGAACCAGACGCCCATCATCATGCCGACGATCCGCGCGATCGATAGCTTGGTGATCATCGACAGGCCGACCGGCGAAATGCACAGCTCGGCAATCGAATGGATGAGGTAAAGCCCCGCCAGCCACCACAAGGCGACCTTGAAGTCCGGTCCGGCGAATTGGGTGCCCCAGACCAGGAACAGGAAGCCTGCGCCGACGCCCATCAACGCCAGGCCGAACTTGATCGGAATCGGCGGCTCCAGCCCGCGCTTGGCGAGGGCGTTCCACAGGATCGAGAAAAAGGGCGCCAGGGCGACGATGAAGAAGGCGTTGAAGAACTGGGTCTGCCCGGCCGAAATCGACCAGCCGCCGATCACGGTGAGATCGGTATTGCGGTCGGCGAACAGCGTGAGCGACGACCCGGCCTGCTCGAACAGCGTCCAGAACACGACGTTGAATACGATAAGGACCATCGCCGCGACCATCATCTGGAATTCGGCACGACTGCCCTTGACGAACGACCAGATCAGGATCGCCGGCACCGAGATGAGGAAGGTGCCGAACAGGAACTTGCCCATGACCGGCAGGCTCATGATGTAGCCGATAATGCCGCTGCCCTCTGCCGGCGGGGCCGCGTTCATCAGGTTGGTGAAGAGGAAATAGACGATCGGCACTGCGACCGCCGCGCCAACGTAGATAAACAGGTCCTTGGAGCCATCTGCACCGTCGGGCCGCTCGCCATAACCGTCGAGACGGCCGCCGTTGAACTGGATCAGGCTCCATGAAAACAGCATGCCCAACGCCGCAAGGCCGAACCCGGCCCACCAGCCGACGCTGTCTGCCAGGAACGGGCATAGTAGCTGCGAGAACAGCGAGCCTAGGTTGATGCCCATGTAGAAGATGGTGAAGCCCGCGTCTCGCCGCCGGTCGCCCTGTTTGTAGAGCGAGCCGACCATCGTGGAGATGTTGGGCTTGAAGAAGCCATTGCCGATACAAATCATCGACAGGCCGATCAGCATGATCATCACGAACAAAGGCGAGCGATCCGCGTCTGCCTGGAAGGCGCCCTTCTCAAGCTTCCGGGCCTCACTTCCATCGCCGTTAAGAAGCGTCACCGTGCCATCGTCGTTGCCCTGGACCTTCAGCCGGTCCTGCCCGGAAATGACGTAACGCATCTCATCCCCGGTCGAGGTTGGCCGGTCGACGGAATTTTCGACCACGACTTCGTATCGTTGGCCGTCAATCAGCGCGTGTGGCTTGGCCGTCTCGCCGCCAAAGCAGAGGATGAAATAGCCAAGGCTCATCATGATCGCGCCGAATTTCACGGAGCGCTTCGAACCCAGGTAGCGGTCGGCCATCAGGCCGCCGATCAGCGGTGTGAGGTACACCAGCGCCGTAAAGCCGCCGTAGAGCCCGTTGGTGGTGTTGTCGGAGAAGAGAAAATGCTTGGTGAGGTAGAGCGTCAGGAGGGCACGCATGCCGTAATAGCCGAACCGCTCCCACATCTCGGTGGTGAATAGCCGCGCCAGCTGCCTCGGGTGGCCGAACCATTCGTCCTTCCTGGCTGGGTTCTCGTGGCTAATATCCGGCTCGCGCGGATTATCCGCGGTCGGCGTGTCCACCATCTTGTACTCTCCCCTAGGAACTGTTGCCGGCCGTCGGTCGCGGCCAATTGGATTTGGGCGGCACCCTAGCGAGCAAAACGCACTTGTGAAGCCGATTGTTGCCAACGGGTTGCGCCGTTATGCGAATGGCATGACCCTGAATGATACGTCGTCCGCCCTTTCGCTGCTCAAGACTCGCCGCTCCGGAAAGCCGCGCGACCTGGTCCCGCCCGGTCCGACGGAAGCCGAGCTCGCCCAGATTCTCAATATTGCGGTCCGCGCCCCCGATCACGGCAAGCTGTCGCCATGGCGGTTTGTGATTGTCGGCCATGACCAACGGCAAGCATTGGCCGAACTGCTGCATCGCGCCCTTCCGGAATATGACCCGGAAGCGGCCGACGCCCATTATGCCAAGGAGGTGGAGTTCGCCTACCAGGCGCCGGTCATGATCGTGTTGGTTTCGGCGCCGGTCCGCGAGCACAAGATTCCCGTGTGGGAGCAGGAACTCTCATGCGGGGCAGTCGGCATGAACATCCTGCACGCGGCGACCGCCTTTGGCTATGTCGGCGGCTGGATAACCGGATGGCGAGCTTATTCCGAGCAGGTGCGCCAGGCTTTCTGCAATGACGGCGAGCGCATCGCCGGCTTCATCTTCCTCGGGACGCCGCGCATTCCGCTAGAAGAAAGGCCCCGCCCCAATATCGAGGATTTAGCCCGCCACTGGATTCCCCCAGCTTGAACTTCCTGCGCTTTGCTGTATTGTCACAGCATGACGCTTCGTTCCTCCCATGAAAAGCCGGTTTACGTTCGCCTGCGGGAAGTGATTGCCGACGGGATCCTTGCGGGTGAGTTCAGCGATGGTGACCCCCTCCCATCGGTCAGGGCCCTTGCCGCCGAACAAGGGGCAAACCCCCTCACGGTCGCCAAGGCCTATCAAGGGTTTCAGGACGAAGGATTTGTCGTCGTGAAGCGCGGCGTGGGAATGTTTGTCGCACCGGGCGCTGCAGCCCGGCTGCGCAACTCGCAGCGCGACGATTTCATCGAGCATGAGTGGCCGGAGATCCGGGACCGCATGGCGCGGCTGGGTATCGACCTGGCTGACCTGCTTGCGCAAGCCTAGGCGAGCGCTTCCGCCGCAATCGAATAGAGTTGCGCTGCTCCAGCCTCGGCGGCGGCGCTGAGGCCCAAGGCCTCGGGAACGACATTGGCCAGGAAGTAGTCGCTGGCGGCACGAACGCGGTCATTGCCATCCTGGCTTCGAGCCATGCGCTCGACCAGCCATCCGGCAGTCATCACCGCGCACATTGTGAGGAAGGGATAGCTGCCGGCCAGCCGGTCGTCCGGAGCCGACGCGCGCAGGGTTGCCGCCGCTACCTCGACCGCATCGGCAAGGGCGATCAACCGGGCGTCCGTCGTCTCCGCCTCGATGTCGGCGATCAGGCCATCGAAGGCCAAGCCCCCATCAAGGCCGAGCTTGCGTCCAACCAGGTCCGCGGCCTGGATCCCGTTGGTGCCTTCGTAAATGGATGCGATCCGGGCATCGCGCAGGTGCTGGGCGGCGCCCGTTTCCTCGATATAGCCCATGCCGCCATGGACCTGGATGCCGAGGTTTGCGACTTCAATGCCGACATCGGTGCACCAGGCCTTGACCAATGGCGTCAGCACTTCGGCGCGAAGCCCTGCCTCGGCATCACGCTTTGCCGCCCGATCGACCTGCCCGAATGCATAATAAGCCAGCGCCCGGGCACCCATCGTCAGCGCCCGCATTCGCACCAGCATACGCCGCACGTCTGGGTGTTCGGCGATCGGCACCGGCAGGCGATTGCGCTGGCCCTGCTTCCGCTCGATGGCGTAGGCCACCGCGCGCTGGGTCGCGCGCTCGGCAATGCCGACGCCCTGCAGGCCGACATTGAGCCGGGCATTGTTCATCATCGTGAACATCGCAGCCATGCCGCCGTTTTCGGGCCCGATCAGCCAGCCGACAGCGCCTTCATGATCGCCATAGCTCATCACGCAGGTGGGTGAGGCATGGATGCCGAGCTTGTGCTCGATCGACACGCAGCGCAGGTCATTGGAACTGCCGTCGGGCAGCAGCTTGGGCACCAGGAACAGCGAGATGCCGCGCGTCCCTTCCGGCGCGCCTTGAGTGCGGGCCAGGACCATGTGGATGATCTGCTCGCTAAGGTCATGGTCGCCATAGGTGATGAAGATCTTGGTGCCCTTGATTAGCCAGCTGCCATCGCCCTTCGGTTCGGCGCGGGTGCTGAGCGCCCCGACATCGCTGCCTGCCTGAGGCTCGGTCAGGTTCATGGTGGCCGGCCATTCGCCAGACACAATTTTCGGCAGATAGTCGCGCTTCAATTCGTCGGACCCATGGCGCTCGATCGCCTCGATGGCGCCCATCGACAGCATCGGGCACAGCGCGAAACCGATGTTGGCGGCGTTGAGGTTGTCCATCATCGCCGCCGACAAAACGAACGGCAGCCCCTGCCCGCCATGCTCCTGGGGGGCAGCTAGGCTCATCCACCCGCCCTCAACGAAACTGCGCCATGCTTCCCTGAACCCTGGCGGCATGGTCACGATGCCATTGTCCCAGCGTGCACCCACCGTGTCGCCGGCCCTCAGCAGCGGGGCGAACTCTCCCTCCGCCAAGGCGGCTGCGCCCTCCAGCACGGCATCGACCATTTCCGCGTCGGGTCCTCCATCCAGCTCGCTGACCTGCGCGACGGCATTGAGCGCCAGCCGTTGCTCCGAGACGGGTGCGGTGTAGCTCATGACGGTCCCTTGATGATGTTGCCTTCGCGCTATAGCGGGCGGGCCATGGGTGGAACAACCAAGGTCCTGCAACTCAACGACGAGGCAATTGCCGAGGCGGCCAAACTGGTGCTGGCCGGCGAACCCGTCGCCGTGCCTACGGAGACGGTTTATGGCCTGGCCGCCGATGCGACCAACGCCGAGGCAGTAGCGCGAATCTATGCCGCCAAGGGCCGGCCCAGCTTCAACCCGCTGATCGTCCATGTCCCGGACCTTGCGGCCGCCCAAAGGATTGGACGGTTTGACAGTCAAGCGCTGGCGCTGGGCGAAAGCCATTGGCCGGGCCCGCTAACCCTGGTGGTCCCGCTTCGCCAGGAAGCAAGAATTGCTTCGATCGTGACAGCCGGACTCTCCACCATTGCGCTGCGAGTTCCGGCTCACCCGGCAATGCAGGCGCTACTCAAGGCCTGCGGCCGCCCGCTCGCCGCGCCTTCGGCCAATGCCAGCGGCCAGATCAGCCCTACCCGCGCCAGTCATGTGCTCGCCTCCCTTGCTGGCCGGATTGCACTGGTCATCGACGGCGGCGCGACGGAACGCGGGATCGAGTCGACGATCGTCGCTGCCACTGGCGATCGGCTGCGGCTGTTGCGGCGTGGGCCGATCGAAATTGAGGGCGCGACCGAGGCCGTTACAGCGGAAATTGAAGCCCCTGGCCAACTAGCAAGCCACTATGCGCCGAAGAAGCCACTCAGGCTGGATGCCGTCGACACCGAGGAGGGTGAGTATTTGATCGGTTATGGCCCCGTCCGGGGGGATGTGTCGCTGAGCGAGGGTGGCGACGCGGTCGAGGCCGCGGCCAAGCTGTTCGACCTGCTCCACCAGGCCGACGCCGCGGCCGAGCCGAGGATTGCGGTTGCGCCCATCCCCGGCAACGGAATTGCCGCTGCAATCCGCGACCGGCTGAAGCGCGCGGCGGCGCCGCGCTCATAGAAAAGGCCCCGGCGGTTAGCCCGCCGAGGCCCTTCCAAAAAACAGTCTTCAATTGCTCTTTGTCGATGCTGAAATCACCGTCGAGTTAGCGGGAGTTGCAGCCGGAGCGGCGCTAACCGCCATTGGTGCTTGCGCTGCTGATTGAATTGCAAGTTGGACGTCCTCGTCAACAAATCCCTTGACCACCGTGCCGACCGGGACTCGGGCACTGGTTCCTGTCATGAAAAAGCCCGCCGGCAGAAAGACAATCGCGGATACGGCCACAGCCCCAATTCCGCCCGCCACGCCCTTGTCATCAAAGGCTCCGCTCATGCGGATTTGGCGGCCATTGACCGTCATATACATTAACCGAGCTCCTAGGTGGCCGGACTTACCCCACATCCCCTTGTTTCTGACGTCAGTGATTTCGCCAACGACCGGGCTCCCCACCGGGATTACGACGACACCCTGCACCATCACGGGCTCAGACGTCTCCATGCGAAAGCGATTTCCGACTCGCAGTTTTTTACCTTGGGTCGTGAGCTCCTCAAGTAACCTCACGGGAACCTCAGTCCCAACCCTCAGCACCGCATTCGTCGTCACTGGCGCCGCAATCGCCGCCGGCGCGGGCGCGGCATTAACGAAGGTTGCGGTCGGTTGCGCGAACGCGCCGCCAGTCATCGTCGCGGCAATCGCCGCGCCAATAAGATAATGCTTCACTGATTTACCCCCTGTACAACCGAATGATTCGGCCCGGCGAACTTAAAGCGGAAAATTTCGATTCAACAAGGAGTTATCGCAGGCCTAACTAGCGGTCGCCTGATTTGATTTCACCCGTGCCTGAAAGCTCTTCCTGAGCTTTGCCAGCTTGGGTGGGATGACGGCGATGCAATAGGCGTTATTTTGACCCTCACCGGCCCAATAATCCTGGTGATAATCCTCGGCCGGATACCATTCGCCCAGCGGCTCGATGGTCGTCACGACCTTGCCGCCGTTGGTTTCATTCGCGCGGGCGATCGCTGCCTCCGCAGCCTCGCGCTGGCCGTCGTCGGCCGGAAAGATCGCCGAGCGATATTGCGTGCCGACATCGCCGCCCTGCCGGTTGAGCTGGGTCGGGTCGTGAATGGCGAAGAAGATGTCGAGCAGGTCGTCGTAGCTCAATTGGTCGGAATCGAAGGTGATCCGGATCGCCTCGGCATGGCCGGTGTCGCCTCCGCAGACCTGCTTGTAGGTCGGATTGCTGGTGTGCCCGCCGGTATAGCCGCTTTCGACCGACTTCACGCCGACAACGTCGAGGAACACCGCTTCGGTGCACCAGAAACACCCGCCCGCCAGTACCGCAATCTGCTCGGTCATCGCCCGCGCTCCTTTGAGGAAGAGAGCGGGAGATATGAAGCCGGAGCGGCGCGTTCAACCAATCAGTCTTTTTTGATGCTGGCCTTGAGCGTTGCCATCTCGAGCCGCTTGCCGACCCATTCGGCCAGCTCCTCGAACTTCAGCGGTTGGTCGAACACAATGCCGGCCTTGCGGTCGGCGAACCAGCGTATTTCTCCGCGCACCGGGCGCAGGCTCTCGACAACAACAACCACCTTTTTGCCCAGGCAATATTCCTCGATCGGCTCGACCTTCATCCCGCCGAGAGAGATATCGTGCACGTCGACTGTATAATAGCTGTTCTCCAGCTTCACATTTGCCTTGCAGTTGACCTCCAGGCGCGGCGGGCGCGGACGGAAGCCGTGGCGCGGCTTGCGCCCGGCAAGGAGCTCACCAAGGTCGATGTTCTGGTCGAACTTGAAGCCCGCGGTACCGTCGCGAATCCAGACGACGGTCGAAGCGACCCTCTGCGACGATAGTTCGATCCACACTGATTCGCCGACGTTCACCGAATGGCCGACTTCGGCCATAAGGCCGCCCGCCGACACGTTGCGGACACGGATCAACTGCTCGCGCTCAATGGCATCGGTCAGCTTGGCGACGCGGAGCATGGCAATCAGCCGCTCGTCGGTCCGGCGCTCCGACGGCCTTGGCACTGCCGTGCTTAGCGAAAATGTGGTCGACTCGAAGGCGATATCGTCTTCGCCCAACGGACGCTGGGTTTGCTTACGCCGGATGAGTGAACCAAACATGTGGATGCGTCTCCCGAAGCGAAGGAAAATCGCGTCAATCCGGGACATTAGGTGTATTGAGGTTAAAATCCGGTTTCACGCGTTTGACGCCTGCCCCCAAAACTGATGTGTTCTTGGTTCCTCGGGGGCGAGAGAGCGTGGGAGATCGTCTTTAATGGCGTTGCCGAGGTTGCTGCTGATCGATGACGAACCGGCACTGGCCGCGTTCGTAGCGAGAGCTGCCGACCTCTGCGGCTATGATCCGGTAATTGCCGATCAGGATAGTGAGTTCAGGGACAATTTTCATAGCCACCGGCCACAGATGGTTGCGCTCGACCTTGGCATGCCCGGAATGGACGGTGTCGAACTGCTGCGCTTTCTGGCCGCCGAAGGGTTCGAGGAACCGGTGTTGATCATCTCGGGATTTGACCGGAGGGTGCTCGACAGCGCCTTCCGCCTCGGTGAGGCGCTGGGCCTTCGAATGGTCGGACCGCTTGAAAAGCCCGCCCGGCTTGAGCAGCTTGAGGAAATCCTCAACCAGGTCAGGCCTTCGCTGGTGCCATGATTTCTCAAGCTGACCTCGGCATGCTCGACGGGCTCGAGCGAGCCCTGATCAATGGCCGGCTCCGCATGGCCTACCAGCCGAAGATTTCACTATCTGACGGTCGGCTCCGCCGGGTCGAAGCGCTGGTACGCTGGGACGACCCGGAGCTTGGCGCCGTTTCGCCGGCGCGGTTTGTCCCGCTGGCCGAAAAACACGGGCTGATCGACGAACTGACCCAATGGGGCCTGAGGACGACGCTCCGGCAATGGTTGAGCTGGCGCGACCAGGGACTCGATACATGCCTTGCCTTCAACATCTCGGCGCTGAGCCTCGATCAGCTTGATTTCCCCGACCTCGTCGAGCGGATGTGTCGTGCGCTCGAGGTGCCGGCCGACCGGCTGGTGCTTGAGCTGACCGAAGGCGCGACACAGCCGCTGGTCAAGCTGATGGACACGCTGACCCGGTTCCGGATCAAGGGCATTGGCCTCGCGATCGACGATTTTGGGGTTGGCTATTCGACCCTGATGCAGCTCAGGCAGTTGCCTTTCACCGAAATCAAGATCGACCGCTTCTTCGTCGATGACGCTCCGACGTCAAAAGACAGTGCGCTGATCGTCAAGAGCATCATCGACCTGGCCCATGGACTTGGCCTGACGGTGACGGCGGAAGGGGTCGAAACCGAGCAGCAGCTGGTGTTGCTTCGCGATCTCGGATGCGACGTTGCCCAAGGCTATTTCGTCGCCGAGCCGCTCCCGCCCGACCAGTTGATCCCCTGGCTCGACCAGTTCGAGGAGCGCTGGCACCAGTTGATCCGGCACGAGCCGCAACTCCCGTTCCGGGTGCCGCGGCGATTCATGGGCTGATCCTGGCGGCTAGGCGCCGAACTCAATGCCCTGGGCCAGCGGCAGATCGTCGCCGTAATTGATGGTGTTGGTCGAGCGGCGCATATAGGCGCGCCAGCTGTCCGACCCGCTCTCGCGGCCGCCGCCGGTTTCCTTCTCTCCGCCGAAGGCTCCGCCAATCTCCGCGCCGGAGGTGCCGATGTTGACATTGGCGATGCCGCAATCGGATCCGGCAGCGGATTGAAAGAGCTCGGCTTCCCTCAGGTCATTGGTAAAGATCGACGAGCTAAGCCCTTGAACTACTGAATTATTTAGCTCGATAGCCTGCTGGATCGTTGTGTAGCGAAGAACGTAGAGGATCGGCGCGAAGGTTTCCTGCAGCACCATGCCCTCCTGCCGGTCGACTTCGACGATCGCAGGCCGGACGTAGAAGCCGCCTTCGACGGCATCGACCGGTTCCACGTCAGGAAGCGCGCGGCGCATGCCGTCAAACGACGCCTGGTCGATCAAGGGACCGACCAGCGTGCCGGAATCGCGCGGATCGCCGATGGCGACGCGAGCGAACAACTCACGGAGCCGGGCGACGAGCTGATCGGCGACCGTTTCGTGGACGATCAGCCGGCGGAGCGTGGTGCAGCGCTGCCCGGCCGTGCCGGCCGCAGAGAATAGGATAGCCCGCTCGGCCAGCTTCAGGTCGGCCGATGCGGCGACGATCATGGCGTTATTGCCGCCCAGTTCGAGCAATGAGCGGCCGAAGCGCTGGGCGACGCGGGGGCCCACTGCCCTTCCCATGGCGGTCGAGCCCGTCGCCGACAGCAGCGCAACGCGCGGATTATCGACCAGCGCTTCGCCGACCTCCCGCCCGCCCTGGACGCATTGGAGCAGGCCCTTTGGCGCATCGCCGAACCGCGCCAGTGCCTTTTCGGCCAGCGCCATCACCGCCGCCGCGCAAAGCGGAGTCTTTTCGCTCGGCTTCCAGATCACCGGATCGCCGCACACCAGCGCAAGCGCCGCGTTCCAGGCCCATACCGCAACCGGGAAGTTGAAGGCGGTAATCACGCCTACGACCCCAAGTGGATGCCATTGCTCGATCATGCGGTGGCTGGCCCGCTCGCTGGCGATGGTGAGGCCATAAAGCTGGCGCGACAGGCCGACCGCATAGTCGCAGATGTCGATCATCTCCTGGACCTCGCCGAGGCCCTCCTGGACGATCTTCCCGGCTTCGAGCGTGACCAGCCGGGCAAGCGGCTCCTTCGCGGCGCGGAGTTCCTCGCCGATCAGCCGAACCAGTTCCCCGCGGCGCGGCGCAGGGACCGTGCGCCAGTCAAGAAATGCCTGATGAGCTAGCTCGCAGGCGGCGGTGACTTCACCGGACGCCGCCTCGACAACCGATCCGATCGGCTTCCCGTCGATCGGCGAGTTGCTGGCCAGAGATCCGCCGCTCGCAACTCCGAGCTTGGCAAGCAGGTCGCGCGCTTCGTCGGCAGGGGTCATGTCATCAAGTTCCTGGCTTTGGCCATCGCTTCCACGCCCGCGTCGATGGTCTCGTCGCGCTTGGCGAAGCACAGCCTGATCATATGCTTGGGAGGATCCCGCTCGGCGAAGGCCGAGAGCGGGACGACCGCGACGCCAGCCTGCGCGACGGCCTGGGCAGCGAATGCCTCGTCATCGAGCGAAATTCCCGAGGCCGCGAGGTCGACGCAAAGGAAATAGGTCGAAGCACTGGGCAGGACGGCAAAGCCGGCCGCTTCAAGGCCTTGCGTCATCCGGTCTCGCGCGCGCGCAAATCGATCGCGCATCGGTTGCAGCCAGGCATCGCCATCGTTCATGCCATAGGCGACCGCGGCCTGGAGGTTCGGCGCCGAGGCAAAGGTCAGGAACTGGTGCGCCCGCGCCGCCAGCGTCGCCAGTTCGGTAGAGGCGGCAAGCCAGCCGATCTTCCACCCCGTGAGCGAGAAAATCTTGCCTGCGGAACCGCATTTCAGAGTTCGCTCCGGCATGCCGGCAAGCGAAGCGACCGGCGTGAAACGCTGGCCGTCGAGCAGGATATGCTCCCATACCTCGTCGGAGATGACGATCAGGTCGTTGGCTACGGCGACTTCGGCAAGGGTGGCGAGTTCGTCCAGGTCGAAGAGGCGGCCGGTCGGGTTATGCGGATTATTGAATATGATCGCACGGGTCTCTAGCGAAACCGCCGCCTCCAGCGCTGCACGCTCGATCCGCCAGCCCGGCGGCTGCAAAGGAACCTCGACCGGTGTGCCTCCCGCACGGCGGATCAGCGGGGCATAGGCGTCATAGGCCGGGGTGAAGATGATCACCTCGTCGCCAGGAGAAACCGTTGCAAGGATCGCTGCCGCGAGCGCCTCGGTAGCTCCCGATGTTACGCAGATATTTTCTGCTCCGAGGTCGAGGCCCTGGTGTCGTGAATAATGCGCTGCGACCGCTTCCCGCAGCGCGGGCAAGCCACGCGACGGCGCATATTGGTTCGAGCCTTCAATCACGGCCCTTGCGGCAGCGTCGAGAATCTCGGGCGGCCAGCCGAAATCTGGAAAGCCCTGCCCCAAATTGACCGCGCCATGCTTGGCGGCGGCGAGCGACATTCGCTCGAACACGCTGGTTGCCATCTGTTGGTACAGGGGATGCATCAGACCTCTTCGCGTTTCAGAATCGATTGGATCTGGTCCGGGCCATAGCCGAGCTCTGCCAGGATCGCCTCCCCATCCTGCCCCTCGCGGCGCGGCGGATCAGGCCGGTCCAGGACCGTCTCCGAATAATGCGGCGCCGGAGCCGGCTGATAGACGCCGCCCAGGTCGATGAATGTCCGCCGAGCGATATTGTGCGGGTAAGCGGGCGCCTCGTTGAGGTCGAGCACTGGTGCGACGCAGGCGTCGGTGCCTGCGAAATGCGCGGCCCACTGATCCCGGGTGCGGCTGGCGATGACGGTTGCAATGTCGTCATGTCCGGCGCCGGGCCGCAAAGCGAGGCCCTTGAACAACGCCTCGCGGAACTGCGGCTCGATCGCTCCAATGCTGAGGAACTTGCCGTCGAGGCAGCGGTAAATGCCGTAGGCCGGTTCGCCGCCGTCGAGGAGATTGGACTCCCGCTCGTCGCGCCAATGGCCGGCGGCCCTCAAGCCATAGGTCAGCGCCCCGACCAGCGCGGTCCCATCGCTCATCGCCGCATCGATCACCTGGCCCTTCTCGCCCCGCTGAACGGCCAGCAGCGCCGAGACCATCCCGAACGCCAGCATCAGCCCGCCGCCCGCGTAATCGCCCAAATAGTTGATCGGCACCGCCGGCTTTTCCTTCGGACCGATGCCATGCAGCAGCCCCGTGATCGAAATATAGTTGATGTCGTGCCCGGCTTCCTGGGCGAGTGGGCCCTGCTGTCCCCAGCCCGTTACCCGGCCATAAACGAGCCTGGGATTTTCCTTGAGCAGTTCATCAGGTGCCAGCCCCAGCCGTTCCATGACTCCGGGGCGATAACCTTCGATCAGCCCATCGGCCTTCGCCGCCAGCTTTCGTACGGCCTCGCGGCATTCCTCGCGCTTCAAGTCGAGCGCAATACTCCGGCGCGAGCGAAGCAGCGGATCGTTGGGCACGGCGATCATTCCAGCCCGCTCCACACGGATCACCTCGGCGCCATGATCGGCCAGCATCATTGCTGCGAAAGGCCCGGGGCCGAGCCCTGCCATCTCGACGATTTTCAGTCCGGAAAGCGGGCCCGCCATGCGTTCGGCTTAGCGCCCAATCGCCGCGCCGCAAGAGGCGCTGGAGTGAGGAACGGCAAAGGTTTAAGGGCGTTCAGGAATCCAAGCGGCGGGACTCTCCACGCCTTTGACGACGATGGGACCCTCCCGCTGCCAACGCGCAGCAAAGGAGGAATTCATGTCCATCGCCCCCAAGCTCCAGCAATTCCTCGACGAGGCGAAGGCCGACTATGAGCTGGTCGAGCATGAGCCGACCAAATCGTCGCTGGAATCGGCCAAAAGCTGCGCCGTGCCTGCCGACCGGCTGGCCAAGTCGATCCTGCTCGACACCGACGATGGACCCCTGCTCGCCGTCCTGCCGTCCGACCGGAAGGTGGAACTGAGCGAACTAAGGAGCGAGCTGGGCCATAAGCCGCGCCTGGTCGGCGAGCGGGAGTTGAACAGCGTGTTCAGCGATTGCGACGTCGGCGCGGTGCCGCCGGTCGGCTATGGCGTCACAACCATCATCGACGACTCGCTCGGCAAGCAGCCCGACGTCTATTTCGAAGCCGGCGACCACAAGTCCTTGGTGCATATGGACCGCGCCGAATTCTCGCGCGTTACGGAAGGCGCGCGCCACGGTCAGTTCAGCGAGCCGTCACTGGTCGACTGAAGACGGCGGCCGGGCCGCCTAGTGCTGCATCTGCAAGTTCATGAGTGCCGGGTCGGGCGCCATGTTGGCGTCCATCTGCGTCATGATCACAATTGTCCCGATCATCACCAGGAAGACGATCAGGACGCCGAATGCCAGCGCCAGCACGTTGTTGGTATTGTCCGGTCCGCTGGTGATGTGAAGGAAGAACACCAGGTGCACGCCCATCTGCGCAATGGCCAGGACCACCAGCCCGACCGCGACGCCGGGCCCCCATAGCACCGACGTCGACGCCACCCAGAAGGAAACTCCGGTCAGAACCAGCGCCAGTGCGAGCCCGATCAGATAGGCGACCGTTTCGCTGAGGATGTTGCTGTGCGGCGTACCCGGCGCGACATTCAGCTTTTCGGGATCAAGTTCGGTCATGGCAGCGTCCCGATCAGGTAGACGATGGTGAAGATGGCGACCCAGATGATGTCGAGGGCGTGCCAGAAGACGCTGAGGCACAGCAGCCGCCGCATGATGTGCTCGCGGAACCCCTTTGCCCAAATTTGGGCCATCATCGTGCCGATCCACAGCAGGCCGACGGTGACATGGGCGCCGTGGCATCCGACCAGCGTGAAGAAGGACGAAAGGAATGCACTGCGCTGCGGCCCGGCGCCTTCGCCGATCATCGTCGCGAATTCGTAAAGCTCGATCGACAGGAAGACTAGGCCAAGCGCGCCGGTTACGACCAGCCAGCCGACGGTCCAGATCAAATTGCCGCGCTTGGCGGTGATCATCGCCAGGCCGCAGGTAAAGCTCGACAGCAGCAGGGCCATCGTTTCGATCGCGACCAGGGTGCGGTCGAATAGCTCCCCGCTGGTAGGGCCGCCGTCGGTCGCATGGGCCAGCGACGCATAGGTCGCGAACAGCGCCGAGAAGAGCACCATGTCTGACAGGACGAACAGCCAGAAGCCGTAGGGAACGACGATGCTCTTCGACTCCGGCCCGCGATGGCCGAGGCCGGTGTCTTCCGAGCCGCCGTGGGTCAGGCCGATGGCAGGTGCTTCAGCTGTCGTCATGTCGATTGGCTTATCGTGTGGAGGTGTTCCATGCGGATGCGGCGGCGCTCGCGCGCATTGGCCCGCACCTCTTCGACCGGGATGATATGCTCATGCTCGTCCTGCCAGGCATACCAGACGAAGACGGCGAAGGCGCCAATGAGGCCGACGATGGCGAGCCACCAGATGTGCCAGATGACGGCGAAACCGCAGACCGATGCGAAGAATGCGACGATGATGCCGGTCGGCGTATCGATCGGCATTTCGATCGGCTTGTAGTCGGGCTCGTCGATCAGCTTGTCCTCCTTGATCGCCGTCTGCTTGCGGGTCCAATAGGCTTCCTCGCCATGGACATCCGGGAGCACTGCGAAATTATAGTGCGGCGGCGGTGAAAGGGTCAGCCATTCGAGCGTACGGCCGTCCCAGGGATCGCCGGTAACGTCGAGCCGCTGTTCGCGGGTCTTGATCGAATAAAGGAGCTGCACGACGGTCAGCACGATCCCCACGCCGATGATCACCGCGCCAAGCAGAGCGACGTGCAGCCATGGCGCCCAGCTTGGATCGTTGATGTGCTGCATCCTGCGAGTCCCGCCCCAGAAGCCGAGGACGTAGAGCGGCATGAAGGCGAGGTGGAATCCGATGAACCAGCACCAGAAGATCATCTTGCCGAGCCGCTCGTCGAGCGTGAAACCGAACGCCTTCGGAAACCAGTAGGTGTAGCCGGCCATGATCGCGAACACGACGCCGCCGATGATCACCTGGTGGAAGTGCGCGACCAGGAACAGGCTGTTGTGCACGATGAAATCGACCGGCGGGATGGCGAGCAGGACGCCGGTCAGGCCGCCGATCACGAAGGTCAGCATGAAGCCGATCAGATAGTACATCGGCACGTTGAAGCGGACCCGGCCGCCGTACATGGTGAACAGCCAATTGTAGATCTTCACGCCGGTCGGGATGCCGATGATCATGCTGGCGATGCCGAAGATGGCGTTGATGTTGGCGCCGGCGCCCATGGTGAAGAAATGGTGCAGCCAGACCATCAGCGACACGATGCAGATGACCATCGTCGCGAAGACCATCGAGCGGTAGCCGAACAGCGGCTTGCCGGAGAAGGTCGCGGCCACCTCGGAATAAATGCCGAACGCTGGGAGGACGAGGATGTAGACTTCCGGATGCCCCCAGACCCAGATCAGGTTCATGTAGAGCATCGAGTTGCCGCCGCCGTCATTGGTGAAGAAATGGAAGCCGAGGTAACGGTCGAGCATCAGCAGCGCCAAGGTCGCGGTCAGCACCGGGAATGCGGCAAGGATGATCAGGTTGGAGGCGAGCGAGGTCCAGCAGAACACAGGCATGCGCAAATAAGACATGCCGGGCGCGCGGGTCTTGAGGATGGTGGTCACGAAATTGACCGCGGTAAGCACCGTGCCGACCCCGGATATCTGCAGGGCCACCAGGTAATAATCGACCCCGACGCCGGGCGAGAACTCCAGCTCCGAAAGCGGTGGAAAGGCGAGCCAGCCGGTGCGCGCAAATTCGCCGATGAACAGGCTAACGTTGACCAGCAGCGCGCCCGATGCAGTCAACCAGAAGCTGACATTGTTCATGGTCGGGAAGGCAACGTCGCGCACGCCCAGCTGCAGCGGCACGACGAAGTTCATGAAGCCGATGACGAACGGCATCGCCACGAAGAAGATCATGATCGTGCCGTGCGCGGAGAATATCTGGTTGTAGTGTTCGGGCGGCAAATAGCCCTGCGACGCGCCGATCGCCAGCGACTGCTGGATCCGCATCATGATCGCGTCCGCAAACCCGCGCACGAGCATCAGCAGCGCCAGCACGATGTACATGATGCCGATCTTCTTGTGATCGGTAGATGTAATGTAGCCGTGCCAGAGCGCGGGGAACCAGCCCTTGCGCCAGACCCAGATGGCGATGCCAACGATCGCCAGAATCACCACAAGCGAGGTGATCAGCGGGATCGGCTCGTCAAACGGGATCGCGTCCCAGGTAAGCTTGCCAAACATGCCCTAGCCTCCCGGCGACGCCGCGGGAGCCTGCTCCGTGGGCGGAGCGGGTTGCGGGAGTTGGAGTTGAGCGACGCGGTTGGCGACGATCGCATCGAACAGGCCGGGCGCGACGCTGCCATAGGTCATCGGTTTCACATAGCTGCTCGGCTTCGACAGCTCGGCGAAGGAAGCTGGGTCGAGCGCCCCGCCCTGGCCATGCGCGCCCTGCGCCCACATCGCGAACTGATCGGCAGGCAGCACCTGGGCCTTGAACTGCATGCCGGGGAAGCCGTCGCCGCTGAAGTGCGCCGAGATCCCCTCATAGACTCCCTGCCGGTCGGCCTGGAGGTTCAGCCGGGTTGTCATTCGCGGCATGGTGTAGATCATCGTTCCGAATTGGGGAACGAAGAAGACGTTCCAGACCGTCGCCGAGGTTAGGCGGTAGCTGACCGGAGTCCCCGCCGGGATCACCAGCTGGTTGACGGTCGCAATCCCCTGGTCAGGGTAGATGAACAGCCATTTCCAGTCGAGCGAGACCACTTCGACCTCGAGCGGCGGCTTGGCAGAGACGAGCGGCTTGCTTGGCTCCAGGTCGTGGCTGCTGATCCAGGTAATGCCGCCAAGCAGCAAGATCGTCATCACCGGGATGCCCCACACCACCATTTCAACCGCGCCCGAATATTCCCAATCGGGAAGATAGGTCGCCTTGCTGTTGCTGCGCCGGAACCACCAGGCGATGGCGACCGTAGCGACCATCGTCGGGATGACGATCGCCAGCATGATGGCGGTGGAATTGATGAGGATCGTCTTTTCGGCATGGCCTACCGGGCCGACCGGATCGAGAATGCCGCGGTTGCAAGCCGAAACGATGGTTGCAAGCAGCGCAAGCAGGCCGGCGCGGCCTGCATGAAATCGAAGCTGCGTCCTCGACCTTAGCGCCATCGACGGCCCCTGTTGCTCGTCGTCACGGAGAACCTTGGCCTAGGCGCAATTGGGCGCCTGAATCAAGTCCGGGGGAATCCATGCCCCGCCGCGGGTTCAACACCGAGGCCGCCCAAGGCGCGCCAACCAATTGCGTTATTTCGCTAAAATGCGATGCAGCCAAAAGTCATGAGGGCTCGCTGAGCATCGGGATCGCCGAATTTCGCCAGGGCTTCGGCAGCACCCCGGCGAACATCAACGCTTCCACTACGAAGCAGTGGACGCAGCGCCATGCTCGCCCTCGCCTCGTCCATGCGAAGCAGGCATAGCCCAGCCAGACGTATTGTTTCACGATCTTCAAGGTCGAGCATCGGCAGCAGATCGTCGAAAAGGCCGCTCTCGCAATCAAATGTCGCGAGCGCCCTTAAAGCGTGAAATCGAGGTTGCAGCCTGTCTGCCTTGGCCGCCTTGACCAAGCTTGTTGCTGCACCTTCCGGCTTAAGCTGCCCGAGCGCATCCGCCGCACAAACCGCGTGCCAGACTTCACCCTCAAGCAGCAGTTTCGTCAGCAGAGCGCCCGAACGCGGGTCTCGGATATTGCCAAATGCCAACACCAGTTCGTCGCAATAGGCGCGGGGGACTTCTAGCAAGTCCGACAGCGGCTCGAATGCCCGAGCGTCACCGATCGCCCCAAGTGTCGCAATGATCGCGCGATGCGTCGGGAAGTCTGGATGGCCAAGCATGGCAATGAGCGGCTCAACTGTCTCCGGATCCTTCAATGCTGCCAGCCGCGCTGCCGCCTTTCGGCGCACCGCCGATTTTCCGCTTGCAATATCGTGCAGCAAATCTTCCGTATCACGATCCATACATTCTCTGCGCCTCGATCTCCTTGTCGAGGCTGATCAGCTGCTCCGTGTCCGATTGAAGCGAAAATCGAAGGAAGCTCGACAGGTTTAGGACGACGTCCGCTGCCTGCTGTTTTCGGTCGAGTGCAATCAGGCCCGACAATGTGTTGAGCGTGTTGAACATGAAATGCGGATTGAGCTGGAATCTGAGGGCGCTCAGCTGCGCTTCCTGCGCGGCGCGCTCGGCAATATATAGCCGGCGCTCTCGCTCGCTCAGATCGGCGGCCATGATGATCGCCACGTAAAAGGCGCACCAGGCGATATAGACCCAGAAATTAGTCCCCGCCGTGAAACTCGCGTTCACGAGCAGCAGCTGGCACGGAGACGATGCGGTCAGACATTGGCTGAGCAGCACGTCTTGCGGTCCGAAGCCATAATGGACCGAGAAATATTCTGTGCAGACGAGCCACATAAATTCGTTCGCCAGCGAAACAATGATGATCGCGGGAAGTGACAGCAGGAAGGCTGCGACAAGCCGGGTTGCGGGCTTCATCCGGCGGTGCTGGAGCAGTTTGTAGATCAAAAGGCACGACAAGGCTCCGGCAAACGAAACCACGGCCCTGATCCCCACTGGGCCCCAACTGCTGTCGATGCCGAGCGCGTAGGCACGGGAAACGAGAATGCCCCAGTGCGCCAGCCAAATGACGACGGTGATCGGCAGGATGCTTTGATGCATTCCGCGAAGTGTCGAATCAGGCTGCACCAAGGTTGAAACCTTGTCCATTCTCCTAGATTACTCCCGATGTTGCATGAAGCGAGCCTTCTTCGCTGAACCACGCAACAGCATCGCCCGACGGACAACTAGTTGGCCAATCGCCTTACCGCTCCCGGCAGGACGCCGGCATTTCACCACGTTGAGCGGGAACTCGCGCAGAAGGCCCGGCATTAGGAGCGGATGCAAGACGATCCACTCGACTGCCTGGTGATCGGCGGCGGCCCGGCGGGGCTGACCGCGGCGATCTATCTCGCCCGCTTTCACTTGAGCATCCTCGTGGTTGACAGCGGCAAGGGGCGCGCCGCGACAATTCCGTGCACGCGCAACCATGCCGGTTATCCCGACGGCATTTCCGGAAAAGAGCTAATCGGACGCATGAAGGAGCAGGCGCAAAAATACGGCGCCAAGATCATCGACGGCACCGTCAGCCGACTGGAGCGCGACGAGGATAGCGGCTTGTTCGAAGCGGAATGGGGGTCGGGCCCTGTCCAGGCGCGTTCAGTGCTGTTGGCGACCGGAGTGACCAACCGGCGCCCGCCGATGGACGAAGCGCTGCACGACGACGCGCTGGCACGCGGACAGATCCGTTATTGCCCGATCTGCGACGGTTATGAGGTAACCGACAAGAAGGTCGGAGTGCTGGGCAGCGGCGGCCGCGGCGTAGCCGAGGCGCTGTTCCTCCGCGGCTACACTGCCGACGTCACGTTGATTGCGCCGGACAGGGCACTAAGCATATCCGCCGCCGACAGGTCGGCGCTTGAGGGAGCGGGCATCGAGACGGTCGACGGACCGGCGGAGGCGGTTGCGATCGCGGATGACAGCATCACGGTCGACACCGCCGAGGGTCATTTCACCTTCGACAGCGTCTATCCGGCGCTGGGCAGCGACGTGCACTGCCAGCTTGCCACCATGGTCGGCGCCCGGCTGGGTGACGACGGCTGCGTCGGGGTGGACTCCCGCATGCGGACCAGCGTCGAGGGCGTTTATGCCGCAGGCGACTTGGTGATCGGCCTCGACCAGATCAGCAGCGCCATGGGCCAGGGCGGCATTGCCGCCACGACCATTCGCAATGATTTGGCCAAGGAGCGCCCGCTGCTCCGCTGATTACTGTATTGCTATCATAATACACTACCGATACGCTTGTCCGGAATCGGGAGACATGGCGTGCGGGGCATTTGGATTGGCTTGGCGATTGCGTTGAGCGGATGTGGGAGCGAGCCCGAGGCAGCAACTCAGGGCCCGCGCATCATCGCCACTCTTGAGCGGACATGGCAGTTGGGCGGCGGCCCCGGGCGGCAAGTCGCATTCAGCCGCGATGGCGCCCTGCTGGCGTCGGCCAATGCCACCGGCGAAGTCGTCGTCCGGCGGACATCCGACTGGAAGCCGGTATCCAGGCTTCGCCATGACGGCGGCGCTACCGCAGTGGCATTCGCGCCGGACAACCAACTCCTGACCGCAGGCTATGACGGGCTGCTGCGCGCCTGGGACCTCGGCAGCGCGCGCGAACTGAAGCGCTTCGCAGGCGCGGGCGGTCCAATCTGGACTATCGATGTCGCGCCCGACGGCCAGCTCGCTGCATCGGCTAGCGAGGATGGGGTTATCCGCATCTGGTCCCTCGAGGCCAGTTCTGCGCCGCTCATATTGAAAGGCCATCAGCGCAATGTCTGGAACGTGCGGTTCAGCTCCGACGGCAAGCAGCTTGCGAGCGCCAGCTTCGATAAGACCGCTCGAATCTGGGATGCAGGAACCGGAAAATCGCTTCGCACGCTCAGCGGGCACGAACAGGCAGTCGTCGGTCTCGATCTCAGCAGCGATGGGCGAACGATGGTCACCGGCGGGGACGATTCCACCATCCGGCTATGGCGAACAACCGATGGCGCTCCGCTCAAGCGGATCGATGCAGGCAATCACGTTTATTCGGTGGACTTGAGCCCGGACGACCGTTGGCTGGCGACGGGCGGCCGGGCGCGCAGCGGGTTCGGAACCTTCTGGCACCAGCTGACCGGAACTGGCGGCCATGCCGAACCAGCCAAGCTGTGGCGAGTCAGCGACATGGCCGTCGTGGCAAGGCTGCCGCATCCGGAGGACGTGATGTCGGTGGCATTCAGCCCGGACGGGCGGTGGCTGGTGACGTCGAGCGAAGACGGGAAAGCAAGGCTTTGGCGACTGGGCGTCAAGCCGGGCTAGGCCAGGAACTCAGGATCGAGGATGATCTTGTCGCGAGCGAGATGGGCGATCGGATCGCGGAATGGGATCAGCGATCGCTGGCCGGTCGGCTTCTCGACCTCGAGCAGGTCGCCAGCCCCGAAATTCTCGACCGAAACAACCATTCCCAAGCTGTTGCCAGAGTCATCGACGCAGGGAAGGCCCACCAGGTCGGCATGATAATATTCGCCCTCCTCAAGCGGAGGGAGCTGGTCGCGGTCGACCTCGACCAGCGAACCGCGCAGCGCTTCGGCGGCTGAGCGGTCGGAAATGCCCTCGAACCGGGCGATGGCGGTCTTGCCGCCGTCTTTGATGTCCTTGAGCACCAACTCGCGCCCGCCGACATGGAGCCGCGAATGGCGAGCCAGGCTTTCAACGCTGTCCGCAAACAGCTTGAGCCTCAGCTCGCCCTTTACGCCATGGGCCCCGGCGACCGCGGCCAGCGCCACGCGCTTCCCGGTCGCCGGTGAACTCATGGATTACTCGGCCTTCGCTTCGGTCTCGTCGGCGGTACCCTCGGCGGGGGCCTGCGAGCTTTCGCCGGTCACTTCTCCGCCTTCGTCGCCGGCGTCGCTGTTCGGGGTTGCCTCATTGGCTTCCTCGGCGGCCGGAGCTTCCTCGGCTGCGGCTTCTTCAGCGACCGGAGCTTCTTCGGCCGGCGCTTCAGCTGCCGGAGCCTCTTCGGCGGCGGCTTCTTCAGCGGCCGGAGCTTCCTCGGCGGTCTCTACGGCGGCGGCGGGAGCCTCCTCGGCGGCCGCTTCCTCAACCGGGACTTCGGCGGCGGCTTCGGGGGCCGCAGCCTCCTCAGTCACTTCCTCAACCGCCGGAGCGGCGGCGGCGGCGGCCTTGGCCTCTTCGGCCTCGGCGGCCTTGTTGGCACGCTCCTCGGCGCGCTCCTTGGCCTTCTCGCCCGGCTCGGCCTTCTGCGGGTTGTTGCGCGGAGCGCGCTCGCGGATGCCGGCGGCATCGAGGAAGCGAAGCACGCGGTCCGACGGCTGGGCGCCGACCGACAGCCAATGCGAGATGCGCTCGACGTCGAGCTTCACGCGCTCCGGCGAATCCTTCGCCAGCAGCGGGTTGTAGGTGCCGACCTTCTCGATGAAGCGGCCGTCACGCGCATTGCGGCTGTCGGCCACGACTACGCGATAGTATGGGCGCTTCTTGGAGCCACCACGGGCCAGGCGGATTGCAACTGCCATTTTCTTAAGTCCTTCTTCTAAATCTAACTATTTCTTACCAAATTTGTCGAAACCTGGGGGCAGGTTGAACGGCGAGTTGGAGCCCGGAAGACCGGGCAGCCCCCCGGGGAGTTCGCCGCCGGGTGCGATCCCGGCCAGCGCCTTTTCCATTCCCCCACCGGAAAACATCGATGCCAATTTGCCGAAGCCGCCGAGCTTCTTCAGCCGCTTCATCGCGTTCGACATCTCCAAATGCATCTTCAACAGCTTGTTGACCTCCTGGACGGTGGTCCCGCTGCCCTTGGCGATGCGGATCTTGCGCTTGGCGTTGATCAGCTCGGGTTTCGCGCGCTCCTTGGCGGTCATCGAGCTCATCATCGCCTCGAGGCGAACCAGTGCCTTCTCGTCGATGTTGGCCGCGCCCTTCATGCCCTTCATGCCCGGAAGCATGTTGGCCAGCGCGCCGAGCCCGCCCATGCGCTGCATCTGGCTGATCTGGAGGCGCAAGTCGTCGAGGTCGAACTTGCCCTTCTCCATCTTGCGGGCAAGTTTCTCGGCATCCTCGATCTTGACCGTCTCGGCAGCGCGCTCGACCAGCGACACGACGTCGCCCATGCCGAGGATGCGGCCGGCGACGCGGCTGGGGTGGAAGGCTTCGAGGGCGTCGATCGCCTCGCCGGTGCCGGCGAACTTGATAGGCTTGCCGGTGACCGCGCGCATCGACAGCGCCGCACCGCCGCGAGCATCGCCGTCCATGCGGGTCAGGATCACGCCCGAAAGGTCGACTTCGCCGGCAAAGCCCTTGGCGACATTGACCGCGTCCTGGCCGGTCAGGCTGTCGACCACCAGCAGCGTCTCGACCGGGTTGGATGCGGCGGCGACCGCCTTCATTTCGGCCATCAGCGTGTCGTCGACGTGGAGGCGTCCGGCAGTGTCGAGCAGGAGAATGTCATAGCCTTGCAGCTTCGCCGACTGCAGTGCGCGCTGGGCGATCTGGACCGGGGTCTGGCCGGCGACGATCGGCAGCGTGTCGACGCCGGCCTGGCGGCCGAGCACGGCCAACTGCTCCTGAGCCGCCGGGCGGGCGACGTCGAGCGAGGCCATCAGCACCTTCTTGCGCTCGCGCTCCGAGAGCCGCTTGGCGAGCTTGGCGGTGGTGGTGGTCTTGCCCGAGCCCTGCAGCCCGACCATCATGATCACGGCCGGCGGATTGACGTCGAGATGGAGCTCGGCGGTCTCCGCGCCCAGCATGTCGACGAGGGCGTCGTTGACGATCTTCACGACCATCTGGCCTGGCGTGACGGAGCGGATGACCTCGGCTCCGACCGCGCGCTCGGTTACCTTGTCGACGAAATCGCGCGCCACCGGCAGCGCGACGTCGGCTTCGAGCAGCGCGACGCGCACCTCGCGCATCGCCGAGCGCACGTCGTCCTCCGACAGCGCGCCGCGGCCGCGGAGCTTGTCGAATACGCCGGACAGGCGATCGCTCAGGCTTTCGAACATCCAAAACTCCTCATCTCGACGGCCACAAAGCAAACAGCGCCGGCGGGCGAAACCTCGCCGGCCAGCGTGTCCCGAGGGACTCCATCGATGTCATGTCCGTTAAGACGGGGCGGCCCCTACGTGAGAGGGGGGCGGAGGTCAAGGTTCAGAACGTCTCGCCCCGCGCGATCGCTTCCCGCTCTTCGGGCGTCGAGACCCGCCCCAGCGCCTGGTTGCGGCCGGGGAAGCGGCCGAAGCGCTTGATCTGGTCGCGGTGGAGAAGTGCGTATTTGTAGTTGAGGGGGTCGCGGTCGCGAAACTCTGCCACGGACCGCTCCTGGTCTCCCAGATTCTCGCTATGCTGCAGCGGCATCAGGAAAAAGGTCGGCAATGGCTTCGGCAGCTGGTCGACCCAGCCCCTGTCGAGCGCTTCCTTGCACAGTTCCAGCGCAAGGCCGTCCGCTTCGAACGCCCGGGCCTTACCGCGGAACATGTTGCGGCTGAACTGGTCGAGGAGGATGATCGCCGCCACCAGCGTTTCCGGCGTGTCGCGCCAGCCCGCGGCTTTCGACCTCAGCACTTCCTCGCGGACCTTGCCGAACCGCTCCGCGATATGCCGGTCGACAGTAGGGTCCTTCCTGAAATGCTGCTCTTCGCTGAGCTCGTCGCACCAGAACTGGATGACCGCTTGGGCAAGGTCGGCGGGGCCGCCCTTCACTTGGTCGGCTTGCCCCTCGGCGGACCGCCAGGTCGGGGCCCCTTCCCCGGCCCGCCACCCGGACGGTCGGGACCGCGCCGGCCGGGATTCTTGCGAAAATCTCGGCGATCCTGGGGACCGCGGCGGTCGCGTTCCGGCACCCGGTCCATCGGCCGCGACTGCTGGACCGCTTGCTTTGGTCCGACCGCATAACCTTCTTTCAAGAACTGCGTGAAGGCGGCGCGGACGCTCTGGCCGATCGAATCCTGAACCGACTTGGGCAGGTCGGCGAAGGTGGTGTTGCGGTGAACGCTCTGCAGGTCGCGCAGCATGTTGTTGGGCACTCCGCCCGATGCGGCCTTCATCGCTTCCAGCGCATCGATCACTGCCGATAGCAGGATCGATTGCATGACGTCGGACGCGGCTCGTTGCACTGGAAGTCTCCTGTTTTCATGCCGTGCGGTGGACTAACGGTCATGCGCTCCCTAATTCGGCGCGCGTGACGCGGCAATTCCACAAGATGCACGGACTTGGAAACGACTTTGTCGTGATCGACGCTCGCGAGCAGCCGGTGACGATAACCCCGGCGCTGGCCAAGGCGCTCGCCGACCGCCACCTCGGCATCGGCTGCGACCAGCTGATCCTGCTCGAACCGTCGGCCACCGCCGATGTGAAGATGCGCATCTGGAACCAGGACGGCGGCGAGGTCGAAAGCTGCGGCAATGCCTCGCGCTGCGTGGTCGCGCTGACCGGCGCAAGGACGCTTGAGACCGGCGGCGGGCTGGTCGAGGGCGGTACGTTCGGAGCGGATGTCGAGGTTAGCCTGCCCCCGCCCCACTTCGCATGGGATGAAATTCCCCTTACTTATCCGATGGATACGGCACACCTCCCGCTCGCTTGGAATGCATTGGAGCATCCAATGGCATTGAGCGTCGGCAATCCTCACCTCGTGTTCTTCGTTCCCGACGAGACGAAGATCGACCTGATCAGCCTCGGCCCGTCGATCGAGCATGACCCCGCCTTTCCGGAGCGGATCAACGTCAATGTCGCCTCGGTGCGCGACGACGGCATCCATCTCCGCACCTGGGAACGCGGATCCGGAATGACCCTGGCCTGCGGCACAGGCGCCTGTGCGACCGGGGTCGCGGCGATCGTCCAGAAGAAGGCGGTCTCGCCGGTCAAGGTGCATATGCGCGGCGGCGCGCTCACCATCACCTGGGCGCCGGGCGAGCCGATCCGCATGCGCGGCACCGCGACCCATGTCTTCGCCGGCCAGATCGACCTGGAGGCATTCGCCTAATGGCCGAGACGATTACCTTAGGCTGCCGGCTGAATTTCGCCGAGAGCGAGGCGATGCGCGGCCTGGCCGGCAAGGACACGATCATCGTCAATAGCTGCGCCGTCACCAGCGAGGCGGTGCGCCAGACCCGCCAGGCAATCCGCCGCGCGCATCGCGAGACGCCGGACAAACGGATCATCGTCACCGGCTGCGCCGCCCAGCTCGATCCGCAGAGTTTCGCGGCGATGCCCGAGGTAGCCAAGGTCATCGGCAATGCCGACAAATATCGCGCGGCCGCATTCGCCAATGAAAACAAAATGGTGATCAGCGACGTCATGACAGCACCGGCGCCGCCCGTGGCCGCGGGCTTCCTGGCCAGGGTGCGGAGCTTCGTCGCGGTCCAAACCGGCTGCGATCATCGCTGCACCTTCTGCTCGATCTGGCAGGCCCGCGGCGCCAGCCGCTCCCTGCCCTATGAAGCGGTCCGCGACGCCGTGGCTCGCGAACTGGACGCCGGTGCGAAGGAAATAGTCCTCACTGGTGTCGACATCACCAGCTACGAAGGCGGGCTAGGCCCGCTGTGCCAAAGACTGCTGGCCGAGCTGCCGCCGTTGAAGCGCCTTCGCCTATCCTCGCTCGACAGTATCGAGATCGACGGGGCGCTGATGGAGCTGGTTGCGAGCGAAGCCCGGCTCCTCCCCCACTTCCACCTTTCGCTGCAGGCCGGCGACGACCTTATCCTCAAGCGGATGAAGCGCCGCCATAGCCGCGCCCAGGCGGTGGAGACGGTAGAGCGGCTCAAGGCAGCCCGGAGCGATGTCACCATCGGCGCCGATTTGATCGCCGGCTTTCCGACCGAAAGCGAAGGGGCCGCGCTCAATTCGCTAAGGCTGCTAGACGATTGCGACATTGTCGCGGCCCACATCTTCCCCTTCTCGCCCCGGCCCAATACGCCGGCCGCCAGAATGCCCCAGCTGGAGCGGGAGCTAGTCAAGGCGCGGGCAGCTCGCCTAAGGCAAGCTGCGGAGCAGCGTCGGTCATGCTGGCTCGATGGACTGGTCGGCACCCGCCAAACGGTGCTTATCGAGAATAGCGAGAAGGGCCATACCGACGGATTCGCGCCGGTCCGCATCGCCGGATCGAAACGCGGCGACCTTGGAGCGGCCAAGATCGTTGGCCGCGACAATGAAACACTTACCGGGATTTTTGAATGAGTTGGCTCGAGCGCCTGACAGGCGGTTTCAAGAAAACGGCGGACCGTCTGGGCGAGAATCTCTCGGGCCTGGTCAAGGAGCAGGCGCTCGATACGGCGACCCTCGACGATATCGAGGAAGCGCTGATCGCGTCCGACCTCGGCCCCGAGGCATCAAAGCGCATCCGTGAGAGCATCGCAGCGCGGCGCTACGAGCAGCTGGACGAACGCGGCCTTCGCACCATCCTCGCCGAGGAGATCGAGAAGATCCTCGCGCCGGTGGCCAAGCCGCTCGACGTCTGGGGCTTCCCCCGTCCCCATGTCATCCTGGTGATCGGTGTCAACGGGTCGGGCAAGACCACCACCATCGGCAAGCTCGGCCATCTGCTGCAGGAGCAGGACTATGGCGTGATGCTGGCGGCCGGCGACACCTTCCGCGCCGCCGCGATCGAGCAGCTCAAAATCTGGGGCGACCGGATCAAGGCGCCGGTGATCAGCGGCAAGGAAGGCGGCGACGCCGCGGGCATCGTCTATGACGGCGTCAAGCAGGCGACCGCCACCGGCATCGACGCGCTGATCGTCGATACTGCCGGGCGGCTGCAGAACAAGGCGCACCTGATGGACGAGCTTTCCAAGGTCCGCCGTGTGCTCGGCCGTCTGAACTCCGAAGCGCCGCACGACGTCATCCTGGTCCTCGATGCGACCACCGGTCAGAACGGGCTCAACCAGATCGAAGTTTTCCGGGACCAGGCGGGCGTCACTGGCCTTGTCATGACCAAACTCGACGGGACGGCCCGGGGCGGCGTTCTGGTCGCAGCGGCCGAGAGATTTGGCCTGCCGATCCATGCGATCGGGGTCGGCGAAGGAGTAGATGATTTGCGCCCGTTCGATGCACGCGCGGTCGCTCGCGCCATTGCAGGGCTTCCGGCATGAATGCGGAGGCAAAACGCGAACCGGCCGGCGCGGCCAGGCTGGCGATCGACATCGGCCCGCTGCTGGTCTTCTTCCTCGTCAATTTCCTCGCGCCGGTACCTGGCGCGCTAAAGATTTTCGTCGCGACGGGAGCGTTCATGGCGGCGATGGTTGCGGCCCTGGTCTTCGCTGCAGTGCGCTACCGTTACGTCTCGCCGCTCCTGCTATTCTCGGCAGTGATGGTGGTGGTGTTGGGCGGCCTAACCATTTGGCTGCACAATGAGACGTTCATCAAGATCAAGCCGACGATCTACTACGCTTTGGTCTCGGGCCTGCTTGCCTTCGGGCTTGCCACCGGCCGGCCGCTGCTCAAGGCGGTGCTGGGCAGCACCTATCCGGGGCTCGACGAGGAAGGCTGGAAGAAGCTCACCCGCAACTGGGCGATCTTCTTTGCGGTCATGGCAGTGGTCAATGAGAGCGTATGGCGCAATACGTCCACCGACTTCTGGATCGCGTTCAAGCTGTGGGGCGCTATTCCGGCGACCTTGCTGTTCGCTATCGCCAACGTCCCGATGCTGATCCGCCATGGCCTCAACACCGATGATGCAAAGCCGCTGGAGCCGGGACCGGTCGAATGAGTGACGCGATTATTCAGATTGAGGACCTCAAGAAGGCCTATGCCAACGGCGTCGAGGCGCTGAAGGGCGTCAACCTCGATATCCGGCGTGGCGAGATATTGGCGCTGCTCGGGCCAAATGGCGCCGGCAAGACGACGCTGATCAACATCGTTTGCGGGATCGTCACCGCAACCGGCGGCCAGGTGCTGGTCGAGAGCAAGAATTGGCTGGACGATTTCCGCCGTGTCCGCACTCGGATCGGCCTCGTACCGCAAGAACTCACCACCGACGCATTTGAGAGCGTCTGGGCGACCGTAAGCTTCTCCCGCGGCCTGTTCGGCAAGCCTAAGGACGACAAGCAGATTGAGGACATCCTCAAGCGGCTGACGCTGTGGGACAAGCGCAAGTCGGAGATGCGCGAGCTATCGGGCGGCATGAAGCGGCGGGTCATGATCGCCAAGGCCCTCGCCCATGAGCCCGACATCTTGTTCCTCGACGAGCCGACCGCCGGCGTCGACGTCGAGCTTCGCCGCGACATGTGGGCGCTGGTGCGAAAACTTCGCGCCGACGGCACGACGATCATCCTTACCACCCATTACATCGAGGAAGCCGAGGAAATGGCCGATCGGGTCGGCGTGATCCGCAAAGGCGAGCTGGTCGCGCTGGGCGACAAGAAGGCGCTGATGGCGCAAATGGGCCAGCGGACGCTCAAGATTACGCTGGATGACGCGATTGCGGCAATTCCTTCTGGCTTGGCGGAATGGGGCCTGGCGCTGGAGGATGACGGCCACACGCTCTGCTACCGCTTCGACACCCATGCCGATCACACCGGCATCCCGGGGCTAATGCGGCGGCTGGACGAACTCAACATCGGCTACAAGGACCTATCCACCCACCAGTCGAGCCTGGAGGACATCTTCGTCAGCCTGGTCCATGAGGAGCGCGCCTAGATGAACGTGAATGGCGTCAAGGCGATCTACCGCTTTGAAATGGCGCGCTGGGGCCGCACCCTGTGGCAGAGCCTGGTCACGCCGGTGATCACCACCTCGCTCTATTTCCTGGTGTTCGGCTCGGCGATCGGCAGCCGGATGAGCGATATGGCCGGAATTCCGTTCGGAAGCTTCATCGTTCCCGGCCTGATCCTGCTATCGGTGCTGACCCAGGCACTGATGAACGCCAGCTTCGGCATCTTCTTTCCCAAGTTCACCGGCACGATCTACGAAATCCTGTCGGCCCCGCTGTCACCGCTGGAGACGGTCACTGCCTTTGTCGGAGCGGCCGCAACCAAGTCGGTGATCCTGGCGCTGGTGACGCTCGCCACGGCGACCCTGTTCGTTCATGTGTGGGTCGCCCATCCGCTGCTCATGCTGCTGTTCCTGGTCGCCATTTCCGTCGGCTTTTGCCTGCTTGGCTTTGCGATCGGCATATGGGCCAAGAATTTCGAGCAGCTGCAGGTAATCCCGCTGCTTGTCGTGACACCTCTCACATTCCTGGGGGGCGTGTTTTATTCGGTCGGATCGATCGGGGAGCCGTGGCGCACGGTTACCTTGCTGAATCCGATCCTCTACCTGGTCGCCGGCTATCGCTGGACCTTCTTCGGCGTCAGCGACGTACCGATTTGGGCGAGCGTGGCGGTGACGGCAGCCGTCATCCTGCTGCCGCTGACCGCGATCATCTGGATCTTCAGGTCAGGTTATCGGCTGAAATCCTAGCTTGCTGGTCGGCGCGGCCGGCCCCTTGGCCGTCGAGGTTCTTCGCAACGAAATCCCAGTTGATGATATTCTCGAGCACCGTTTTCACATAACGCGGCCGCTCGTTGCGATAGTCGATGTAATAGGCGTGCTCCCACACATCGATCGTGAGCAGCGGCGTCATGCCATGCGCAACCGGTGTGTCGGCGTCGTGCAGCGAAGTCACCTCGAGCTTGCCGTTGTTGAGGACGAGCCAACCCCAGCCGCTGGCGAAATGGTTGACGCTCTCGTTGGCAAGCTTGTCGAGCAGCTGCTGCTCGCTTCCAAAGTCGGAGCCGATCATCTCCCGCAACTTGCCTGACGGGCGCGTTGATCCTGCGGGTGCGAGGCATTGCCAGAAGAAGCTGTGATTCCAGATTTGCGCGGCGTTGTTGAACAGCTTCTTGTCCTTGCGCTCGTGCGCGGCACGGATCACCTCGACTAGCGACGCGCCTTCCAGGTCGGTATCGCCGAGTAGCTCGTTGACCTTGGTGACATAGGCCTGGTCGTGCTTGCCGTGATGAAAATCGAGCGTTTCCGCCGACATGTGCGGGTCCAGCGAAGCGCGGTCGAACGGCAGGTCGGGAAGGGTGAAGGCCATTGTTTGTCTCCGGCAAGTTGATTGGGGCTCCATCCTCCAACGCGAAGCCGCGTTTCCGGCTCCGCCATTTGCCGCCAATCTCTTGCCCCTCGCCCCTTCCCGGTCGTAACAGCAGCGCATCGAAGCGGGAAAACCGCCAACCCAAGAGGGGGAACTGATGGGCAAGATTCTTGAAAATCTGAATTTGGTGCTGCTGATCGGCCTGGTCGCGGCCGTCGGCCTAATGATGGGCTTCCATGCTGATGCGCTCAACGCGGCGGTGGTGCTGCGCTGGCTGCACGTCTTCTTCGGCATCACCTGGATTGGCCTGCTCTACTATTTCAACTTCGTGCAGATCCCGACGATGCCGTCGATCCCGGCCGAACTGAAGCCGGGCGTATCCAAATATATCGCTCCCAATGCGCTCTTCTATTTCCGTTGGGCGGCGGCGATGACCATGCTGATCGGCCTGCTGCTGGCATGGGTGAACGGTTACCTGGTCGAGGCTTTGACCTTCCGGCCCGGCTTCCAGCTGATCGGCACGGGAATGTGGCTGGGCCTGATCATGGGCTTCAACGTCTGGGGTGTCATCTGGCCAAACCAGAAGAGGGCTTTGGGCTTGGTCGAAGCTGACGATACAACGAAAGCCAAGTCGGCGCGCGTCGCCATGCTGGCGAGCCGCACCAACACGCTGCTGTCGATCCCGATGCTATACGCGATGGCGAGCTTCCAGTCGCTACCGCGCTAAGCCGGTTGACGAGGTCCGCCGGCTAAAGCTGGCGGACCTGGAACCGTTGAAGCTCGATCTTTGGCTCATCCCATTTGGGATCGAGCTGCCGGGCGCGCTGCAAGTCATGATAGGCCGCGGAAATATGTCCGCTGTCCTCATTGCCCATCGCTCGCACGAAATAGGCCAGCGCCGGTTTGCGAGTGCCATATTCCAGGGCCTTGGCGACCAGCGGCAGCGCGTCCGTGCTCTTGCCGAAGCGGGCATGGGCGACGGCCTTGTTCAGCCATGCCTCCGGCTGCCGCGGATCGATCTGCAATGCTGCATCGAAGTCGGCATTGGCCGATTTCACGTCCGCACGGCGCAGCAGGATAATCCCACGGTTGACCAGCGTGGCTACCCGCTCTTCCGGCGGAAGCGCCTGCTCGGCCAAGGCATGGTTGCAATCGTCGAGGGCACGCAGCGTGGCGCCGGTTCCCTCAGCGGCGTCGTAGCAGGAAACGGCATAGCCGTTGCCCAATGAAATCACCGCAGCACTGGCGGACACAGGAACAGCAACAACGGCCAGAACCATCAGGTGAGAGAGCTTCGTCATACGACCTCCCGACACTAGGTTGTGACACCCCAGGCCCGTTTATAGCATGTTTTTGGCCAATGTTAGCCAGGCGAAGTTAGCGCCAGCTGGTGGCGTTTCATGGCATGGCGGAGCTGGTCGTAGGTGAGGCCGAGCGCAGCCGCGGTTGAGCGCTGGTTGTAGCGGTGACGCGCAAGTGCTTCTTCCAGCAGCGCCTTCTCGTAAGCATTGACCGCGCCGCGAAGATCGTCGGTTGTCGCCGGCGGAGCTGGCGTTGTGGATTCTGCAGGCGCCGCTGCGGGCTGCGCGGTGTATGCCGCCACTTCGACTGCGCCGGCCGGGTCGGGGCTTAGGACCCACGGCGAGGCAAATGGATCGAACTGGATGGCGTCGACTTCCCGCTCCGGATCTTCCGCCCGATATACCGCACGCTCGATGACATTGCGCAGCTCGCGCACATTGCCCGGCCAGGAATAGGCCTCGAGCTCTGCCTGTGCCCGGCTCGAAAAGCCCGGCCAGTTGGGCCAATCCAACTCGACCGCCATGCGTCGGCCGAAATGCTCGGCGAGCAGCGGGATGTCGCCCTGGCGTGCGCGAAGCGGCGGCAACGTGACTACCTCGAATGACAGCCGGTCGAGCAAGTCCGCGCGGAAGCGGCCCTGGTCGACCAATTTCGGCAGATGTTCGTTGGTCGCCGCGACGATTCGCACATCGACCGAAATCGGCTTTGAGGCGCCGATCCGAGTCACCTCACCATATTCAACGGCGCGAAGGAGGCGGTCTTGGGCCGGCGAGGACAGGGTCGCCAGCTCGTCGAGGAACAACGTGCCGCCGTCGGCTTCTTCGAACCGGCCGTGCCGCGTCTTGGCAGCGCCAGTAAAGCTGCCGGCCTCGTGGCCGAACAGCTCAGCTTCAATCAGGTTCTCAGGCAGCGCCGCGCAGTTCATCGTCACCAGCGGACCCGCCCAGCGCGATGAAAGGTGGTGCAGGCGCTCGGCAATCAATTCCTTGCCGGTACCGCGTTCGCCGATTACCAGCACAGGCCGATTGAGCGGCGCGGCGCGGCTCGCCCGCTCGACTGCGTCGAGGAACGCCAGGCTTTGACCGACGAATTGATTGGTCCGCTCCATGCGCCAACATGTGGTGGCAATTCCCACCATGTGGCAAGATATTTCGCTCGATTTTCTGCCGATTTTCATCACTTTTTTGAGAATTCAGACAGAAGCGAATTTTTGGCATGAAGCCTGCAAGAGGAAAAGCGACAGGGAATGTGGTTGGAGTGACTTGATGGGCATTTTTTCCCGCACGCGGGATATCTTCGCAGCCAATTTCACCGAGCTGCTCGACCGCGCCGAGGATCCGGCGCGGATGATCCGCATGATTATCCTGGAAATGGAAGAGACTCTGGTTGAGGTTCGAGCCTCGGCGGCGCGATCGATCGCCGACAGCAAGGAAATGCGGCGCGCCCTGGTGCGCCTCAACGAATTGCAATCGAGCTGGACCGAGAAGGCCGAGCTGGCGCTGAGCAAGGACCGCGAGGACCTCGCGAAGCAGGCCCTGATCGAGCGGCAGAAGGCCGCCGACATGGCGGAGAGCCTGCAGCTTGAGCTCGATTCGATCAACGAGACGTTGAAGGGCTATGAGGCCGACATCGCCAAGCTCCAGGGCAAGCTGCGCGAGGCCCGTGCCCGCCAGAATGCCATCGCGACGCGGATCGAGAGCGCGGTAACTCGCGCCCGGGCCCGGGAAGTGCTTCATGGCAACCGGACCGAGGACGCTTTCTCACGCTTTGACCAGCTGGAGCGCCGCGCCGATTTCGCCGAAGGCCGAGCCGACGCGCTGGGAATGACCGGCCCGAAAAGTTTGGAAGAGGAAATTGCCGAGCTTCGCGCTACCGACAAGGTCGATGCCGAGCTCGAAGCGATGAAGGCGGCCTTGAAGGCCAAGGGGGCATAAGTGGACGATTTCATTCCGGTAATTGCAATTGTCACGTTGTTCATAGGACTGCCGTGGCTGGTGTTTCACTACATCACCAGGTGGAAAACCGCGGCGACCTTGACCGGTTCGGACGAGAAGCTGCTCGATGAACTGCACGATGCGGCTCGCCGGCTCGATGACCGCCTCAATACCATCGAGCGGATCATGACTGCCGAGAATCCGGGCTGGCGAAATCATGCATTGCCCGAAACCAGCCGTCAGCCCCTGCTGACCGATGAAGAGAGCGAACGATGACCACGCAGCCTCCGAGCCGCACCAAATTCTATCGCGACAAGCGCAACGGCAAGCTGATGGGCGTTTGCTCGGGCATTGCCGACTATACCGGCCTGGATGTCACGCTGGTCAGGATCATGTTCCTTGGCGCCGTGTTCATGAGCGGCGGGAGCGTGCTTCCGCTCTATTTCATCGCCGGCTTTGTCGCCGACGACAGGCCGCGCGAACTGGCATATGAGGATCGCGAGGACCAGCGCTTTTGGCAGGGCGTTCGTCAGTCCCCTACCCGCACCGCGCGCGACATTCGCAGCAGGCTGCGCGATATTGACCGGCGCCTGATCGATATCGAGAGCTATGTAACCACCGAAAACCGCAGCCTCGCCCGCGAAATCGAGCAGCTGCGCTAAGCCAGGGAACGTCAGGGGTTTCGAATATGGATTTCGGGGGACCGATTTTTGTCATCGCGATCGTCGCGATCAGCACTTTGGGGTGGGTGATCACGACCGCCATCCGCGCGCGGCACGGCTATCCGCTGGATGGCGAATGGGGTGGAAAGGTCCATCCCCATGGCAGGGACGACACCAAGGCACTCACTGCCGAGAATGAGCAACTCAAGACAAAGGTGGGCATGCTCGAGGAGCGGCTTAAGGTGCTTGAGCGCATCGCCACCGATCCGTCGCGCCAATTGGCGGACGATATCGAAAAACTACGGTAGAAAGGGCGTCATGGATCCCGAATTGATTGGCGTATTGGATTTCGTCGGCAAGATCCTCCCGGTGGTGGCAGTGATCACAGCCGTCACGGTCGGCGGCTGGATCATCAACAACTGGCTGCGCATCAAGCACGGCTACCCGCTGGACGGAGCCTGGGGCCAGGCGCTCCACCCGCATACCGACAAGGAGGCGATGGAGCGGATCAAGCTGCTGACCGGCGAGAATGCCCAGCTCCGTGCCGAGCTTGGCTCGGTCAAGGACCGGCTCGAGACGATCGAACGCATCGTCACCGATGAGCCGCGCCGGCTGGCCAAGGAGATCGACGCACTGGCGATCGACAAGGGAGGCCATGCATGACCGATCCTGCAATGGTGATGATCGCGCTGATCGTCGTTGGCTTGCCCGTCCTGACGATTTTCTACGGCTTCCACCGCTTCTTCAAATTCCGTGAAAAGAAACTCGACGCCGATGCGCTGCTGGCAGCCGAAAAAGCCGCCCAATATGCCGCCTCGAACGCGGAGCTTGAAGCGCGCGTCAGAGTGCTGGAAAAGATAGTCACCGACGGCGGACTCGAAACCGCCGCCCAAATCGAGGCGCTGCGTACTCCGCGCCTTGGCAATGGAGACAAGGTCCAGTGAACCAGTTTGAGATGGTTGTTGTCATCGTCGCGATCGTGATGTTCGCGGGCGTGCTCAAGGCCAAATATGGTTATGGCCGTTATGGCCGTCGCCGCGATGGTGGCGGCGAGCAAGTTTCGGCCGACGAACAGGCCGAGACGTTGAGGCTGCGCGAAGAGGTGAAGCAGCTCAAGGAGCGAATCCACGTGCTCGAGCGGATCACGGTCGACAAGGAAAACAGCTTGTCGCGCGAGATCGAGGGCTTGCGCGACCGCTGATACTGGCGAACCGCGGCGCTGCCGCTTAAGTGGCAGGCATGACCGCCCTTCCCGCCCTGTCGGATCTTGCCGAGGAATATGAGTTTCTCGACAGCGAGGACCGATATCGGCTGCTGATCGAGCTCGGCCGAAAGCTGGAGCCAATGCCGGAAGCGCTGAAGACCGACGCGACCAAGGTGCGCGGCTGCTCCTCATCAACCTGGGTCTATCCGACGCGGCTCCCCGATGGGCGGCTGCACTTCCTTGCGGACAGCAATGCGGCCATCACCAAGGGGGTGGTCGCCTTGATCCTCACCGCCGTGCAGGATCGGCAGCCGGCCGAAGTGGCAGCAACCGATGTCCGGGCGCTGCTCGAGCCGTTCAACCTGACGCGCGAACTGTCTTCTAACCGCACTCAGGGCGTGCCGAACATGATTGCGCTAGTGCGCGAAACCGCTGCAAGACTGGCGTCGGCATGAGCCAGGTCCCGGAAGAGGATGCCGCGACACGCGGTGGCGGGTTCGACCCGAAGCGTTTTTTCGAGCTGGTTCGCAACGTCGGCCATGGCCGAGCACTGGCGCTGGAATATCGTGATTCCGCGGACAACTGGATCGAACTGGCGCTGCCCTGGCGCGAGGAGCTGGTCGGCATTCCCGAGGGTGGAATCCTCGCGTCGGGCGCAATCGTGAGCTTGCTGGACACCTGCGGCGGAGCGTCGGTCTGGATGGCGCTCGGCCAATTCCAGCCGCTCGTCACCATTGACCTCAGGCTCGATTATCTGCGCCCTTCGGCGAAGGGCAAAACGGTGATCGCGCGCTGCGAATGCTACAAGCTGACCCGGCAAGTCGCCTTCATCCGGGGCGTGGCGCACGACGGCGACCCGAACCGGCCAGTCGCCCAGGCGACCGGCACTTTCATGCTGAATCCCTAGGGCGCGCCGCCCTAGAGTTTGGTACCGGTCTTCCGTTCCTCGGCTTTGCGGAGCACCTCATAGGCAGCCTGGATCGCGTGGAAGCGCTGGGCCGCTTCCTTGTCGCCCTTGTGCCGGTCGGGATGATGTTCCTTGGCCAGGCGCCGGTAGCTGGCCTTTACCGCCTTGAAGTCGGCGTCAGCATCCAATTCGAGCGCATCCAGCGCTCGCATTTCGTCTCGGCTTCGGCTGCCGTCGCCCGGCCCCGCCCATTGGTAATGGGCGCTCTGGCGATAGGCATTGGCCCCGCTCTCTTCTTCCGCCGCGCGCTTGGCCGCTTCCTCGGCGGTCAGGCCGGCAAAATAATTCCAGTTCTTGTTGTACTCGGCGGCGTGCGCCTCGCAGAACATCCAGCGCTCCCGGCTGTTCGGCGCCTTAGGCGCAGGCCGGTCGCCTGGCTGGTTGCAGCCCTCCCGGTCGCACAGGCGTACCCGCGTCGCGGCACGGCTTTTCGCGCCGTATGGGCGCCAGCGGGGAAAGCCCCAGTCGTCTGATCGCGTCGGCTTGGCCATTCTCACTCTCTACGAAATTGCCAGGGGACCTGTAAGCCGGGTTCTGTACTCCCGAAGGAGCGGCGACCATTCCTCTAGGACGAAGGTTGCCCTCCGCCTCCAGCGACCAACCCGGGCGACGAGCCGGAACAGGCCCATGTGCCGCCCCTATTCGGTCTTGCACCCGGTGGGGTTTACCGTGCCGCGCCCGTTGCCGGTCGCGCGGTGCGCTCTTGCCGCACCCTTTCGACCTTACCCGCCCAAAGGCAGGCGGTATGCTTTCTGTGGCACTTTCCCTGATTCCCTTGCGGGAACCGCCGGGAGTTACCCGGCACCGTTGTTCCGTGGAGCCCGGACTTTCCTCGCCTCACCGAAGTGAGCCGCGGCCGCCCGGTCCCCTGACGGCCCGCGATATGGTCTATTGAGGGCGCGGCAGCAAGAGCGCGAGCAGCTTGGCCCGGCATTCGCCATCGATGATCCCATCGATCAAATCTGGGCGGAACCGCCGCTGAAAGGCGATCACCGCCTTCTGCGTGTCGGTGACATCATAGCCG
The DNA here is from genome assembly GCA_035494075.1 of Sphingomicrobium sp. Lineage (GTDB taxonomy): Bacteria > Pseudomonadota > Alphaproteobacteria > Sphingomonadales > Sphingomonadaceae > Sphingomicrobium. The sequence goes on along the minus strand of DATJHF010000039.1, from coordinate 7,606 downwards.
AATCGCTCCAGCGCCAGCAGAAAGCCGGCGTCGGTCCAGTAGGGATCCATCAAATCGCGCGTCGGGCTTGGCAGCGCCAATCGCCGCTTAGCCAGTGCCGGCCAGGGGAACAGTTCCCCAGGGTCTTCCTTGCGCGCCGGCGCGACGTCGCTGTGGCCGACGATATTGCCGCGTCCGATGCCGTGCCGTTCCTTAATGTCCGAAACCAACGGAATGACCGAGGCGATCTGTTCGTCGGGGAATGGGCGGTAGCCAAACTCATGGCCGGGATTGACGATCTCTATGCCGACGCTGGCGCTGTTCACGTCGGTAATCCCGCGCCAATAGCTTTTGCCGGCGTGCCAAGCCCGCTTTTCCTCATCCACGAGTTGGAAGACCTCACCATCTTCACTGACCAGATAGTGAGCCGAGACTCTGGCTTCCGGCGAGGTCAGCCGGTTCAAGGCGCCCTCCGCATCGGGCATGCCGGTGTAGTGCAGGACAATCATTGAGACCGGCAGCGCACGCTCGTCGAAATTCGGCGAAGGGCGGCGCGTCACGTCCATCCCGCCAATGGCGCACTAGCCGCGGCCCGCGTCAACCCCCGCGGGCATCTACAATAGGGTTAGCGCGAATAGGGTTAGCGCGCTGCCGATCGCCGATCATCGCCGGACCGGCGCCCGTCCGCGGTTCCGACCGGCCGGTACAAGCCCCGCGCTTCGGGATCTGCCTCGAACCGCCGCGTTTGGCCGATCACCGTCTCGCCAGCCCCGAGCATCAGCCAGCCATCCGGCTCCATCGCTCCCGCGATCCGGTCGAAGATCAGGCCGCGGCGCTCGGCATTCAGGTAGAGCAGTACGTTGCGGCAAAGGACGATATCGAACTGCCCAGGATGCGGAGCTGGCTCGAGGAGGTTTTGAACCTGGAACCGGACCATCCGGCGCAGCGGTTCGACTGCCCGCCAGCCATTGTCAGTTTCCTCGAACCAGCGAATCATCTGATTGATACCGAGACCGCGCTGGACTTCGAACTGGCTGTAGACGCCTTCGCGAGCGCGCCGCACCGCGCTTTCGCTGACATCGGTACCAAGGATGTCGATGGTCCACCCTGCCCAGCGCAGCGGGTCCTCGGCAAACAGCATCGCGAGCGAATAGGCCTCTTGCCCGGTCGAACAGCCGGCGGACCAGATCCGCAGCCGCTTCGATTGGCGCCGCTGGATCAGCTTGGGCAGCGTCGCCTTGCCAAGCAGGTCAAACGGCGTCCGGTCACGGAAGAAATAGGTTTCATTGTTCAACAGAGCCTCGACCACCTGCGTCGCAAGGCTGGGCTCCCGCCCCATTACGAGGATGGTGATCAACTCGTCGAGAGTCGGGATTGCCCGTTCCCGCAACAGGGCTGCAAGGGCAGTTTCGATCCGCCAGCGGCGGCTCATCGTCAATTGCTGGCCGGTGCGGGCTTCCAATAGCCCCGCGAGGATCCGGCTTGAGCTGTCGCTTACTTGCACGGATCCTCCTCGACCCGGGCAGCAACGCGACGCGCCAATTTATCGGGCGGCAACACTGCACAGGCCAAGCCCGCCTCGGTTACAGCCCGGGGCATACCCCAAATGGCCGAGCTGGCCTCGTCCTGGGCCATGACTGAGCCACCGGCTTCAACTAGCCGCTTGGCGCCTTCCGCGCCGTCGCGACCCATCCCCGTCAGGACAACGCCCAGCGCGCCAGCCCCCAGCACGGCTCCCGCGGACGCCAGCATCGGGTCGACGGAGGGCAAGCAACCGCTTGCGACTTTGGTTTTCAGCAGGCGAGCAATCAGCTGGCCGTTGACTTCGTCGACGACCAGGTGCGCTTCGCCCGGTGCAACGACAACACGGTCGGGAGTGAGGTGAGTGCCATCCTCCGCGACGACCGCCTCACGGCCCGCAGCAACAGACAGCTGCCGGGCGAACACAGTCATGAAGGCAGGAGGCAAGTGTTGCGTGACCAGGATCGGAACGCCGATGCGCTTGGGCAGCGCATCGAAGAAGCTGCTGAGCGCGTGGATTCCGCCGGTCGAAGCACCAATCGCCAGCAGACGAAGCGGCTCTTTGCTTTGGATCGCCAGCAGCGGCTGCGGAGCTCCCGGTGGCGTCGCCGGGATGGAACTTCGGTCGGCATAACCAAGCTCGCGGAGCTTGCTGAGCAGGACCTCGGAAAAACGGCCGTTGAACCTGCCCGTACCCGGCTTCGGCAAGGTGTCGTGCGCGCCCAGCGCCAATGCGGCAATGGTTTCCTCCGCGCCGTCTTCGGCCAGCGACGACACGATCAGCACCTTGGCGCCCTTGGCGGCCTGGAGGATGCCCGGGATCGACTTCAATCCGCCTGCTCCGGGCATTTCAAGGTCGAGCAACACCGTGTCGACCATCACTTGGCCGAGCGCCTCAATGGCGTCCTCGGCGGTACCGGCAATCCCTGCGATCTCGAAGTTGCCGTCCGCGTCGATCATCCGGCTGAGCACAGCGCGCGCGACCATCGAATCGTCGACAATCATCAGCCTGATCGGCCGACGAGCCTGTCGGCCGGGTCCAGCCCGTTCGCTGGCCCGGGAGGTGGCGAGCGCCCCGCTCATGTCCAGAACCTCAGGCGACGCCGACGAGTTGCAGCTTGATGTGAAGCGTCTCGCGATCGAACGGCTTCATCACATATTCGTCCGCGCCGGCTTCAAGTGCCGCGCGGATATGAGCCATGTCATTCTCGGTCGTGCAGAAGACGACCTTCGGCTGGTCGCTGTGACCACGCTGCCGAAGCAGCTTCAGGAATTCCATTCCGCTCATCACCGGCATGTTCCAGTCGAGCAGGACTACGTCGGGCATCTTGGCCTCGCACCGATCCAGCGCCTCGCGGCCGTCGCCAGCTTCCTCGACCTGGAAGTCCAATGTCTCGAGGATATGCCGCGCGACCTTGCGAATGACCTTGCTGTCGTCGACGATGAGGCAGGTTTTCATATTTCCAATTCCGTAATCTGTTGGCGCTGTCTCTAAGCGATAAGGGTAACGAACCTCTTAAGCTGCCCGGGCTTCTGTACTGGGCCCGGTAACCAGGGCCGCGATGTCGACCAGGAGCAAAGGCCCCTCCTCGGTTTCGACCATCCCTTTAGACACCCGTTCCCAACCGTCCCCCATCGCGGCGCGAATGGGCGCCGGATCCGACAAGGCCTCAACCACATCCTCGACGGCATCAACGGTGAGCGCGTAATGGTGACCGTCGAGCTCGACCACGGCGGCTTCGTGCAGCTCGCCGTCGTTAAGCTCGGTCGTGCCGAGTTCGAGCGAACGCTGGCAATCGATCACGGTCAGCACTCGGCTGCGCAAAGCAGAAAGCCCGGCGAGGTGGCTGGGCGCTCGCGGCACCGGAATTAGCGCCTCGAGCTCGACGACGCTTTCGACCGCAGCGGCGGGCAAGGCGACTCGGCTTCCCGCGATCGAGACAATCAGCAGCAGCTCGTTCATCAACGCCTCCCCGCGCTCGATGCTTTGAGGGCCATCAACAGACCCGCGCGGTCGTAGCGGTAAATGCTGTCCTCGCCGTTGGCGGCGTCGGGATCGGTCTCGAGCCGGAGTATCCGGCCGGCCTGATCGGGCTCGATCGACTTGCCGTGCGAAACGATGGTCACGTCCGCAGCAAGCTCATCCCGCTCGCCGATCACGAGGTAGCCCGCCGCTTCGACGATGGGGCGCAGCATGTTTTGCATCCACGCATCATTTTCCGGCAGTCGGCAGACCAGCTGTGCTTGCGGACGAATGGTGGCACCGAGATATTCGGCAAACAGCCAATGAGCGTCGATGAGCTCCGCTGGTTCGCCATCGATCAAAGTGACGCCGCTGACGGCGCCTGCAACCTCGGCCGGGATGACTTCGCGATCGATCGTCATCAGGTCGATCACCTCGCGGAAGGCATAGCCAAGCTCATGGCTGCCGTCGTTGAGCCGGAACACGCGGATTTTGCCTTCAAGCACCTTCGGATTCTCGACTCCCGCCAGCGGCAGGATAGTCTCGCCAAGCTGGACCCGAAGCTGGCCGGCAGTGGTGCGGATCGCATCGGGCTCGACTTCCTCGATGCGGTCGACCACGCCAAGGCGCAGCGCTCGGCGTGCGCCATCGAGCCCGCGGAACAGGAGCACCGGCACCTCATTGGAATTGGCGGCTATCGGCGCATCGACACCGCGCCCGGAGCGCTCGATGGTCTCCAGCCTGACGCCGCCAACCTGGGCGAGCCCAGCCGGGTCGAATAGCAGGATGGGACTACCGTCGTCGGCCAGCGTGGTACCGGCATAAAGGCCAGTCGCCATCACTGCCGGAGCGGCGGGCTTCACCACCAATTCCTCATGATCGTGGATCTTGTCGACCGCCAACGCATAGACATCGCCGCCCGCCGGCCGGAGCACCACCAGGGTGCGGTCCTCGTCCGCCATTTGATTCGGCAGGCCGAGGACATCGGCCAGCGCCACTTCCGGAACGCGGCGCCCGCGGATGGTGGCGACGCCAGCGCCGCCGATCGTCTCAAGCGTGACGCTGCTGCCGTTGGCGCGGACAATTTCCTCGATCGCCGAACGCGGGATGGCGAAATGCTGGGCGCCGATCGAGACGGTCAGCGCTGGAATGATGGTCAGCGTGAGCGGGACCCGCAGGGTCATTCGGGTGCCGATGCCCGGCTTCGAGTCGACTTCAACTACGCCGCCGATCCGCTCGACGTTGGAACGGACGACGTCCATGCCGACGCCGCGGCCGGAAATGGCAGTCACCGCCTGGGCGGTGGACAGGCCAGCTTCGAAGATCAACGCCAGCTGCTCGCCGCGCGACAATTTCTGGGCAGCGTCGCGTTCGATGACGCCGTTGGCGACCGCCTTCTCGACCAGCTTTGATCCATCGATGCCTTTGCCGTCATCGGCGATCTCGATCAGGATCTGATTCCCCGACTGTCGCGCCGATACCGACAGCAAGCCGATTTCGCGCTTGCCGCCCTTGAGGCGATCCGCCGGCAGCTCGATGCCGTGATCGACCGCGTTACGGATGATATGGGTCAGGGGATCGCGAATCATTTCGATCATCTCGCGGTCCAGCTCGACGTCCCCGCCGTCGATATCGACCAACACCTGCTTGCCAAGCTCGGCCGACAGGTCGCGGACCATGCGCGGCAGCGCGACGAACAGATTTTCGATCCGCTGCATGCGGGTGCGGGTGATCGCGTCCCGCATTTCGGCGATAATCCCGGACAGCCGCTCGAACGCGCCATCCACTGCGACATCGCCCGACGCTTCGCGCAGCCGGCGCGCGAGCTCGTTGCGGGCCAGCACCATGTCCGAAACGCCCGACATCACCCGGTCCAGCAGTTCCACCGACAGGCGAATGGTGCGCGGCGTGGACGTGCCCTTGCCGTTCGCATCTACCGCCACTGTTGCCGTGGCAGCCACCGCCGGGCCCTCGGCACCGGGAGCGAGTGCTTCGATCAGCTGGGTATCATCGCCGTCGGGCACGCCTTCGCCGGCATCGATCGAGGCTATCATCTCGCCGATGCGGTCGATCACCGCCAGGACGGCGCTGACGAGCGCGGAATCAGGGGCGCGTCGGCCCGCCCGGCAATCAGCCAGCGCGTCTTCGGCGGCATGGCTGAGCGCTTCGAGCCGCGGGAAATCGAAGAAGCCGCAATTGCCCTTAACGGTGTGAACAAAGCGAAAAATGCTGTCGAGCCGGGCGCGGTCGCCGGGACTGGCCTCCCAGGCGACGATTTCGCCGCCCAGCGCGTCAAGCATTTCCCGGCACTCGGCCACGAAATCGGCAATAAGATCGTCCATCGGCGGCGGGGCCCCACGCAAATTGGTTGCTTGGGTCCTCTATGCCGCCAAGGAGTTAACGCCTCGTTAGCCGTAGAAACTCAGCGTTGCGGGAGGGTCACGCCAATCAGCAGCACCTGATCGGCCGGATCGCTGAGCTGGATCGTCCCGCCCGCCTCCGCCGCCAGGCTGTGCGCCAGCCAGGCTCCCGCCGCCCGCGGCTCGACCTCGCCGCCGGACTGGCCGGTGGCGATGGTCTCGCGCAGCTTGGGGTCAAGCAGGATCCGTTGACCTTCGGCGCGGATCACCATCTCCAGCGCGCCATTGCGCCGTTCCGCCCCGACATCGAGCCGCCCGCCGCGAACCAGCGCGTCACCGGCGATCATCGCCAGGTTGAGGAGTAATTTGACCGCGCCTTTCGGAAGCTTGTCGTCGGCGACCATCCAGCCGAGTTCGGTCCGGCCGTCGGAACCATACAGTCCTTCCAGTGCGGCCTTGGCCTCGTGCGTATCGATTTCGTCGCCGAACCCTCCCCCCGCGCCGAACGCGAGGCGGAAGAATTTGAGCTTGTTGGCGCTGGCCCTTGCGCTCTCCGCGAGAAGTTCGAGGCATTTCTCGCGCATTTCCGGGTCCTGCTCGTCGGCCAGCAGCTCAATGCCATTGTTGAGCGCGCCGACGGGCGACATCAGGTCGTGACACAAACGCGAACACAACAGGCTCGCAAGTTCGATTGCGTTCATGTGCCTGCTGATGCGCGAGAGTTTAACCTGAAGCAAGAGTGCTGCGCGGCATTGAAACGCTCCGTCCCTATTCCCAAATAATATCGACATGTCCGGGGGGGATGCCACGATCGAGATAGAGCTGGACGCCAGCCATGCCGGCTGGCGTCTGGACCGGGCGTTGGCGGCACAATTGCCGGCCTTGTCTCGCGAGCGGCTTAAGGTGCTGACCAAGGCCGGCGCCCTGACCCGCGACGGCAAGGCGGTGCGCGATCCGGCAATCAAGGTGAAGGGCGACGAACGCTTCATCCTCGCGGTGCCCGCTCCTGAACCGGCGCACAATGAGCCGCAGGATATCCCGCTGCCGATCGTTTACGAGGATGAGCACCTGCTGGTGGTCGACAAGCCCGCCGGGCTGGTGGTCCATCCGGCCGCAGGAAACCGCGACGGCACGCTGGTCAACGCGCTGCTGCACCATTGCGGCGGCTCGCTTAGCGGGATTGGCGGGGTCGCGCGGCCAGGTATCGTCCACCGCATCGACAAGGACACGTCGGGGCTGCTGGTCGTCGCCAAGCATGACAAGGCGCACGAGGGGCTTGCCAGGCAATTCGCCGATCATTCGATCGACCGCCGCTACCTGGCGATCGTGTCAGGCGTGCCTCGGCAGTCGGAAGGATCGGTCGATGCGCCGCTGGCCCGTTCGCCCCAGAACCGCAAGAAGATTGCGATCGTTCCCAAGGGCAAGCGGGCGGTGACCCATTGGAAGCAGCTGCAACTGCTTGACGATGCGGCGCTGGTCGAATGCCGGCTGGAGACTGGCCGGACCCACCAAGTCCGCGTCCATATGGCCTCGATCGGTCACCCTTTGGTCGGCGACCCGGTCTATGGACGCGGAAAAACCGCTCACAGAGAGTTGCTTAATCAATTGGACTTCAAACGCCAGGCGCTGCACGCAGCTCACTTGGGGTTTGTTCATCCCGTCACGAAGGGACGTTTGTCGTTTGACTCCGCCCTTCCGTCGGACATGCAGGAACTGTTCACCGCACTTGGTGTATAGGAATAATACAGCTAAGGGGCTTGCCCCTTGCTGAGGGAGTGAACGA
>DATJHF010000038.1:0-20453 GCA_035494075.1 Sphingomicrobium sp. | reverse complement strand
GGCTGCGGCCGCCCCGGCGCCCACCGCTGCACCGGCCAGTCCGGCTGCACTAGCGCCAGCCGTCAAGGTCGACCCGCTCCAGTCGATTGACGTCGGCAAGCGCGTGATCGTCATCAACGGCAAGACCAAACGTTGGGACGAGCTTACGCCCGCCGAGAAGGCGAATATCCACCAGTCGATTGCCCAGGCCCGCCGCGAGCTGGCAGAACATCGGATCGACTCCACTCAGATCCAGGCTGAAATCCAGCAGGCGATGGCCGAATCCAAAATCGACAAGGATGAATTGCAGCGCGAACTGGCCGAGGCACGGGCAGAAGTTGCCAGTGCAATGGCCGAGATCGATGCCCATGGTGCTGAAATGCGCCGAGCCGGGGTAGACCCCGAGCAGATCAAGGCGTCGGTCCGGGGGTCGCTGAAAGGCATCGAGAATATCGACGTCGAAACCATCAGGAAGAGCGCGCTCGCATCAGTAAACACCGCGCAGATTCAGGCGAATGTCGAGAAGGCTTTGAGCGCAGCAGAGGCCGAACTCGACCGAATCGACGATCTCGACGACGACGAGGACAACAACAACAACTGATAGGCTCGAAGCGGCGCAGGGCTGGCCTTGCGCTAACGGAGGCGCCGCGGGCTGGGAGGCAGTCTGCGGCGCTTCTGTAATGAAGCTTGGCACCATTTGCGCCCTTGCGGGTTGGAGGCGCGATGGCTCTCTACGATCCCGCCCAGCAATCCCTTCTTTTTGCGGACTTGACGCAAAGCTGGTCCGAGGTCGGCGGCGGCGTCAGAACCTACCTCCGCCACAAGCGGCGTCACATCATCGAAAACAGCGATCATCGCCATTTGATGATCGTTCCTGGCCCACGCGATGACATTGAGATCGAGCATGGCGGGCGCGCCATCACCGCCTACATCGCGTCGCCCAAGCTCCCTGGCAGCCCGCATTACCGCTGGCTGCTTCGCAACCGAGTTGTCCGGTCGGTGCTGAATGATCATCGGCCAAATCTGGTCGAATGCCAGGACGCCTATAACCTGCCATGGGCGGCAATCCGCCATGCGAGGCAAAACGCAGGAACAGCGCTGGTCGCGGCCTATTGCACGGACTTTCCAACCGTTTACGTCGACCGCCCCTTTTCCAAATGGCTTGGAAGGGCGGCCGGCGGCGCGGCCGCGAGAATCTGCTATGGCTATTGCGGCCGGCTCTATCGCCAGTTCGATGCGGTCTATGCGATGAGTGAGCATGGCGGTGCGGCCAGGTTGCGATCCCTCGGGGTTCGCGAGGTCGATGTCGTGCCCTTGGGCGTTGAGCTAGGCCAATTCTCGCCAGACAAGCGCGACTTGCGCATGCGCCGTTCGCTTGGGCTGGACGGGGACCAGCCCCTGCTGATTTACGTCGGTCGGCTCGATTCCGAAAAGAGGCCGCAGATTGTCGCCGATGCCTTTCGCAAGCTGCCCGCTTCGCTCGGCGCGGCATTGCTGCTGATAGGCGACGGGCCATTGCGCGAACAGTTCGTCGGACGCGAGGCCGAGCGGATCTTTGCGCCCGGTTATTGCAGCGACCGCAGCGACCTCGCCGCCTGGCTTGCGAGTGCAGACGTCTATGTGTCGGCCATGGCCGACGAGACGTTCGGCATTTCGGTCATCGAGGCGCAGGCATCCGGGCTACCCGTCGTGGGCGTCGCCGCCGGTGCGATGGTTGACCGAGTCCCATGCGGTCTTGGGCTGGTTGGGCAGATCGACGATTCAGCGGTGATGGCCACCAATATCGTGGCCGTGCTGCAAGGAGATCGAGCGACGATGGGCGAGCGGGCGCGGGCCCATGCGCTGCAATTCAGTTGGGACCAGAGCATGGATCGGTTGTTCGGCGAGGTTTATCAAAGCGCCCTTGCTCGAGCAGCCGATCGCGCCGGTTTTGCGGAGCCAACGTCTCAGCCCGCGTTGGCCGCGGCCGCCTGACGAGCTAGCCCGATAGCCTCGTTCGTGGCAGACGCCCAGCTGTGAACGAGCCATACGCCAAATTGGAGCCGCTGGAGGCTGGTGTTGCGCGCCTGCTGGCACGCAACCCGTCGCCATTCACATATTTCGGAACTCAGACCTATTTGGTTGGCGACGATGAGCTGGTGGTGATCGATCCAGGCCCGGACATGGACGAGCACGTTGAGGCCATCCTCAATGCACTGGATGGCCGTTCGCTTGCCGCGATTGCCTGCACCCATACGCACCGCGATCATTCTCCGGCCAGCCGCGCGCTGAGGGAAGCCACCGGTTCGCCCATTATTGGCTGCGCGCCTCTGGCGTTGGAAAGCATCGGGCCGCGCGCCGACGCGAGCTTCGACAAGCAATATGCACCCGACCAGGTGCTGGACGATGGCGAGGTGATCGAATTTGATGGCGGCAAGCGGCTGGTCGCCGTTGCCACCCCCGGGCACACCTCCAATCACCTTTGCTTTGCCTTTGGCGACGCCCTCTTCACCGGCGATCATGTGATGGGCTGGTCGACCACCGTCGTCGTCCCGCCGGACGGCGACATGGCTGCATATATGCGCAGCATGGAGCTGCTCAGGCAGCGTAAGGACCGCATCTACTACCCGGCACATGGCCCCGCCGTGACCAAGCCGGCGCAACTCGTGCGCGGGATGATCGGTCACCGAATGCAGCGCGAGCGGCAGATTTTGAAGCTTGTGGCAGAGCGGCCGCGCGACATTCCCGACATTGTCGCCAATGCCTATCCCGCTCTCGACCAGCGCCTGGTCCCGGCAGCCGGCGGATCGGTTTATGCCCATTTGCTGGACCTTCAGCAGCGCGGGCTCGTTGAGGAGGGGGAGGGTGAGACGTGGACGAAAACAGCCAATTCCGCCTGAACCGGCCGCTGGCGATCGGCGCGGTCATTGTTGCGTTGCTGCTCGGGCTGGTCGTCGGCGGCGCGCTCGACATTGGCAAGAGACTGTTCGGCGGCCCCGATCCGGAAACGGTGGCTTCGTCGGCGCTGCAGTCGATGCGTGCCCAGAATCGGCTGGTGCCATTCGTCGCCCGCTATGTTTCGGTCGTCAGCAGTCGCCAGGAGCGGCTAGGAGGGCTGGTCAGCGCCGAGCGCACCCTAATCCTGCCGGGTGATGTGCGCTACGAACTCGACCTCGCCAAGCTCGATCCGGAGGATGTGAAGTGGGACGCCGGCACGCATACGCTCAGCGTCACCTTGCCGGAAATCGACATCGCAGGCCCCGAAGTCGATCTGGCGGCGGCGCGAGAATATGGCGAGAATGGCGTGCTGGCGGTCGTCACCGACGCCGACACGGCCCTCGACCGCAACAACCGCGCCCGCGCGGTCGCCGATTTGCGGAAGCAGGCAGGCGCCGCGGTGCCGATGCGGCTGGCTCGCGAAGCGGGGCGCCAGGCGGTCGAGCGCAGCTTTTCACTGCCGCTGCAGGCCGCCGGTTTCGGTGATGCCAGGGTGGTCGCCCGCTATCCTACGGAGGGCACTCCGGTAACAGTGCCCCTTGACCATAGCCGCAGCTATAACGAAGTGCTGGAAGAAGCGGCCAGGAACGGCCGCTAACGACTAGGGAACGACCATCATGACCGCCCAAACCCAATCGCTCAGGGGCCTCGATCTCCTTGCCGAGATCAAGCGCCTCAAAGAGGAGCGCAACGCGGTCATCCTGGCTCACTATTATCAGAAGCCGGAAATCCAGGACCTGGCCGATTTCGTCGGCGACAGCCTCGACCTGTCACGTAAGGCAGCGGCAACAGATGCCGATGTGATCGCCTTCTGCGGCGTGCGCTTCATGGCCGAGACAGCAAAGATCCTGAGTCCGGAAAAAATCGTCGTCCTGCCCGACATGGACGCCGGCTGCAGCCTCGAAGACAGCTGCCCGCCCGACCAGTTCAAGGCTTTCCGTGAGGCGCATCCCGACCATATCGCGCTGACCTACATCAACTGCTCGGCGGCGGTGAAAGCGCTCAGCGACATCATCGTCACCAGCTCCTCGGCCGATGTGATCCTCAAGCAGATTCCCAAGGAGCAGAAGATCATCTTCGGGCCTGACCGCCACCTCGGCGGCTATCTCGCCCGTAAGACCGGCCGCGACATGCTGCTGTGGCCGGGCATCTGCATCGTCCACCAGGCATTCAGCGAGACCGAGCTGCTCAAACTCAAGGCTGAGCATCCCGGAGCGCCGGTCGCCGCCCATCCGGAATGTCCGCCGCACATCATCGACCATGCCGACCATGTCGGCTCTACCAAGTCGATCCTCGACTTTGCAATCCACAGCCCCAGCCAGACCATCCTGGTCGCGACCGAACCGCATATCATCCACCAGATGGAGAAGGCCGCGCCGGACAAGACCTTCATTGGCGTCCCCGGCGGCGACGGCAACTGCAACTGCAACATGTGCCCATATATGGCCTTGAACACTCTGGAGAAGCTTTACGTCGCGCTGCGCGATCTCCAGCCGCGGATCGAGCTGACGCCGGAGATTATGGAGCAGGCCCGCGTCCCCCTTGAGCGCATGCTGGAAATGGCCGGGCGAACCGTCGGGCAGGGCGATGTCGGAATGCCGAAAATCAGCGGCGACTGAGGCGCCGCCGCGCTTTCCACCCTACAAAGCGCCAGCTATAGCCCCGCCGATGGACCAGCCCGCCAGTTCAACAGCATCGGAAATCGGCGAGTTCGCGCGCCAGTTGATCCACGACGAAGCTCGCGCGCTTGACGCGATGGCCGAAGCGCTCGGCGAAGACTTCGAGCGGGCGGTGCGGCTGATCCTCGACATGCCTGGCAAGCTGATCGTCGGAGGGCTGGGCAAGTCCGGCCATGTCGGCCGCAAGGTCGCCGCGACCTTCGCTTCGACTGGAACGACCGCGATCTTCCTTCATCTGGCCGAAGCGATCCACGGCGATCTCGGCATGGCGGCAAAGGGCGACGTCGGCCTCCTCATCTCGCAAAGCGGCTCGACCGCCGAGCTGGAGCCGGTGATCGAGCATTTCCAGGCGATCGGCATTCCCATCGTCGCCATCACCGCCAATTTGCGCTCGACGCTGGGCGAGGCAGCAACCGCGCCGCTGATATTGCCGCACTGGCCGGAAGTCGGGCCGGAAGCGGTGGCGCCGACCACCTCGACCACAATGACGCTCGCCCTGGGCGATGCACTGGCCATGACGGTGATGCGGGAGAAGGGATTCTCGCGGTCGGATTTCGGACGGCTCCATCCCGGCGGTTCGCTCGGCGCCCGGCTGAAGCCGGTGCGGCGGCTGATGCACGGCGGCGCTGAGCTGCCGCTGGTCCGCCAGCATACCAGCATGCACGATACGGTCGTCGAAATGAGTGCCAAGCGCCTTGGCGTGATCGGTGTGACCGATGACGAAGGGCATCTCGTCGGAATAATCACCGACGGCGATCTCCGGCGGCACATCGAACAGGGGCTGGACCATCCCGCCTCCGCCTTCATGACCGCCGATCCCAAGACGATTGGACCCGATTCGCTAGTCGACGAAGCGCTCACACTGTTTGACGAACACCGCATCACGACCCTGTTCGTGGTCGAAGGGCAGGTGCCGATCGGAGTGCTGCACATCCACGATTGCCCCCAAACCCGTTAGTGGCAACGCGATGAACAGCATCATCCTGATTCCTGCACGCTTCGCTTCGACGCGCTATCCGGGAAAGCCGCTGGTCGAGCTGAAGGGTGCGGGCGGCTCGCCCAAGCCGCTGATCCAGCGCAGCGTCGAAGCGGCTCGGCGCGTTCCCGGTGTCGGCGGCGTCTTTGTCACCACCGACGACCAGCGGATCGCGGACGCGTGCCAGGCTTTCGGCGTTGGGGTGATCATGACCTCGCCGCAGTGCCGCAACGGCACCGAGCGCTGCGCGGAGGCGATTGCCCAGCTCCACGAACCGGACCTGGTCGTCAATTTCCAGGGGGACGCGCTGCTGACGCCGCCGGGCTTCGTATCGGCGCTGATCGATCATATGGCCGCCAATCCCGATGCCGCCGTGGCCACTCCGGCGATCCGCCAGCGTTCGTCGGAAGTCCGCGCGCTGCAGGCCGAGGAGGCGGCGGGCCGGGTCGGCGGCACCAGCGTTGTCACCGACCATCAGGGCCGAGCGCTGTATTTCTCCAAGAAGCTGATTCCCTATCTGCCTGCCCATTCGCTGGACGGCGAATACTCGCCGGTCCGGCTTCACATCGGCATCTACGCATACCGGCCGCGGGCCCTGGCGAGCTATGCGTCCCTTCCGCCAAGCCAGTTGGAGGAGCTGGAGGGGCTGGAGCAGTTGCGCTTTCTCGCCGCCGGCATTCCAGTCGACGTAGTCGAGGTCGAAACCCCTCCGTTCACCCTGCGCGAGCTCAACAACCCTGAAGATGTCGAGCCGATTGAAGCCGCATTGGCCATGGCCGGCCTTGAATGAGCTTCTGGGACGGGCTGGACCCCAAATATTCGGTAATTCTGTGCGATATCTGGGGCGTCGTGCACGACGGCGTTAAGCTTTACCCCAACGCTGTCGAGCGGCTGCGCCAATGGCGGGAGCAGGGGCGCCAGGTGATCCTGATCACCAATGCGCCGCGGACTGCTGACGCCGTCGAGGCGCAACTCGATCGCCTAGGCTTGCCCCGCGATTGCTGGACAGGCGTCTCGACCAGCGGCGAGGCGGGAATTGACTGCATCAAGACGCTTCATCATCCCACCGGCTTTCTCGGGACGCGGGACGACCGAGCAATCCTCGAGGACCATGGCCTGTCGTTCGCGGAGGCGAATTTCACCGACGTCGCCGTGACCGGCCTCGACGACGAGCGCGGCCATGTCGACGAATATCGCGATCAGTTCACGGCGTGGGCCGCAAGTGACGTGCTGTTTCACTGTTTCAACCCTGACCGGGTGGTTGTTCGCGGCGGCGTGGCGGAGCCCTGCGCCGGGGCCCTGGCCGACGTCTACGAAGGAATGGGCGGCCGGGTCGCATGGTATGGCAAGCCGCACTCCTCGATCTATGACTATGCCATGAGCCTGGCCGGAAATCCGCCGCATGAGGCCGTACTTGCAGTCGGCGACGCGCTGGTGACCGACATGCTTGGCGCGGCTCGGCAGGGCTTTGACGCGGTCTTCGTCCAGGGCGGAATTCACGCCGGAGAGCCATTCCCGGAAGATTTTGCGCCACAAAATGGCCTTGGCGACTGGGCACCGGTGGCGGTCGTCAACTCACTGGTCTAAAGGCGCAGCATGCTATTGAATGGACGCAAAATCGGGCTGGACCAGCCTTTCTTCCTGATTGCGGGACCGTGCGTTGTCGAAAGCGAGCAGCTTCAGATGAGCACTGCCGAGCGGCTCAAGGCGATCACCGACAAGCTCGGCATATTCTTCATTTTCAAATCGAGCTTCGACAAGGCCAACCGATCGTCGGACAAGAGCTACCGCGGCCCGGGGATTGAAGAGGGGCTGAGGGTCCTGGCCAAGGTCCGCGACGAGCTTGGGGTTCCCGTCCTGACCGACGTTCATGACATACCGCAGATCAAGCCCGTCTCCGAAGTGGTCGACGTGCTGCAGACACCGGCCTTCCTCGCCCGCCAGACCGATTTCATTCATGCGGTCGCCGCGTCGGGCAAGCCGGTCAACATTAAGAAGGCCCAGTTCATGGCGCCGCACGACATGGTCAATGTGGTCGACAAGGCGCGCAGCGCAGCGCAGGCGGCCGGAATCAACGAAGACACGATCATGGTGTGCGAGCGCGGCGCATCGTTCGGCTACAACAATCTCGTTTCCGACATGCGCAGCCTGGCGATTATGCGGGAAACCGGCTGTCCTGTCGTGTTCGATGCAACCCATTCGGTGCAGCTGCCGGGCGGGCAGGGCACCAGCTCGGGCGGCCAGCGCGAACACGTCCCGGTACTCGCCCGTTCAGCGGTCGCTGCGGGCGTCTCCGGGCTGTTCATGGAAACCCATCCCGATCCCGCCAACGCCAAGTCTGACGGGCCCAATGCCTGGCCGTTAGACCGGATGGAGAGCTTGCTGACCACGCTGGTCGACGTCGACCGGGCGGTGAAGGCGCGCGGGTTCGAAGAGGCGTCGCTTTGAGGCCCACGGTCTTCATCCAGGCCAACGCAAGGCAGATGCTAGGCGCCAAGATCAGCGCCTGGAGCTTCAAAAAGGCTTCGGGCCGGCCGGACAGCTTCGACGTCAGGATCATGGATGCCGCCCAATGGCCGCGCCTGATGCGAGAGGGCCAGATGATCCTGCGCGACGGCCATGTCCGGGCGTGGGAACCGGACGATTTGCAAAGCTTCACGCCGCTGCGCTTCGCTCCGCCGAGCTTGATGAAGTTTGACGGCCGGGCGGTCGTGACCGATCCTGATTGCTTCGGGGTAGGCGATGTCGCCGAGCTGTTCGATCGCGACATGGGCGGCAAGTCGATCATGGCCGTGCCCCGCCCGGGCCACAACAACCAGCCCGACTATATCGCAAGTTCGGTGATGCTGCTGGACTGCGCCAGGCTGAAGCACTGGGACTTCGACCAGGATCTGGACGATTTGTTCAACCAGCGCTTCGACTATGTCGACTGGATCGAGCTGAAGCGGGAAGAACGGGCCACGATTGGCTTCCTCGAGCCGGAGTGGAACGATTTCGACCGGCTGACGCCAGACACAAGGATTCTCCACACGACCAAGCGGCGGACTCAGCCGTGGAAGGCGGGCCTGCCAATCGATTATACGCTGCGGGAACGTGGACCGTTCGACTTCCTGCGCCGCCTGCGTCGCAGCCGTTACGAGAGCCATCCCGATCCCAACCAGGAAGCTTTGGTTTATTCAATACTGGCCGACCTGGTCGATCGCGGCGAGGTGACCAAGCATGAGCTGGTTGCGGAAATGGCGGCAAATCATGTGCGCCACGACAGCCTGGAGCTGATTGACCGCTATCGCGGCAGCGACGTGCTAGCGCGCGTCGCCTAGCAGATCCCGGATCGCCTGCGCGGCTTGGCGGGCCGAATTGGCAGTAGAACTCGCCCGGGGCTCGTCAACCGTGCCGGCCAATCCGGCATCCAACAGGGCCGACCAAAAGCGGCGCGGGTCGCGTCGCGGCGAACGAAAGTCGAGCAAGGGCTTGGGAATCTCGCCGACGCTCTGGAGGCCGCGCTCGGTCATCACTGCCGGGATCATCCCGACCGGCTTTCCGGTGACGATTGCTTCCGACAACATCGAGACGCTGTCGGCTGTCACGAAAATCTCGTCTGCGTCGTCGAGGAGTGCGGCAAAGCTGGGGCCGTCCTTCGGGACGATTGTGCCATGCGCAGCAACAGCATGCAGCAATTCCGGTTCGGTTCGCGGGCTGCCAACGATCAACAAGGTGCCGCCCCGGCTGGTAGCGCGAGCACTCAGCTTTGATGCCGCTTTGGTGACCTGATCAGGGATCAGTTCCAGATCCTTGGTGTTTCCGCCAAGCGCCAGCAGCAGGTGCGGACGGGGACGGGCTTCCAACCAGGCCCGTGCCGCCGGCTCGACCTTGGCCGGCTCGCGGAAGCGGCTCATCGCCAGCGGCAGTGTCAAAACATTGCCGATGGCGGGCACTTGATATTGCGGCGTCGTGATGACCAGGTCGAAGAGCCTGGGATCTATGCGGGGATTTCCGATCCGAACCAATTTCGTCCGGTTGAGGTTCATTCGCCGGATGTAACGTGCAACCGGTACGCTTCGGCGCCCGACCCCAATCACAAGGTCCGGCCAAGGCGGCCTAATTTCCGCTTTTGAAGCCTTGTCGAGCGTCACCAGGGTCGAGCCGAGATGTGTTGGCCGCATCCGGCCTAGATCATAGCCAGCGATCCGGCGAAATCCGAGTTGCTTGATTTCGAACGGCAGTCCCAGCTCTTCAGCCAGCGCCAGCACCTGGTTGTTGTCGCCCTTATGTACTCCCAACAGGACCCAGATCAGAGGTTTCGCTCCCGGCATGGCCGCACCCTTAAGTGAACTATGTGGCGCCTCCAATGCCCTCTGGCGTTGAATCGGGGGAGGGCGGTGCTAAAGGGCCCGCCATGGCCGAACAAACCAAACTGCCGCCGGTGACGATTGTGATCGAGTGGGAAAATGCGATCGACGTCGAGGATGACTGGACCGAGGCAGCCATGGCCGGCCTCCAGCGTGAATTGGAGTCCGTGGCCAGCCGCGTCGCGGCCAAACCCCGAGTTACCTATCTTTACGACCAGAACGTCGTCGATCCGGCGGTGATCCGGAACGTGATGGCGCGGGCCGCGCCGCGACTGCCGGAACTGGCCGACCTTGAGATTCTGGCGACGCCCGGCCTCACCTATTACCGGCTCAAGAATTTCGGAATTGCCCGCTCGACTACCGAAATTTCGATCATGCTCGACAGCGATGCTTCGCCGCAGCCCGGCTGGCTCGAGGGAATCCTGAAACCGTTTGCAGACCCGGAAATCATGGCCGTCGGCGGTTTCACGGTGCTCGGCTATGACGACCTGCTGTCGAAAACAATGGCATTGAGCTGGATCTTCGACCTAGCCGACGAAAAGGAAAAGACCGTCGGCCGGCACAAGATCCACGCCAACAATTGTGCGGTTAGGACCGACTTCTTTCGCGCCAATCCGTTCCCGGACCTGCCGGCGTTCAAGAAGCAATGTGGCTTCTGGCTGCGCGACATTTCGGCACGCGGCTATCACTACATGCGGACCGCCGAGGCGCGGACAATTCACGCTCCGCACCCCGGATACAAATTCCTGGTTTGGCGCGCGTGGACGACCGGCATGGACCGCGACTTCCAGGGCTACCATACCATTTCCGGCTCGCGGCTAGGCCGGCTCGGCTACGCCTTCAAATATTTTGGGAAGAAGGTGCGGCGTTCCTGGTCCAATATCATCAACAAGGGATCAAGGGTTGACCTACCCGTCTGGCAGCGGCCGGCGGCCATGATGATCTCGCTCGGATTCTTCTTGATTGCTTTCGTGGGCCAGATTTCGAGCGCGCTCACCCGAAGCTTTGATCCGCTGCCTCGACCGATGCCGACGTCTGCCTAGCACCCTTTCGCGAGAGCATTTCACGCGACCCT
Source organism: Sphingomicrobium sp. (assembly GCA_035494075.1). Classification (GTDB taxonomy): domain Bacteria; phylum Pseudomonadota; class Alphaproteobacteria; order Sphingomonadales; family Sphingomonadaceae; genus Sphingomicrobium. The sequence goes on along the minus strand of DATJHF010000038.1, from coordinate 9,419 downwards.
TCAGCAATCAGGCGGGCTAGGCCACCGGCCGAGAATTGGCGCCGCAGTTTACGTGCGTCGTTGACGGCATCGCGCAGGCGGCCCGCCTTCAGCAACCGGGCGAAATGACGCGTGACATCGCGGGCCAATCCCGGCCGATACTCGGGATTGTCGAAATAGACGGGATGGCGGCGGCATAGTTCGATCGTGGCGCCTGCGAATGTACGAAGGTCGTCTGAAATGGCGCCCGGCATCCAGGTCTTGGTCCAGGTGATCTGGTCGGTGGAGGCGCAGCGCCCAGCGTCGGCTGCCCGGATCAGGAAATCGAAGTCCTGGCGGCGCTTCAAAGTCTCATCGAACAGGCCAGCCTGGATTGCTGTCGAGCGGCGGATGGAGATTGCGGGAGTCGCCTTCCAAAGTTGGCGGTTGAACAGCGCCCTGACAAATTCCGGCGTCGAATTGATCACGGGGTTAAGGCGTGGGACCGGCTTGCGCGGATCTCCTGGCGGGAACTCCTTGGTGAAGCTGTCGAGCAGCACATCGATCTCGGGCCGGTCGGCAAAGGCGCGAACGACGAAGCCCAATTTGTCCGGCAGATAGGCATCGTCGCTATCGAGGAAGGCGAGCAGCGGCGCCCGGGCTTCGCCAATGCCGCGGTTGCGTGCGGCATTGCTGCCGGCGTTTGCCGGCTGGCGATACAGCTTGAGCCGGGGATCCTTGATTGCTTCGATGACCTGGACCGTGTCGTCCTTGGAACCGTCGTCGACCACGATCAGCTCGAAATCGGTAAAGCTCTGCGCCAGCACACTCCTAATGGCGCGCTCGACCACCGAGGCTCGATTATACACTGGCATGATCACGGCAATGGCGGGCAAGGCTCTACCGTTCATATCCGAAAACTGGGTCCAAGCGCTCCTGGATGTAGGAGATGATGCGACCCTGTTGGTCCCCGCTCAACTGGGCGCGAAAGCCGCCCGATTTCCCCGAGCGAACCTTATAAGATTGTTCATTGCCGGAGTTGCGCGCGCCTAGCCGCCCGGACGTAAAATACCCCTCCCTTTCCTTCTGCTTGAGGTTGTCGAACCGAGCGAACTCGACGGCGTCCCGGATATCAGCGTCAGTGCTGGCTAATCCGATGAACTTGGCCAATTCGCTCAATGCGGATTCGGGGTGCTGGAGAAAATCCTCATATCGAAGAATTATGATATCTTCGCCTTGCCGCGAGAGATCCGCCCACGCGTTCAGAAAGGTAACGATCGAAGGGATTCCCCCTCGGTCGGTCCAGATGAAGGATTCCAAGGGCTGCTGCGCAAGCAGTTGGCGAGCGGGATCCCTGCTGCGATGTTTCAAATGATAATAGCGTGACACAACGACATCGCCGGGGTGCCGGGCCAGAAGGACGACCTTGTGCCCCTTATAGGCACTTCGATTGATCTTGATTTGCGATGGGCGGCGCATCGCGTCGCCATCGTGGGTGAATAACGTGCGTGGCACCGCGGCGGGAGCGCGGGCAAGGGTCGAGAATTTGAGGGCTTCCCGATCGTCAACGCCGAATTGCCGCAGGTAGAGTCGAGCCAACATGACCCGGACAAAGGTCCTGCCCGATTTTGGAAACGACACGACGGCAACGTCGGACTTGGCCAGCCTGTGCAGATCTCGCCAATGACTTGCCAGCCCATGAGCTGATGAACTGGGCAGCAGTCGCAGCAATTGTGCCGCGGCGTGACGGAAGAGGGGCATGGCGCGCGCTTGGCGCAACCGTCAGCGATGGTCAATCGCGCGCTAGGGTTGGGTCACGATCGCCAGTGCCTCGAGCGTGACGGCGTTGTTGTTGGGAAGGGTGGCGCAACCGATCGCGGTGCGGGCGTGCCTTCCCCGATCGCCTAGCCGTTCGATCAATAGATCGGACGCGGCATCGATGACCTTGTGGACGGCCGGAAAATCCTCCGTCGCATTGACCTGGCCTCGAACCAGCATGATTTGCTTGATCGCCGCCCCATCGCCTCCAGCCGCGTCGAGAAGGATGGCGAACAGATTTTCTCCAGCGCGCCTGGCGGCCTCGCAGCCATCTTCGAGACTCAAATCGCGGCCGACCTTGCCGGTAATCATCGTCCCGTCACGGGCCGAGCTGATCGCCGAAATCGCAACCAGCTCGCCGTTCCGCACAAAGGGTTCGTAATTCCCCACCGGCGGCGGATAACCGGGCAATTCAGCGCGCCTCGACGTCGATCGTGCGGGTGTGGGGGTGGTGCGTGTCGAGGTGCCGCTTGATGATCCTGAGGTTGCGCGTGTTCGACTGGAAAAAGAGGTCGGGAATCGCCCCGATCCAGGGGATCGCGCCAAGCAACATGTCGAAGCCGATGTTGCCGGCCATCCGCGCCATCTGCCACTTCGACATGCCAAGATTGCGCGCCTCCCATGCGATGTAGCTGCCAAGCGCGGCGGCGGAAATGGTCCCGATGCCGGGGATGATGTCGAGGATGACGTCGAGCCCGACGGACTTGTTGATCCCCGGAATTACGAACATCCGTTCAAGCAGCTTTTCCATCCCTTCGATCCGCTGCCTGACGGAGCGGGGATCGGTACCGAGCGGAAGCTCCTTCCGCATCTTCGGGGTTGGCTGGTCAATCATCTCGGCCATGTAACGACTTTCCTACACGCACCCGGCGGCTTTGAAACACTGCTGGGTCCTGGTTTACTCCATCGTAATCAGCGCCTGATACTTGCCGACGGTTCCCGGGAGCCGATGCATGTTTCCATCCCTGCGATATTGGCTGGTAGCGGTTCAGGCCGTTTTCGTACTGGCGCTGGCGGCAATTAGCTCGCGCCCGATCCCGTTCGAATTTTCGCGCCCGATGATGGCTGCGCTGATGATTTGGCTGATCGGCTTCCTGTTCCTCGCCGGCAGGACCGCGATTTCGTCCGTCAAGATCGACCGCCCGCTGACCAGCCTGGCGGCCGGAATCAAGGAAGAGCGGCAGACGCTCTCCAAGGCGTTCGGCTATGCGCTGCTGCTTGGCCTGGCGATGGCGCTTCACGGCTGGGCCAAGACGATGATCCCCAGCGTCGGCGGCTATTGGGCAGATCCCATGCTGGCCAACCTCGACTACCGCCTGTTCGGCCAGGATCCATGGCAGCTGTTCCGGTTGGGCGGGTTGGGCCCGTTGTTCGCCAAGGTCTATGTCAGCTGGTTTCCAGTCACCTTCGGGATGATGGGGCTGCTGGCTTTCAGCAAACGCGATCATAGCGCGCTGCTCACTGCATTCCTTGCGATCCTGATCATCGTCGGCACGATCGGCCAATATGTACTGCCATCGGCCGGCCCGATCTATTACGAGCGCCTTGGCCTCGGACCGAGGTTCGACGAGCTGATTGCGACCACGGATCCCAGCGTGACCTTCCTTTCCGACTATCTGTGGCGAAACCTTGTGTCGGGCGGCGCGAACCTGGGCACCGGCATCAGCGCGATGCCGTCGATGCATGTGACGCTGGCGGTGTGGACGATGTTCGCCGCCCGCGCATTCTGGCGGCCCCTGACGATCCCCGCCGCCGCCTATGCGCTGGCGATCTATATCACCTCGGTTGCCTCGGGCTGGCATTATGCCACCGACGGCATCGTCGGCGCCGTGCTGGCGACGGCGATATATGCCTGGATCGCCAGGCGCGCCCGGCAATCGACCAGTCCGCAGCACGCCGCGGAGGCCGGAGCGAAGCCGGCCCTGGCCTGAGCAATATTGGTCACTGGCTTTCGCTAAATCGTTCGTTGGCGAGGCCGACCAATGTGTGCCGGGCGAAGGCATTCTCGGCAAAGCCGGGTGCGTTGCCGGAGACCAGCGACCAGCGGATCGGCGCGGCGATGGGGATGAACAGCTGGGCCTGGTCCATCATCGCCGCCGCTTGGACCAGCAGCGCCGCACGCTGGTGAGCGTCGACGGTGGCCCGTGCCTGCGCCAGCAGCGGTTCGGCTTCCTCCACGCAGATCGCCGCAACACCGCAGCGGAAGCGGCGCAGGAACCAGGCTGGAGAGGTTGACGGAGCGACCTCGTCGACCCACACGAAATCGGCCGATGCCGGGCTTGGAGCGCGCTCCACCTTGATGCCGAGCGGCGCCCAATCATAGCCTAGCCGTGCCAGCAGATATTTGCCGCCCGGCCCATTAGGTATGGCGATCCTGAGCGTCGGCCGGTCGGTGGCGCCGAATATCCGATTGGCTTCGGCCACCAGCGCCGCGCGCCGCTCCCCGGCCGGCTGGCCGAGCCAGACCGGTTGCGGAGGCTGGCCAACACCCTCCAGCCCAGCCTGGAGCAAGGTCGCCCGCGGTACCAGTCCGCCGACCCGAAGCCCGGCGATGAGGGCCTGCCGGTCGATCGCTCGGCTGAGCAATCGCCGCAAGTCGGCGTCCTGGACCTCGTGGTTCCGCTTGGTCGGGGCGAGGCCGAACAGGCCAGCCACCGGATCGAACCGCAGCGCTCCCCGCGGCATCTTCTGGGCCAAAGCGATCGGCAGGTCGTCGACCGTTCCTCCCACCACCAGGTCCAGCTTGCCGTCAGCGAAGGCGGCGGCCAGCCTGGCAGCGTCGCCGCCGCTCAGCCGCACCTTCTCGATCGGGTCCTCGGCATCGGGGATGTGAATGCGGTGGGTCAGCAGCAGGGCGCCCTGATTGTCCTTGTCGGGCGGGAAGGCGGCTGCTTCCTCCTCGGTCGGCTTGAGAAACGGACCGGTCCCGACGCCGGCCCGGACCAGGCCGAATTCCGGCTGGGCGAGCAGCTGCAGCAGGTTGGGCCGCGGCGCGAGCAGCCGGATTTCGATCACGCGGTCGGTCATCGCGACGATTTCGCTGACCGCGCCGAGCGTATCCTTCAGCGGATTGGTGCTTCCGGCCCGAATTTGCCGGTTGAGGATCCGGGCGATCTCGTCGGCGCGAATCTTGCGGCCATTGGGCCAATTGCCGGTCTGCAGCCGGAAAATATAGCTGAGGCCGTCGTCGCTGACGTTCCAGCGCTCGGCGAGGCCGGGCACGACCTGGCCCCGTTCGTCGAACCGCACCAGCCCCTGGGCGGTATTGCTCCGGAGCAGGGCGTCGCCCGGTGACAGCGGCCCGGTAACCGTCTCGACCAGCGTCGGCTGCTGGCCGATGGCGGCGACTCGGGACACATCCTCGGCCTGCCCGCCGCATGCCGACAGCGCCAGCGATGCAGCCGTTATGGCGAACAGCAGGGAGCGGCGAGGTGTCAGGGCAACCATCGGACTGCCGGTTTAGCTTTAAAGCATGGTTCATCAACCACTGGATATTGCCCACGGACTGTTTTACTTAACTAAGGCAGTAACGCCGGCGGCTGCGCGCCGGAAGGGGAGAGATGGTCGAACACGACGCCCTCGGGCACGGCATTTGGCAACGCGGCGGCGTCGATGTGGAGGTTTTGCCGGACCCGCTCGGCCGCACAGCGCCCGCCACTCCGCCGGATGTCCCGGCCGACCAGCCAGAGCGGCCGCGCCGCCGCTGGTGGCGCTGGGGCTTCCCCGCGCTCGGCGCGCTGCTGCTGATCACCCTGTTGTGGCTGATCGTCACGGCGCCGCTTAGCCGGGCCCTGGAGCCGCTCGACGACCCGGCGATGCTGCTGCTGTCCCAGGAGGGGCAGCCAATCGCCCGGCGCGGCGCGGTCAAGGACGAGCCGGTCGAGGCGGCCAAGCTCGATCCGCTGACTCCCGCGGCGTTCATCGCCATCGAAGACCGGCGGTTCCGCAGCCATTGGGGCATCGACATGCGCGCGATCGGGCGGGCGATGGTCGCCAACGTGCGGGCCGGCGGGGTGCGCCAGGGCGGCAGCACGCTGACCCAGCAGCTCGCCAAGACCAGCTTCCTGTCGTCCGACCGCTCGCTGAAGCGCAAGGCGCAGGAGGTGATCATCGCCTTCTGGCTGGAAGCCTGGCTGACCAAGGACGAGATACTGTCGCGCTACCTGTCGAGCGTCTATTTCGGGGACGGGGTCTATGGCCTGAGGGCCGCGTCGCGCCATTATTTCGGCCGCGAGCCCGAGCGGCTGTCCCTGGCCCAGTCTGCAATGCTGGCGGGAATGGTGCAGGCGCCGTCGCGGCTCGCGCCGACCCATAATCTCGCGCTCGCGCAGAAGCGCAGCCGGCTGGTGCTGCAGGAGATGGCCGACAACGGCTACATCAGCCAGGCGCGGGCCGAGGCGACCAGGTCGGCGAGGCCGGTCGGCGATAACAGCACGGTCCCGACCGGAACCTATTTCGCGGACTGGGTGGCGCCGCAGGCCGCCCGGGCGTTCGACGCCGACTATGGCGAAGTCAGGGTGCCGACCACGCTCGACGCCGACCTCCAGCGGCTGGCAACGCGGGCGATTGCCGTCGGCTCGATCGGCGATGCCCAGGCGGCGCTGGTGGCGATGCGGCCCGACGGCCGGGTGGTGGCGATGGTCGGCGGCCGCGACTATGGGAAGAGCCCGTTCAATCGCGCCACCCAGTCGCGCCGCCAGCCGGGCAGCGCCTTCAAGCTGTTCGTCTATTTTGCCGCGATGCGGGCCGGATATACGCCGGACAGCCTGATCGACGATCGGCCGATCACCGTCGACGGCTGGTCGCCCGGCAACAACGACGGCATCTATCGCGGCCAGATCAGCCTGCGCGAAGCCTTTGCCCGGTCGAGCAATGCCGCGACCGTGCGGCTGGCCGAACAGGTCGGGCGGCAGAATGTGATCCGCGCCGCCCGCGACCTCGGCATCGACTCGCCGCTGATCGACCGGCCGAGCCTGTCGCTCGGCACGTCCGGAGTCAGCCTGCTCGAGCTTACCTCGGCCTATGCCGCGATTGCCGGCGGCCGCTATCCGGTCGAGCCGCACGGCCTCCCGCCCGGCGACGAAGACGACGGGCTGTCGTCCTTCTTCGCCCGCGGCGGCAGGCTGGACGACCGGCGGGACCGGGCGCCGATGCTGGACCTGCTGTGGGCCGCGGCCAACCAAGGGACCGGCCGGCGGGCGGCGCTGTCGACGCCTACCTTCGGCAAGACCGGCACGACCCAGAACAACCGCGACGCGCTGTTCATCGGTTTTGCCGGCAATCTGGTCGTCGGGGTGTGGGTCGGTCATGACGACGACCGCACGCTGGGCAGGATCACCGGCGGCACCGCGCCGGCCGAGATCTGGCGGCGCTTCATGGCGCCGGCGATCGCGATCGATGGCCGCCGCGGCCCGCCGCTGCCAGCGGGCTTCCGAGTGCCGGAGCGGCGCCAGCCTTCGCCGGAGAAGAAGAGCCCGCTGCCCGACGAGTGGAGCGACAGCGGCGAGGCATTTCGCAAGATCATCGAGGCAGTCGGGCGGTTGATCGACAAGAATTGACCCTTGTTAAAAAAAATCACGGTTAACGTTTCGAAACCGGCGCCTTTAAAGCTTTCTCAACCCTTCCAGTCGTAATTCTCCATGCAACCGACGCGCTTTCGTTCGCGGAGGTGGGGAAAATGTGGATTCCCGTGTGGAGCCTGAAGGAGACCAGAGATGGCCAAGTTTCTGAAGCTGATTAAGTCGAAAAAGGGTGCGACCGCGATCGAGTACGGTCTGATTGCCGCTCTCATCGCCGTTGCCGCTATTGCCGCTATGGGCAACATCGGTAACCAGCTGGGCAGCACGTTCAACAACGTGTCGTCTGAGCTCGCGACCAGCTAATCGACTAACGATTAGTTCAAAAGACAGGCGGCGGCGTCGAAAGGCGCCGCCGCTTTTCTTTTGTGTCCGGCGCGGGGCCGGAAAAGCCCAAAAGTCACTAAAAGTCGCACCCCTACGGACGCGCGCGTACGCGTACGCGCGAGTCACGCCCCCAGATCCGGCCCGTCCATCAGATCGTTTTGTCGGAGATGATCGGCCCGGCAGAGCTCCGGATCGACATCCTTCAACTTCCCAACGCACTTGGGCAATTCCTGGATCGCGTCGAAGCGCGGGTTGGTAACCTCATGCGGTACCGGCTTTCCCTGCATCCAGCCGAATTCGGCCGGGTCCAAGTGCCGGAGCAAGAACATTAGCAGCTGGTCATTCGGCTTGCGCCGTTCCGCGACCAAATCGCCGTTACGATAGAATTGCTCGGCCGATCCGTGGATCGCACGCTCGAATGCGATCGCCGTGAGCCGTGTCACCGCCTGGGTCTGGGCATGAAGCCAGGCGAGCCGGAAGGCCTTGGCCTCCGGCCGTTCGCGCAGGCGATAGGCGCTGCGCGGCGTGACGCCGACTTCGGCGCACGCTTCGCTGACGCAACCGGTTTCGGCCAGCGCGGCGATAAATGCGCGCTGCCGTTCCGCAGTCCAGCCGTCGCGGCGTGGTTTCAATGGGACGGGGGCGAATTCGAGGGGTTCGGAGGGGGATTCAGAAACGTCCATGGGTGCTCCTTTGCGAGTGGAGCAAAAATGACTAACCTATTTGGTGTGTTGTAGGACAGCGTTTTGAATGCAGGCGGTTTCTAACAAGGGCGCCGCTAGCCGAAGGCTAGCGTCCGCTGACGACGTTTGGAGCGTGAATATGCTCGAAAGTCGCTTCGTCTAATGACCGGAATGGGTGGAAAGCGGTCGTTAGCTAGGCTTTGCGAAATGCGAGGCTGAACGACTTTAAGAGCCAACACCCGAGCAAGGGCATTGCGATGCCCAACGCCAGCCACACTGGCCGCCATCCATTGCCTCCGACAGTGACAGGCCAAGCAAGTGCAAGACCGACTAGGATTGAGGCAACAATCGCAAGCGGTGAAAGCGCGTCTTTAGGCCGAACCAGTGCGTTCGCGCACAGCGCAAGAGCGGCCGCCAATATCAAGCCCCAAGCCCAGGCGGGATACTCCCAAAGATAAACATCTGCCGTGAAGAGCATGATGGCGGTCATGAACATGACTGCGGTCACGCCTGCCACTGCTAGTATCCTATTCACGCGACGAACTTGGCCGACATGCCTAGTGACCGCAATGGGTGGAAAGCGGACGCTGCGCTAATCGAAGAGCTGCTCCGCCTCGTCCACTCCAAGCAACCTCAAGTCAGCAGAATGTGCTGTCACCCAGTTTTCTGCGCAACGATACGTTGCAAGCACTTCATTGGTTGAAATGGGGCCACGGATTCGAACCCAAGTCCCGCCATGGCCGTCAGCAACACGCGAGATGCCATGTACGCCACAGTGGCGGGCGGCGCGCTCGAAGGCTGAGAGGCTTGCTTGAGTGCCAGCCACAATCATCAAGGTATGGTGTTCGGGCATTTGTTCGGGTGGCCCGGACGGCGCAGCACAGCCGCTGAGCATGACGAACAGACCAAGTGCCAGTGACCTCATCGGATAAGATTGGCGGACGACGCTAATGACCGCAATGGGTCGAAACCGGTCATTAGCAGGTCCTACCGCCCCGCCGTCCTGCCAATGAATTCCGCGACATTGTCGTGGATCGCCTTCAGCGACGGCAGGTGC
>DATJHF010000037.1:0-30751 GCA_035494075.1 Sphingomicrobium sp. | reverse complement strand
GATGCGAGCATCTGGAATCCTTCCAATAAGTTGTCGTCAAACACACCGTAGGTCTGTCCATTCTCGACGCGATAGAAGTGCATAAACCAGCCAATCCCGCGCTTATTCATTCCGAACCGGTAGCTTTCGGCGGTCTTGTCGGCACGGATGGGTGCATCAGCGGTTAGAGCAATCCCGGTCTTTGACCGTTCAAGGTGGAATGGAATGACCGGGTAACCCGCTTGGCGGACATGCATACCAGCCGCGTCAAGTAGAATGGGAGGGCTGCCAGAGGCGGCATAGCATCCGAATACGGTGGCGTTCGATGGTGCTGGGCGCGGGGCTGGCTGCATCATGAAATACGCAACCGCGCCTATGGCCACCACCACGGGCAGCGCACGAAAAAACCACCCAAACTCGTCGTTCGCTTCAATCTGCATCGGATCAGTTTCGGCAGCAGGCTAATGACCGCAATGGGTCGAACGCGGTCATTAGCCGCTTATGGCCGGAATGGGTGGAAAGCGGACATTATCTTCGCGGTCAAAACCGAACGCAGGTGTGCCGGTCTATCGATCGGGTGGTGTCCACTCAGCGGGCTCAACATCCCGTCGGATGAGGCGTTGAGCCAGGCCCACCGCCGTCCCGACCGCGATTGCCACCGTGAGGTCGCTGACAACGGTCAGCGTCATGGTGAGGAGCAGCAGGAACCGGTCTGCGGGACGCGCACGGAGATGCTGGCGCCAGCGGTGCGGCTCACTCATTGACCATGCAGTTACGACTAATAGCGCAGCGAGCGCCGGCATCGCGAGATATCCCGCCAGCGGAGCAGCCGCGACAACGAAAATCAGGATCGCAATCGCATGGACCATGCCCGCAACAGGAGTGCGCCCGCCGGCCCGCACATTGGCCGCGGTGCGAGCGATCGCGCCGGTTGCAGGAAGCCCGCCAAACAGGGGCGAGGCGATGTTGGCGGCGCCCTGGGCAAGCAATTCGGCGCTGGATCGATGCGCTCCACCGACCATACGGTCCGCAACGATCGCAGAGAGCAGGGATTCCACTCCCGCCAGAAAGGCAATCACCAAGGCTGAAGGCAGTAGTTCGCTAATCCGCGCAACACTTATCGGCGGCAGTGACGGATAGGGAAGCCCGTTTGGAAGGTCGCCAAATCGAGAATGGATCGTCTCGACCGGTAACGCGAATAGTGCGACCGAGGCCGACGCCAGTGCAATGACCACGATCGAACCCGCCCGGCGGCGCAACAGGGCGATCCCGACAATTGAGGCGAGGCCGATTGCGGCGGCCAAAACATTTGCCGAATGCCGTGCGTTCCACAAGGCGGGCAAAGTCTCTACGAAATCGGCAGGCAGTTTCGCGACGGATAAGCCGAACAAATCCTTGAGCTGGCTGATAGCAATTATCAGCGCAATTCCGATCGTGAAGCCTTCGATCACAGCTTCGGGTATGAGCGCGATCAGCTTTCCGGCCCGGGCCAGGGCGGCAACTATCAATATCAACCCGGCCATCAGAGTAGCGAGCAGCAAGCCGTCGAAGCCGAATTGCTCGATCACGCCATAGACAATCACAATGAAAGCGCCGGTCGGGCCGCCGATCTGGACCCGGCTTCCGCCCAGTGCCGAAATCAGCAACCCACCGACGATCGCCGTAACTAGTCCCGCAGCCGGTTCGGCCCCCGAGGCAATAGCAATGGCGATGCTCAAGGGGAGCGCGACCATCGCGACCGTGATCCCGGCCAGCGCGTCGGCAACGAACAGCTTCGAGGAATAATCCTGAATGGTCGTGAGTAGCTTTGGCCTCATTGGCCAAGGCTATCGGGTCGATTGGTGGCGTGTAAATGGCGGACGTAGAGTCCCAATGGGTGGATTGCGGATAATTGGCTAATGGCCGCAATGGGTCGAAAGCGGCCCATAGCCGATCACAGCGTGCCAGGTGTTGCCGCGCCGTATCCGCAATCCGCGACGGCTTTGTCATTAACGGTAACTTGGTGATGTCGGGTTAATCTCGGAGCCGCTTTAGGCTTTGGAGCAACGGCGGATGTTCGTGTCTCACGATTTCCAAGGGATGCAGCCGGTTCGGCAACGCCGTCGCTTTCCGCGTTTTGCGGTGCAGTGTCGCGCTCGGATCCTAATCGGAAAAAGGCAATACGCGGGCTACATCCACAATATCTCGGAAGGCGGCGCGAAGCTCAGGACCGTGAGCTCCATCCGCAGGATCGGGAAAGTCGTGCTGCGATTGCCCGACCTCCCGCCCCTCAGATGCCGGCTTAGTTGGACGGACGCCTACCATGCCGGCGTCGTCTTTGAACTGCGGCTCACGAAAGCCCAACTCAGGCACTGGGTTGAGAGCAGGGCGGCTTTCGCCGAACTCAACAAAGGCCCCGAGGCCGAGTGCGAACTTGTTGAGGTAACGGATGAGCCTTTGACCGACGGACTATAGCTAGTCCTCGTTCCTCATCGTCAGCTTTCCCGCGCAGGGCTGCGGAGTGACCGGTCCTTCATGCTGGCCTTTTGTTGGCCCTGGCGAGCTTCAGCTTTTCGATTTCGGCGACCCCATGCTCGCCGCAAAGCAAGGTGCATTTTACGACCGCCACGGCAACACGCTTACAGTCCCGCACCGAGCACGGCGGGAGAACCGGTTTTGTCATTCAGGGATCTCTGGGAAGGACTAGGAACGAACTTCGTAGCTATCCTGCATGGTTTCGTTGGGCAGCTGCGGATCATTGCCATTGGCCGCAAGCTTGGAGCGATATTCTGCCACTAACTCACGGCAGGCCTTCAGGCTCTCCCGTAGCCGCTGGTTTGTCTCATCCAGCCGTTCGACCTGGTGGTCATCCACCGAGGAACCCGTCAATTCCATGCCCTCCCAAACTAACCGCAGATGCGACGGTGCCTCCGCTCACCGCAGGATAGTTGCCTTTTAACGGTGCCGAGCCGGACTCTCTTTCGGAGTTCCCACCGCTGTGCGTCGTTGTTAACTTTCCGCTCAATCGGCTTGCTAACTGGTTCTTGCAGTGGTTAGCTTTGTCGTACTGGCGACACCGCCACCCTGTGGCTGCGCGTGACAACGCCGGAGGTCCACGATCCCGCCAATCCCGACGGGTTGTGAAGCACAACGGGAGAGCTTCATGCACAAGACGATCACAGTGGCATTGGCCGCCGCATCACTGCTGGCGCTTGCTGCCTGCAAGCAAACGGCGACTTACGGGAACGAGACTGGCAATGCTGCCCTGGCGGAGGCCGGGATCGACGGCACATGGAAAGCCGACGTAAACAGCGTGCAGTTTGATCAGAAGCCGGATGAAATGTTGCTCCAGGCTGGCCAATATTCGTGCAAGTCTTGCGTTCCGCCCGTGACCGTGGCCGCCGATGGCGAATTCCACCCGATCAGCACGCCTTACGCAGACAGCCTGTCCGTGAAAGTTGTCGACGATCACAACATCGTGCGCACGTCCCAGAAGGGCGGCAAGCAGATGGGACAGACGAAAGTGTCGGTCTCCCCGGACGGTAACACGTTGACCGGTTCGTTCACCGACACCTCTGGTCCGACGACTGCCACCGGCACGTTTGTCGAGACGAGGGTCGGCCCCGCGCCGGCCGGTGCTCATGCAATCTCCGGACAATGGAAGCCGTCGAAGCTGCAGGATTTTAACACGGCGGCCCTCACCTTCACTTACAAGGTGGAGGGAGACACGCTCCACTCGAGCAGTGGGACGGGCCAGAGCTTCGACGCCAAGTTCGGCGGGCCGGACGTCCCGATCAATGGCGACAACGCCGGCACCACCGCTTCGGTCAAGAAAACCGGCGACAATAGTTTCGTTGAGACCGACAAGCGTGACGGCAAAGTCGTGGGTGTCTTCAACTTCTCCGTCGATGCAAACGGGGTCGGACACGGGGTCTACGAAAACAAGGAAGACGGTTCGAAGGTCACTTACACCGCGACGCGGTGATGCAGATTATGGACGGCTCGGGAACGGGCCGTCCATAATTCACGCTGATGGCGGCAGGTTCTGATGTCTGGTTTGGGTGGAAAGCGGACATTACTCGAAGGTATCAGAAGCCTTCGCGTTAGCCCTTCGGCGTCGTTGTCCAGCGCGTCGTAGGAAACTCAAGCGGCTCCATCTGAAGACGAGCAACAACCAAACGAGAAATGCAGCCGTTAGGATTAGGCTTGACCATAATCCGACGCTCGCACTCACTACGTTAACGAGAAGCACGCAGAGCGCCATAAGAAGCGCTAGTGCGCCTCTTCCCCACATCGAAAAGAACGGGTCACGACGGTAGGAGCGACCGACCCTTTCCGCGAACGACAACTTACCTTTCATGCTGTCGTAATGCAGTTCGGCGCTAATGACCGCAATGGGTCGAATGCGGACATGGGGCATTCGGCTCTGTCCATGCCGGTTGAGCCGAAGCCTGCTTTGCCGACGCGGTTGCAACCCGAACCCACTGATCAGTCATCGAGGCGGCGAGGCCGGATCGTTAACCATTTATGCCATTGTTATTGCATCAGTTTTAATGGAGGCTTGGTTTACGAATGGGGGCCTTGGCGAGTCGACCAGCCCGCTAGCCCGCCGGCTGGGCCAAATGCCCGGATCGGCGCGGTCAGTTCTGGACGGGTTCGATGGATCATGCCTCCGGGTAGGAGGGCGTCATGGCGTACACGGCGGTTTATGTATTCGGCGATAGCCTGGTCGATTCCGGCAACGCTCTGAAACTGGCGGAATGGTACGACGGACTACCTCTTACCGACATGCCGGACGGCGCGCCGACGCAAGAGGATGGATATTTCAAAGGGCGCTTCTCCAACGGCTACACCTTCGCAGACCTCGTGGCGAACAAGGCCGTTGGATTGGTCACCACGCCAGTCTTCCCCTACCATTTTGAGGATCCCTGGCTGGGCCTGCCGATCGCGCCGTTCGCGTCGGACCCAACCGGCAGAAGCCTGAACTTCGCCTATGGCGGGGCGCACATTCGCCAGGGTGATGAAGTCGTTCCCGACCTGGATGAGCAGACCGACGCCTTCCGCGATGCCGTGGACGGGCACGCGCCGGCAGGGGCGCTGTATGTCGTCACGACCGGGGGCAACGATGTCCGCGACCTCGCCCCGACGGGAAGCGATCCTGTGTCGCAGGCGGAAGCGTTCGCCGAGCTGCAGCAATGCGCCCAGCAACTCCTGCACGAGCTTGGGCAGATCGTTGACGACGGTGCTCACAATCTGGTCATCACGGGGATCGCCGATGTCGGGCTGATCCCCCATTATGACCGCGACGGCGACGGTGTTCTCAATGAGACCGAACAGCTGCGCAGCGACGCCGCCACGCAATATTCCATTTATCTCGACACGCTGATCCGGACCCAGGTGGTGCCGGCGCTTCGGGCGATGGGCGCGAACGTCACCTACGTTCCGCTGATGGATTACGTCGATGCCAACGGCAATGTCGTGGCCGGTGCGCTCAGCGCAAACTTGCCCACCATCGCCTATCTGCACGGGCTGACTACCGCGGAGCTGTCCAACAACCTCCTCCAGTACAAGGACCTGGTGTTCTTCGATCACGTCCACCCCAACGCGCAGGCCCACGCCCTCCTCGGCGCTTACATGCAGTCGATGATTGCCGGCACGCCGTGGATCGAAACCCTGCCGTTGATGGGCGCGAACATCGATTATCGGGCAACCGGGGCGATCTCGGCGGTTGGCGAAACCGATTCCTGCATTGTCTCGCTGGTTGCCGGCACGACCTATACCTTCGAGCTGCTCGGCACGAGTTCTCTCGGCACCGTCGGCAGCCTCGGCGACCCCATGATGCGCCTGCTTGGGCCGGGCGGGAACGTGATCGGTTCCGACGACGACAGCGGCGCCGGCTTCGATGCGACGCTGACCTTCACCGCAACGACCACCGGCAATTGCACGGTCCAGCTCTTCGCAATCGGCAGCCTGACCGGAACCTACGCCTTTCAATGCGCGGTGGTGGGCGGAGCTGCCATGCAGTTCGGCAACACCTATGTCGTCAACGATGCATCGGTCATTGTGCTGGAAGGCGCGGGTGGCGCCGGACAGGACGTCGTCAAGGCGAGCGTCGGTTTCACCCTCAGTGCAGGCAGCGAGATAGAGGTCCTTCGAACCACCAACGATCAAGGCAAGGCCAACATCAACCTGACCGGAAACGAGTTCAGCCAAACCATCGTCGGAAACTCCGGAGCGAATGTCCTGGATGGAAAAGAAGGTGCCGATGTCCTTCAAGGAGGGGCCGGCGCAGACCGTCTGATCGGCGGCTCCGGCAACGACCGCCTGACTGGCGGCGCCGGGACCGATACATTTATCTTTGGCGTTGGATCGGGCCAGGACCACATAACGGACTTCACCAGGAAAGAAGTGATCGCCATCAACGGTGCTGCCGGGGTTGATAGTTTTTCCGACCTGACCATCGTCAATATCGGCGGGAATGCGGTGATCAGCTGGGGAACTGGCGACACCGTCACTCTGGACGGGGTCAGGGCAAGCTCGCTGTCCGCAGCCGATTTCAGCTTTTCGGCTTCGGCCGCCTTCGCCGAGTCTGCAGGCCTCCAATTAGCTGGAGGCCCTGATCACCATGTCGCGCCGGACATTTGGCTCCCACAATTGATTTAGTTGCCGTCCCAATGACCCCACTGGGTGGAAAACGGACGTTCATGCTTTGGGAATGCCCCATTCGCTTGACAAGCTCGCCGCGCTGACAGACGCCAGCGCGGCGCGTAATCCGGGGGGAAAGCCAGTGAATTCCAAAATCTTGTTCGCCGCACTTTCGGGCGCGCTCGTCGTTTCGGGCTGCTCGTCGACGCCGCGAGCGTTCGCGCCGACATTGACCGTTCCTCCCCCCGACCAGCGCGCGCTCGACCAGGCGACGGCGGATTGCAGCGCTTTGTACGTTGCAGGGAAGCTCGACCAGAACGGCCGGCTTGCCTCGGCCGGCGGGGCCGCAGGCGCGGGTGCTACTGCGGCTGCAGTGGGTGGAGCGACAGCGGCTGCGGTTGCGGGATATGGCGGGCTCGCGGTCGCCGCGGCGACGATCGTGCTGCTTCCATTCGCGGTCGTTGGAGGTGCGGTCGGAATGGCCAAGGTGAAGCGGGCCAAGAAGGAAAAGGCGATCAAGATCGCCCTTGCCGGGTGCCTCAAGGAGCGGGGCTACGACGTCACGGGTTGGGAGCGGCTGAGCAAGGCCGACGCGGCGCGAGCGCGCGCGATGGCAACCGCCGCAACCGCCCCAGCGACCGCCCAGCCGTCATCGAGCCAAGCGGAAGAAGTTTCAGGCAGTAACGACTGATTGCGCGCGCTTCCAAAGGTCGCCGGCTGCCGAAAACTGCCTCCAGCTGGCTCGCCTAGTCCGTCGTGCCCCAGACGAAGAGAATGGTGAGGGCCGATGTGCTGCTGAGCTGGAACGACCTGGTCAGTGCAACGGCGCCGCTGTCGGTTCCCCAGTGGAACAGCCCGCCGCCGACCAGCAGCGAAAGCGCAAACCAGGACAGCAGCGACAGGCCACCGGCCCACACCGCGGTCGTTTTCGCGTCCTTGAACTCCTCCGCCGTGCCGTTGCGCGCGGCATATAGTTGCCATGCGCCTTTCAAGGCGACTGCAGCGATCGCCAACTGGCACAGGGTCATCAGCGCGAAGCCGGTCCAGCTTGCGTCGGACGTAGGACTGAACAAGGTGCGCGGATCGGTGCCCGGGTTTGCCGCCGGCGCTGCGCCCAGCTGCTGACCCAGCAGGCCGATATTGGCCAGGTTGGTCAGCGCATACATGAGGGCCGTCAGCCCGATCAGCGCGACCAGCATGCTCTTGAAGATTCTCATCGCAAACCCCCGCATCGACGGAGCTTGCCGGAAGCTAGTTGGCGCAGCGCCGGCCAGCAAGTGGAGCTGGATCGGATCGGCGGCCGGTGACCGCAATGCGCGGAAAGTGGGCACAGGCCGACGCTTGCCGCGTTCTCCTGCTACGGCCCGTTGGCGATACCGGTCCAATTGGTCAGGCGAAATCGGCCGAAAGGAAGCTTCAATGCAGACTCGTGAGCTCGGACGCAGTGGCCTCAAGGTTTCGGCCCTGGGCTTGGGATGCATGGGCATCAGTTTCGGCTACGCCAACCAGCTGTCCAAGGATGAAGGCATCGCGGTTATTCGCGGTGCGGCGGAGCGCGGAGTCACATTCTTCGACACCGCCGAGGTATATGGCCCCTTCAGCAACGAAGAGGTGGTCGGCGAAGCGCTCAGGCCAATTCGCGACCAGGTTGTCATCGCGACGAAGTTCGGTTTCGACATCGACCGCGACACCCGCGAGAACCGGGGTGTCACGAGCCGTCCGGAACGAATTCGGCAAGCAGCAGAAGGATCGCTCCAGCGATTGGGCGTCGAGACGATCGACCTTCTCTACCAGCACCGGGTCGACCCCAATGTGCCTATTGAAGATGTCGCCGGGACGGTTCGCGACCTCATCAACGAGGGCAAGGTCAGGCACTTCGGGCTGTCCGAGCCCGGGCTGCAGACGCTGCGGCGGGCTCACGCGGTCCACCCGGTCGCGGCCATCCAGAACGAATATTCGCTTTGGTGGCGTGCGCCGGAAACAAACGGCGTGCTGGAGGCCTGCGACGAGCTCGGGATCGGCTTCGTTCCCTACAGTCCCCTGGGGAAGGGCTTCCTGACGGGAGCGATCAGCACGGCAGCAGACCTGCCGGAAGGGGATTTCCGGAAAACCACGCCTCGCTTCTCTTCGGATGCGATCGCGAAGAACCTGGCCTTCGTCGACCTTCTCAAGCGGGTAGCCGCGGAGAAGAATGCGACGCCCGCGCAGATCGCACTGGCCTGGCTGCTCGCTCAACGTCCGTACATTGTGCCCATTCCCGGCACGACCAAGTTGCACCGGTTGGACGAAAACATCGGCGCAGCGAAGGTGAGCCTCACGCAGGCGGACTTGCGCGAGATCGACGAGGGTGCGGCGCACATCCAGCCAGAAGGTGACCGCTACGCCCCCGCGCAAATGGCCATGGTCGGCCGCGAAGCGCCCGAAAAAGCCGACGCGTAGGGCTGCGCTTCCTTCACGGACGTAGCGGATGGACAGGCGGCCGCTGCCTCCTGCCAGCCATCGTCCGTTTCGGGAATGAAAAAGGGCGGCTCGCGTCGCCGCGAACCGCCCTTCTTTCAGGCCTGGTTACTACCAGCCAAAGGTGAAGCCGACGCGCGCGCCGACCTTGCCACCCTTGTTGAAGCCCTTGGCAACGCCAGCGTTGAGGGCAACGGATTCATTGACCAGCGCGCCGAAGTTGAGTGCGCCGGCATAGGCTCCGCGATAGGAGCCGACATTGCCGGACAGGTTGAACGCCTTGCCCGGAAGGAAGCTGGTCCCGCCCATGGCGATGGCGACCGCGGTTCCGGCCGACGCGTGACGGTCGACGCTATCGACACGATGGTCGATGATATCGAGCTGGCCCTGGAAGTCGGTGGCCATACCCGACAGCGCTGCGATCGCCTGGTTGGTGGCGAACAGCTGCGCGCCGTTGACGGCCTCGGTCGAGGTTGCGCTGACGGCGCCGGCATTCACGCCGGAGATGGTGCGGCCGCCGACCGCGACCTGGTTGTTGGCCGTTGCCGTGCTGTTGGCGCCGACCGCCACCGAGTTGGTGAAGGTTCCGGTGTTGGCGTGATAGCCAAGCGCGGTCGAATTGGCGCCGGTTGCGACTGCATATTCGCCGATTGCCGTCGAATTGGCGCCGGTTGCGGTGGCGTAATAGCCGACGGCCGTCGAGCGATCGCCCGTGGCCGACGAAGCGATGCCTACGGCCGTCGAGCCAAGACCGGTCGACCGCGCGCTGAAGCCGATGGCAGTACCGAATTCGGTCGCCAGGCTGTTGACGCCGACCGCGGTAGCATCAGTGCCGGTGGCGCGGGCATAGTCGCCATAGGCCGTCGAATAGAGGCCGGAGGCAACCGAGTTTACGCCGACCGCGGTCGAGAAGGTGCCGCTGGCGGTGGCGCCATTGCCACAAGCGAGTGACGGCGTACCGGTTGCGGTTCCCGAGGGGACGCCGGCGACATCGCAGACTTGCTGCGCGGCGGCCGGAGTTGCGATCATCGCGGTGCCCAAGGCGAGCGCCGAGGCGGCGAAAAGTGCTTTCGTTCGTGTCATGTATTTTACTTCCCTAATACAGGCCGCCGGGACATTGGCGGCTGTAGGGGCGGCTAGCGCGTAACCGGCAGATTTGCTCCAGTCATTCATGCGCGCCCGTGCTAATTCAACAACGCTGTTGTTATTCAGAGACACAAAAAAGTGTCGCCTTGCCTAAAGTTTCCGATTAACTCCGTGTTCCTAAATGATAAATCTGCTTGTGTCGGGAAGTCGACATTGGCTCCTGCCGCATTTTTATTTAAGGGACTGCTACGAAGCTATTCAAATGTCGCCAGATTTATTTGAATAGCAGTCATTTATTCCATTGCAGGTGCATTGTGATCCCCACCTATTGCAAATTGCTCTAGGTGGATGCTCTATCACTTTGATTTAAGGAAAGAATTTTGATCGTCCGTCCGTTGGCCGATGCCCGGCCGCCCCTGCCAAGCTCCCTGCTCGTCATGGACCAGGTGGAGGCCTCGCTGCGTTCGGGAAACCTGGCCGACGCCGAACAGCTGCTTCGCCGGCGACTCCTTACCGCGCCGGGCGATTTTGACGCCCTGGTGAAGCTGGCCGACCTGCTAGTGGGACAAGATCGGCGGCCGGAAGCGATCCATTGCCTGAAGCGTGCGATGGTGGCGGCCCCCGCCGTGCATGGCCTTCGCCTCCATCTTGTCAGGCTGCTGCACGGCGAACGGGACCTCGACCATGCGCTCGATGAGCTAAGTGCGATCGGCGAACCGGTAAGGTCGGGCCTTGAGGCCCTTGCGATCGAGGCTGCCATTCTGGGCGAACTGGGGCGGCACGAGGAGCAGCTCGCGATTTATGCAAGGCTGGTGCGCGACCATCCCAGCGACGAAACGCTGTGGATGAGCCGTGGCAACGCGCTTAAGACGGTCGGGCGGACCGACGAGGCGATCAAGGCGTTCCGCCGGGCGGCCCGGGCCCGGCCCAGTTTCGGCGAGGCCTATTGGAGCTTCGCCAACCTCAAGACCTTCAAATTTGAGGCCCGCGACCTGGTTGCGATGCGAAAGGCGCTAGCCGGGCAATTGAGCGAGAGCGACGCGCTTCATTTCCATTTCGCGCTTGGCAAGGCGCTTGAAGATCGCGGCGATGCCGAGAATTCGTTCCGCCATTATGCCGCCGGCAACCAGATCCGCCGGGCGCGGCTCACCCCGGCGCAGGTCAGCGCAACCGCCCATGTCGACGCGACGATCGCAACCTTCGACAAGGCGCTGTTCGACCGGTTTTGTGACGCCGGCGACCCGGCCCGCGATCCGATCTTCGTCGTCGGGCTGCAACGATCTGGGTCGACGCTGGTCGAGCAGATCCTTGCCAGCCATCCGCTAATCGAGGGAACTGCCGAACTGGTTGCTATTCCCCAGATGTGGGAGAGGCTTGGCCAGCGGGACGGGTCCAACGGGGACAGCTTCGCCGCACTGGCCAGGCTCGATGATGCCGGTCTCAAGGAATTGGGCGCGGAATATCTCCGCCGGACCCGGGCGCATCGAGTCACCGATCGGCCAATGTTCGTCGACAAGCTCCCCGCCAACTGGATGTATGCCGGCTTCATCCGCCTGATCCTGCCCAACGCCAGGATCATCGATGCCAGGCGTCATCCGATCGCGTGCGGCTTTTCGAACTTCAAGCAGCATTACGCCACTGGCGTATCATATGCGTACGGGCTGGATTCGATCGGCCGGTTCTACGCCGACTACGTCCGGCAGATGGCCCATTTCGATGAGGTTCAGCCCTGCACGATGCACCGGATCATCAACGAGCGGTTGATCGAGGACCCGGAACGCGAGATCCGCCGCCTCCTCGACTTCGCCGGCGTGCCTTTCGATCCGGCCTGCATGGATTTCCATCGCAACAAGCGCGCCGTGCAGACCCCGAGCTCCGAGCAGGTGCGGCGGCCGATCAACCGCGAAGGAGTCGATAGCTGGCGCCCCTATGAGCCGTGGCTCGGCCCGCTCAAGGATGCACTTGGCGACGCCCTCGAATATTGGGATCGCTGATCCTGGCGGCGTTAACCTGACACAGAGTTCTCCCGCCTAGACGGGCTCGGTCAGGAGACAAAAATCATGAAGTTCATCTCGTTGAAGTCGCGCGGCGGCGACTATCTGGTCGTTGCCGAAAACGTCGCCTGGCTGCGCGCGCATGAAAATGGCCAGACCCAGGTGGGGGTCATCGGGGGAGCCCCGATCCTGGTCGCCGGCTCGATCGAAGAAACCGCGGCGACGATATTGGCCGGCTGAATGCCGCTGGCGTGGACAGCGGCGAGCCAAGAGCCGAATTGGCCCACAGGCTATCCATCGCTCCCGAAAGGGCCTAAATCACCGATATCGCCGGACCCCGCCTTTAGCATTCCGGCGACTGAGAGACATTCGTCGTGCTCCCGCTAGTTATGGGGTGAGCGCGTTCCGGCAATGTAGCGCGCTCTCGGACAGGTGTAGTATGGCTGAGTATCGCCGAGGCCTCGCTAAAGAGCGGGCAAACGACTTGTGGCATTGGCAAGCGGAATGCGGGTCGTTCCCCAGGAACGCCTATGAAATCCGGAAAGAACGGCCTTCGACCATCTACCTTTGCGCCCGATGCGACAGGCTCGCCGAAGATGCGGGCAGCAGGCCCAGCGTTTAGGCGCCGCACGGCTGCCAATCGCCCGGCGCGACCGTCGTCGTGACCTGCCCATTTGGGGCTGGGAACTTTCACAGGATTTTTGTATTTTTGTCGGCGCCAAGCGGCAGCGCGTGCGACCTGGATCGCGGCTGCCCGCAGGAGGAGTGAACAGGCCTACAGGAGACTTGCGAGATGGACGACGATATCGTGAGCAACGCCGCATATTATCGCTCCAGGGAAGAGGTCGAGCGAAAGTCGGCCCATCAAGCCCCCACCGACGAAATCCGCAAAATCCATTTCCAGCTGGCCGAGCGCTACGCGCGCCTCGCCGAAGAATTCGAGGGGCAGTGGCGAGCCAGTCCGTCAAGCTTCGGCTGAGCGGAATTTCAGGGGCCGGGATTTGGTAAATCCGCCTCCGTAATAGACCCGATGGGGCAGCGAAGCGCTCTTGCCTAACCTGATTGCTCCGCCGGGGGGCATTCATGACAAGCTACCGCATGTATTTGGCCAGCGAGCTGACGCGACGCTTCGAGCCCGCCCAGGAGTTCGACGCGCGCGACGATCGCGCGGCATTGGCAATCGCCGACGAAATGCGTTCGCATCGGGCGGCGGAGCTGTGGAGCGGCAACCGCCTGGTGCGGGAGTGGAAGGAATAACCTCCTCGCCAGGCCCAAGAGGCATCCCGCCCCGCCGATCCGAAACGCTTGTTTATCACTGACCTTGGCCTAGAAGCCCTTTGGTCGACACATTGCATTGGGGCGGCGATGCCAAGTCCAGCCACGGATGTGTTCGTCTCTTACAAGGCGGAAGATCGTGCCCGGCTAGTGCCGCTCGTCGCGGCGCTGGAGGGCGAGGGCTTCACTGTGTGGTGGGACGTCCACATCGGCGGCGGGTCCAACTGGCACCAGGATATCGAGGAGCATCTCGAGGCCGCCAAATGCGTGGTGGTGGCGTGGAGCAGGCGCTCCGTCAGTCACGCCGGCCAATTCGTCCGGGACGAAGCAAGGCGGGCCCAGAAGCGCGGCTCCTATGTGCCGGTATGCCTCGACGACGTCGAGCCTCCGCTCGGCTTCGGCGAGATACAGGCGCTGTCGCTCAAGGGGTGGAAAGGCGATCCGTCCGACCCGCGGTTTCGCGCGGTGGCCAATGCGGTGCGGAGCCGCATTTCCGGGGAAGCGATCGTGCCAACGCCCGCGCTTCATCGCCCGACGCGGATTTCGCGCCGCGCGGCGATCGCAGGGGGAGCCGGCGTGGCGGCGGTGGCGGCAGCGGGCGGCTGGTTCCTCCTCAAGCCGGCACCGGCGAACGCCAAGCGGATTGCCGTCCTGCCCTTCGCCAATCTCTCCAACGCCCAGGACCAGGCCTATTTTGCCGAGGGAATTGCCGAGGAGCTGCGCTCGGCGCTGTCACGGATCGGATTGCAGGTGATCGGGCGCGCTTCGTCGGAAGCGGTGAAGGACCTCGACACCCGGGCCGCCGCCAAGAAGCTCGGCGTCGCCAATATCCTGACCGGCAGCGTCCGCCGGTCGGCCAAGATGGTCCGGATCAGCGCACAGCTGGTCAGCGGCTCGGACGGGGTCGAGCGCTGGGCGCAGAGCTATGACCGGGCGCCGGGCGACGAAATCAGGATCCAGACCGACATTGCGGCCAACGTCGCGGCGGCGCTCAGCATCGCGCTCGGGCAGGCAGGCCGCGCGGCGATCATGCTGGGCGGGACGGCGGACAGCGCGGCCTACGACCTTTACCTCAGGGCGAGGGAGATTTTCGTCGCCGCGGACGGGGAAGAGGCCGTGCATGAATCGATCGCGCTGCTCGACGCGGCGATCGCGCGCGATGCGAATTTCGCCGACGCCTACCAGCTGAAGGCGATCCAGCTCGAGCAGCTGGGCCTGAGCTATGCCAGTGACCCGGCCGATTTGACCGACAAGCTGGCGCAGGCCGAGGCTGCGGCAAGGCGCGCGATTACCCTGGCGCCTAAGCTTGGCCCGGCCTTTGCCGCGCTCGGGTCGATCGAAGCCGACCGATTCAACTTTCCAAGCGCCCTGCGCAACATGCGGCAAGCGCTCGCGCTGTCGCCCGAAGAGCCGAGCGTGGTCTCCCCCGCTTCGATCTTCATGCAGTATTTTGGCGATGCGCGGAAAGCGCTCGAGCTTGCCGACCGCTCCATCCTGCTCGATCCGTTGCGGGCGGCCAGCCACGCCCGGCGGGCCGAGGTGCTGTTCGCGATGCGCGACTTCGAACAGTCGATCGGCGCCAGCCGCAAGGCCCTGGAGCTCGCCCCGAAGGGCTTGAACTCGCGACGGGAGATTGCCGACTGCCTGGTGCTGATGAACCGGCCGGCGGAAGCGCTCGCCGAATATCGCAAGGTGCCGCCCGACAATCCTTTCCGGCTGACCGGCGAGGCGATCCTGGCCGCACGATCCCGCGACCTGGCAGGAGCCGGCCGGATCATCGCCCAGATGCGCGGCCTGTTCGGCGGGGCGGCAAGCTATCAATATGCCCAGATCCACGCCCAGGCGCGGGATGGAACCAGCGCCTTCGCGGAGCTCGACGAAGCGGCGCGCATCAGGGACCCGGGCCTGCTGACGCTGAAGAGCGACCCGTTCCTCGATCCGATCCTGCGCGACCCGCGCTTTGCGGCGTTGCTGAACAGGCTGAATTTTCCGACGTGGGCGTGATGAGGCCAAGGGCGCTGCGAAGATCTTGGCCGGGGGTGTGGGATCGCGATACTCGGACATCCCCTGGATGTCCTGCGCGTCGCGATGGTGCCCAGGAGAGGACTCGAACCTCCACGCCGTTTCCAGCGCCGCCACCTGAAGACGGTGCGTCTACCAATTCCGCCACCTGGGCACAGGGGCATCCGATTGCCGGTAGGCGGCGGCGCTTAGAGGTGGCGGTGTGATTCTGTCAACAGCCTGCGCTCGCCTCTTGCGCGAGAATGCCGGCTGGCCCAAGGACTGCCGCGATTCCAAGCAGCTAATCCGGCCAAGGACCGACCATCGATGAGGCAACCCGGCACCCCGCCCCTGATCACTCTGTTCGGCGGCGGCGGCTTCATCGGCCGCTATGTCTGCGAAGAACTGCTAAAGACCGGCGCCCGGCTGCGCGTCGCAGTGCGCGACCCGCGCCGCGCCTGGTTCCTGCAGCCGCTCGGTTCGGTCGGGCAGGTGTCGGTGATCGCCGCCGACCTCACCAAGCCGGCCAGCGTCGAGCGGGCGGTCGACGGAGCCGATGTGGTGATCAACCTGGTCGGGGTGTTCAAGGGCGACCTCGAGGCGGTCCACGTCCAGGGCCCCGCCAAACTGGCCGCCGCCGCCAGGAAGGCCGGCGCCAAGGCGCTGGTGCATGTCAGCGCGATCGGCGCCGATCCCGACAGCCCGTCGGAATATGGCCAGACCAAGGGACGGGGCGAGCAGGCGGTGCGCGCCGCTTATCCAAAGGCGACCATCATCCGCCCGAGCACCGTGTTCGGGCCGGAGGATGATTTCACCAACCGCTTCGCCGCCATGGCCGACTATCGGTTGCTGCCCGTGATTGCGCCTAGAACCCGTTTCCAACCCGTCTATGTCCGCGACCTGGCGCGGGCGATCACCGCTGCGGCGCTCGATCCAGGCACGCACGGCGGCAGGACCTATGAGCTGGCCGGGCCCGAGGCGATGACGATGCGGGAGCTCAACCTCAAGGTCGCCGGGCTTGCCGGCTGCCATCCCGACCTGGTCGAAGTGCCGGATTTCGCCGCCGTGGGCATCGCCATGTTCGGCTTCCTGCCCGGAGCGCCCTTGAGCCGGGACCAATGGCTGATGCTGCAGAAGGATAATGTGCCGTCGGGCAAGCTGCCGGGGTTCAGGGAGTTCGGCATCACCCCGACGCCGCTAGGCGCGGTCGCACCGGAATGGCTCAGCCGCTACAAGAAGGGCGGCCGCTTCGCGCCGAGCGCGGCAGCCTAAGCCGTGCCCGTCCTCCTGCTCGTCATCATCCTCGGCATCGTCGAGGGCGTCACCGAATATCTGCCGGTCAGCTCGACCGGGCACCTGATCCTCGCCACCGAACTATTGGGCTTCAAGGCCGACCAGTGGGCACTGTTCAACGTCGCCATCCAGCCCGGGGCGATCCTGGCGATCATCGTGCTCTACTGGCGGACGTTCATCGATGTGCTGAAGGGCCTGTGGCAGCGCGAGCCGAGCGCCTTCGCCTTCGTCCGCAACCTGCTGGTGGCGTTCATTCCGGCAGTCGTGCTGGGGCTGGCGTTCGGCGACGATATCGAGCTGCTGCTGGGCAATGCGGTGGTGGTCGCCTGGGCGCTGATCATCGGCGGCGTCGCCATCCTGATCATCGAGCGGCTGGCCAAAACGACCGACAAGGGCGGCGTCCAAAACGTTACCTTGATGCATTCGATCGGAATCGGGCTGGTCCAGTGCCTGGCGATGATCCCGGGCGTCAGCCGGTCGGGCGCGACCATCCTCGGCGCCATGTCGATGGGCGTCGACCGCAAGACCGCCGCCGAGTTCAGCTTCTTCCTCGCGGTGCCGACCCTGACCGGCGCGACCGCGCTACAGCTCTACAAGCATGGCGCGGCGATGCAGCCGGGAATGGACGGATGGATCCTGCTGGGTGGGATCGTCTCGTTCGTCGTCGCGGTGGTGGTGGTGAAGGCGTTCGTGTCGATCATCCAGCGCTACGGCTTCGCGCCCTTCGCCTGGTACCGGATCGTCGCCGGCGCGGTGGCGCTGGTATGGCTGGCGGCACGTTGAGCGGCGCAAAGCGTTGACCTGCAAGCGATAATCGCCATCCTAGAGCGACTCGCAGGAGACGGATGATGCGTAGCTTTTGGATCGCCCTGCCCCTGATGCTGGCGCCGGTGCCTGCGGTTGCAGCGCCGCCGCAGGCGTCCCAAATTCCGCCGGAACTCAGCGATCCGGCAATGGCCGACAAGCTGACCAGGATGCTCGTCCCGCTGAGCCGGGCCCTGATGGACATGCCCGTCGGCGAGATCGAGGCGGCCGCCCAGGGCCGCGAGCCAACCGCGGCCGACCGCGCCAAGCGGGTCCGCGACGAAATCGGCGGGCCGGAAGAACAGCGCCAGATCGAGGCTGGCATCGCGGCGGCCGGTCCCAAGATGCAGGCGATGCAGAAGGCGCTGGTCGCTTCCCTGCCCGGCCTGCTGGCCGCGTTCGATGGCGTCGAGAAGCAGCTCGAGCGCGCCACGGCGAATATTCCCGACCCGACTTATCCGAAGCGATAGCCTTCATTGCGGGCAGCGCGGCGGCGCGGCAATCCAACCAATCGGCTGGAATGCTTCGCTTCCCTCGCAATGACGGGTTGTCGGGATTGGCCAGCCCGCTAAAGCTGCCGCTTCCATGTGGCAGCTGTTCCAATTCCCGCTCTGTCCTTTTTCCCGCAAAGTCCGGCTCGTCCTTGGCGAGAAGGGCGTGGCGCATGAGCTGGTGCGCGAGAATCCGTGGGAGCGGCGCGACGAGTTCATCGACCTCAATCCCGCCGGGGAGACGCCGGTGCTGGTCGATTCGACCGCCGGGATCGTGCTGATCGGCAGCCAGCCGATCGTCGAGTATTTCGAAGAGACGGTCGACAAGATGCCGATGATCCACGGCAATGCGGTGGCGCGGGCGGAGATCAGGCGGCTGGCGCAATGGTTCGACGAGAAGCTCTACCGCGAAGTGGTCGAGCCGATGATGCATGAGCGGATGAGGAAGCGCCTGGTCAGCCGCGAAAGCCCGGACACGCGGGTGCTGCGCGAGGCGATGCGGATCGCCAACGGCCACCTCGACTATATGGATTACCTCCTCGACCACCGGCGCTGGATTGCCGGGCCGGGCCTCAGCCTCGCCGACTTCACCGCGGCGGCGCATTTGAGCGTGATCGATTATCTCGGCGCGCTCGACTGGCGCGGGCACAAACAGACCAAGGACTGGTACGCGGTGATGAAGTCGCGGCCGGCCTTCCGGCCTTTGTTGGGCGAGCGGATGGAAGTGATCGTGCCCCCGGCGCACTACGACAAGGTCGACTTCTGATACCGCGAAATTAACCTTCATTTGCCGTTGTCGCCCAGCCGCCCGCGCGTTGCGGCAGGGCGAACTCGACGGACTCGGCTGCTCAAGTTAACCTTTTGTTGGGACGGGATTTTTCCCGCGGGAGGGGCAATGGGCTACATCTTCAATTTTGGTCCGAAGGACCTGGCGATCGATCTCGGCACCGCCAACACGGTCGTTTACCTGCGCGAGCGCGGTGTGGTCATCCAGGAGCCGTCGGTGGTGGCGCTGGAATATGGCAACGGCCCACCCAAGGTCCGCGCGGTCGGCGACGATGCCAAGCTGATGCTGGGCAAGACCCCGGCCAACCTCCGCACCGTCCGTCCCTTGCGCAACGGGGTGATTGCCGACCTCGAGGTCGCCGAGCAGATGATCAAGCATTTCATGACCAAGGCGATCGGCGGACGCGGCCGGTTTGGCGGCAAGCTCCAGGTCGTGATGTGCGTGCCGTCGGGATCGACCAATGTCGAGCGCCGCGCGATCCGCGACGCGGCCTCCAACGCCGGGGCGAGCGAGGTGAGGCTGATCGAGGAGCCGATGGCCGCGGCGATCGGCGCCGGCATGCCGGTTGCCGACCCGATCGGATCGATGGTCGTCGACATCGGCGGCGGCACCACCGAAGTCGGCGTGATCTCGCTCCAGGGGCTCGCCTACAGCCGGTCGGACCGGGTCGGCGGCGACAAGATGGACGATGCGATCATGTCCTATGTCCGCCGCACCCATAATCTCCAGATCGGCGAGGCCACGGCGGAGCGGATCAAGAAGGAAATCGGCATTGCCCGAGTGCCGCTGGACGGACGCGGCCTAGTGATCGGGGTCAAGGGACTTCACGTCGAGAAGGGCGTTCCCCGCGAGATCGAGCTGACCCAAGGCGAGATCGCCCGCGCGCTTGCCGAGCCGGTCGCCCGGATCGCCCATTCGGTGCGCGAGGCACTGGAACACACCGAGCCGGAGATCGCCGCCGACATCATCGACGCCGGGATCACCATGACCGGCGGCGGCTCGCTGTTGCGCGAGATCGACGCGGTGCTGGCCGACGAGACCGGGCTTCCGGTCCGCGTCGCCGACAACCCGCTGCAATGCGTTGCGCTCGGCGCCGGAACGACACTGGAGGACCAGGTTTACCGGGGCGCGCTGCAGCCGGCCTAGGCGGGCAGGCCCTTCACGAACCGCAATTAAAGGGTGGAAATCGGCCGCTGCGGGCGGCGATCCCATATTACGCCAAACCCCCGGCTCGGGGGTCTGGGGAGGGCGAGCCGAGGGTCCGGTTTGCGCGTTGCCTGAATTGCCCCGCAATGCAGCGACTATCATACGCCCCAAAGGGTTGGAAAGTCGGGTATTTTCCCGACAGTGTAACCCTTGTCGCGACACCGAATTAACCAGCATGCCAAGGGTATCCCCCGGCAATGCCCGCGTCCGCCATGGCTCAACGCCGGAGACCGCCGATCAACCGGAGTGCCTGGCAGCCACCAGGTAATTGAGCTTCAGGTCGTCACTCAGATGAAGCCCGCGCGTCGGGCTCATCGCGATGCCTTCGAAGTCGATGCATTCCAGCGCCGCGTGCGCCAGCAGGCCGCGCATTGCGTCGGGGTCGATGAACTTCTCGTAATCGTGGGTGCCCTTGGGAACCTGGCCGAAGCCTTCCGCGAGCGTGATGGTCAGCAGCTTCGACCAGGCGGTCTTGTTTGGTGTGGAGAGGATCATCAAGCCGCCCGGCGCGAGGCGCTTGGCCAGGGCGTCGATGAAATCCTGCGGATCGGCGACATGCTCAACCACCTCCATCGCGGTGACCAGGTCGAACTTGCCGTCGACGTCCTCGACGCCGGTAGCGCGATAGTCGATCGCGAGATCCTGGCCGGCGGCATGGGACCTGGCGACCTCGATCAGTTCCGGCGCGGCATCGACCGCGGTGACCTTTGCCCCCAGGCGGGCCAGCGGCTCGGCCAGCAGGCCGGCGCCGCAACCGACATCGAGCGCGGTCTTGCCGGTGAGCGGCCTGAAGCCATGCTCGTCGGCCTGCCAGTGCTGGTCGATCATGTCGCGGATGTAGCAAAGCCGCACCGGGTTAAGCTTGTGCAGCATCGCCGAGGAGCCGTTGGGGTCCCACCAGTCGGCCGCCATCCCGCCGAAATGCCGGGCTTCCTTGTCCACCACGCTTGATATCGTTCGCGACAAGCGCTCACTTGTGCTTGTTTTGGCCATGCCCTCTCCCTAACAGCAGGCCGCTTATTCAGCCAAGGACCAGATTTGCCCCGCATCGTCATGAAATTCGGCGGAACCTCGATGGCCGGGATCGAGCGCATCCGCTCGGTCGCCTCGCGGGTCAAGCGCGAGGCCGAGCGCGGCAATGAGGTGCTGGTGGTGGTCTCGGCCATGGCCGGGGAGACCGACCGGCTGGTCCAGCTATGCAAGGAAGCCTCGGCGCTGGCCGATCCCAAGGAATATGACGTGGTCGTTGCCTCGGGCGAGCAGGTGACGTCCGGACTGCTGGCGATGACCCTGCAGAACATGGGGTTGAAGGCGCGCAGCTTCATGGGCTGGCAGCTGGTTCGCGCCTCGGGCGTGCACGGCAATGCCCGGGTCGAGAAGATCGAGGGCGCGCTGCTCGACGAGGCGCTGAACGATGGCACGGTGGCGGTCATTCCCGGCTTCCAGGGCGTGAGCGAGGACGGCCGGGTGGCGACGCTTGGCCGCGGCGGGTCGGATACCTCGGCAGTGGCGATCGCGGCCGGGATCAAGGCCGACCGCTGCGACATCTACACCGACGTCGACGGGGTCTACACCACCGACCCGAGGATCGTGCCGAGGGCGCGCAAGCTTACCCGGATAACCTTCGAGGAAATGCTGGAGCTGGCCGGGGTCGGGGCCAAGGTGCTTAACGTCCGCTCGGTCGGCCTCGCCATGCGCGAAAATCTGCCGCTGCGCGTATTGACCGCATTCGACGATTTGCCGGGGACCGAGATCGTCCCCGAACTTGGGGAAGATGACATGGAGCGTAACGCCATCGCCGGGATCGCCGCCGACCGCAACGAGGGCCGGATCACGCTGACCGGCATCGCCGACCGGCCGGGCATGGTCGCGGCGGTGATGCAACCGCTGGCCGACGCCGGCCTGTCGATCGACATGATCGTCCATGCCGCGACCGAAGGGCAGAAGGCGAGCGACCTGACCTTCACGGTGCCGCGCGCGTCGCTGGCCCAGGCGGCGGCGGTGCTGGAGGCGAAGAAGGGCGAAATCCACTTCGACGACATCCACACCGACGATTCCGTGGCCAAAGTGTCGATCGTCGGCGTCGGCATCCGCTCCAACCCCGAGCTAGCGGCGAAGATGTTCGCGACGCTGGCCGAGCGGGGCATCAACCTGCTCGCGGTCAGCGCCAGCGAGATCAAGGTCAGCGTATTGGTCAAGGAGGATGAGATGGAGCTTGCGGTGAGGGTGCTTCATTCCGCCTTTGGCCTGGACGCGGCGCGTGAACTTTCCGGGGGAGAAGCGGCATGAGCGGCGAAGGACTGATCGCGGAAGCCCGCGTCATGCACGGCGACGGCGGCATGGTCCGCCTCAAGGAACTGATGGCGCGGGGGCTGGAGTTCCTCGGCACCGAATGGGCGATCATGGGCGGGGCGATGAGCTGGATCAGCGAGCGCCACCTCGTGTCGGCGATCAGCAACGCCGGCGGGTTCGGCGTGATCGCCTGCGGGGCAATGAGCCCGGAATTGCTCGATGGCGAAATCGCCGCGACCAAGGAAAAGACCAGCAAGCCGTTCGGCGTGAACCTGATCACCATGCACCCGCAGCTTTCCGAGCTGATCGACGTCTGCGCGAAGCATCAAGTGACCCATGTCGTGCTGGCCGGCGGGCTTCCGCCCGGCGGGGCGATCGAGCGGATCAAGGGCAATGGCGCCAAGCTGATCGCCTTCACGCCCGCACTGGCATTGGCCAAGAAGCTGATGCGCTCCGGCGCCGACGCGCTGGTGATCGAAGGGATGGAGGCCGGCGGCCATATCGGCCCGGTGTCGACCAGCGTGCTGGCCCAGGAGATTTTGCCTCATGTCGCCGCCGACATCCCGGTTTTCGTCGCCGGCGGGATCGGCCGCGGCGAGGCGGTTGCCGCCTATCTCGAAATGGGCGCGGTCGGGGTGCAGCTCGGCACCCGCTTCGTCTGCGCCCACGAATGCATCGCCCACGCCAACTTCAAGAAAGCGTTCATCCGCGCCTCGGCCCGCGATGCGATTCCGTCGGTGCAGATCGACCCGCGCCTGCCGGTGATCCCGGTCCGCGCCCTGAAGAACCAGGAAATGGTCAACTTCGCCGCCAAGCAGCGCGAGGTCGCCGACCTGCTCGACAAGGGTTCGATCGAGATGGCCGAGGCGCAGCTGCAGATCGAGCATTATTGGGCGGGCGCGCTGCGCCGAGCGGTGATCGACGGCGACGTCGAGAGCGGATCGGTGATGGCCGGCCAGTCAGTCGGCATGGTCAACCGCGAGGAGCCGGTCGCCGACATCATCCAGGAATTGGTCGAGGAAGCCGCCGCGGCGCTGGGGTCGCGCGCCTAGGCGGTCCGGGAGGACCGGCATCGGTCCGGCCCGGATGAAATCGTGCGCCCTTGGAATAGCGCACCAATCCCTGCATAGCGTGTGTTCATGCCCCTGACCGCAGCCGCCTCCGCCCGAGAGATACTGACCGGCCTGCACGATGTGATGGCCAAGCGCGGGTCGGCGCAGGCCAAGCTGGACAAGGTGGTCGACCTGATCGCCGAGGCGATGCAGAGCGAGGTCTGTTCGATCTACCTGCTGCGCGAGCGGGCGCTGGAACTGTTCGCCACCCACGGCCTTCGCAAGGAAGCGGTGCATGTCACCCGCCTGGCGATGGGCGAGGGCCTGGTCGGCACCATCGCCGAGGAGGGGCGAATCCTGAACCTGGCCGAAGCCGCCAGCCATCCTGAATTCGTCTACCGGCCGGAAACCGGGGAAGAGCGGTTCCACAGTTTCGCCGGCGTGCCGATCATCCGGCGTGAAAGCCCGATCGGGGTGCTCGCCGTCCAGCATGCCGAGCCGCGGCGCTACGACGACGTCGAGATCGAGGCGCTGCAGACGGTGGCGATGGTGCTCAGCGAGATGATCGCCAGCGCCCGGCTGATCGACAGCGGCCGGCTGGCCCGGCGCGATGCAGGCATGCAGCGCGAAGTCGGCCTGAAGCTGGTCACCGGCATGGCCAAGGGCGTCGCGGTCTTTCACCAGCCGAAGGTGGTGGTCGAGCATACGGTTGCCGAGGACACCGAGGCCGAACGGGCCCGGGTCTATTCCGCCTTCCGCCGGATGCGCGAGCAGATCGACAATATGACCCGCGAGGCCGAATTCGGCACCGCCGGCGAGCATAATGAGATCCTCGAGACCTATAAGATGTTCGCCTACGACGAGGGCTGGTCGCGGCGGATCAACGAGGCGATCGACAGCGGCCTGACCGCCGAAGCGGCGATCGAGCGCGTGCAGCAGCGCACCCGCGCGCGGATGCGCGAAATCGACGACCCGATCCTCAAGGAGCGGATGCACGACCTGGAGGATCTTTCGAACCGGCTGATGCGGATCGTGTCGGGCCGGATAGGCACGGCCGCGCAGACCGGCCTCACCAAGGACGCCATCCTCATCGCCAAGAACCTGGGCCCGGCCGAACTGCTTGAATATGACAAGCGCAGGCTGAAGGGCGTGGTGCTGGAGGAAGGATCGCTGACCGCCCACGTCACGATCGTCGCCCGCGCGATGGGGGTGCCGGTGGTCGGCCGTGTCGCCGACATCCGGCACATCGCCAATGAGGGCGATACCATCCTGGTCGATGGCGACATGGGCGTGGTGGTGGTCCGGCCCAGCCGGCCGCTGGTCCATGGCTTCGAGCAGCGGATGTCGCTCAGCCAGAAGCGGCGAGCGGAGTTCGCCGCGATCCGCAACCTTCCGGCCGAAACCAAGGACGGCGAGCGCGTCCAGCTGATGGTCAATGCCGGCCTGGCCGAGGACGCGGCCATGCTGGAAGCCACCGGAGCGGACGGCATCGGCCTGTTCCGCACCGAGTTCCAGTTCCTGATCGCCGCCCAGCTTCCGGGCCGGGAAAGCCAGCTCAGGCTCTATCGCAAAGTGCTGGAATCGGCCGGCGACAAGCCGGTGGTGTTCCGAACGGTCGATATCGGCGGCGACAAGGCGCTCCCCTATTTGGCGGAGGACGAGAAGGACGAGAGCGAAAATCCGGCGATGGGCTGGCGTGCGCTGCGCCTCAGCCTGGAACGCAAGGCGCTGATGAAGGCGCAGGCGCGGGCGCTGATCGAGGCATCGGCCGGCAGGACTCTCCGCGTCATGTTCCCGATGGTCAGCGAGCCATGGGAGTATGAGGAAGCACGGGCCCTGTTCGAGGAGCAGGTGCAGTGGGCCAAGAGCTCCAAGCGGGGCGGGCCCAAGAAGATCGAATTCGGTGCGATGCTGGAAGTGCCCAGCCTCGCCGAAACGCTCGACATATTGCTGCCCCGGGTCGATTTCCTGTCGATCGGCACAAACGACCTCACCCAATTCCTGTTCGCCGCCGACCGCGCGGATCCGCGGCTCGCCGAGCGCTACGATTGGCTGAGCCCGGCGATCCTGCGCTTCCTCCGCCGGGTCAACGCCGAGGCCAAGGCCGCCGGCGTCCCGGTCCGGGTGTGCGGCGAGATGGCGGGCCGCCCGCTGGAAGCGATGGCGCTGATCGGGATCGGCATCGACAGCTTCTCGATCACTCCAGCGGCGGTCGGCCCGGTCAAGGCGATGGTGCGCTCGATCGATGCCGGGGCGGTCCGGGAAAAGGTCGAGGCGCTGCTCGCCAAGCCGCCCGCGAAAATGCGCAAGTCGCTGGCCGATTGGGCCAAGCGCCACAGCGTCGCAATCGGCTGATTTTTCACCTCAATGTGCGGTTGACAGCGGGGCGTCGTCTCCCGACAACGGACCCAATTTCAAGCGCCTGGCGCTCAAGGGGAAAGCAATGGACGAGACGGAAGCTGACGACGTCGTAACGGTCGGCCAGCGCCTCAAGGAAGCTCGCGAAGCCAAGGGCCTTTCGGTCGAGGACGTCGCCTCCCAGACGCGCATTCCGACCCGTCACCTGACCAGCCTCGAGCAAAGCGAATGGGACAAGCTTCCGGCCGCCACCTACTCGATCGGCTTCGCCAAGAATTACGCCAACGTGGTCGGCCTCGACCGCAACGAAATCGGCGACGCGCTGCGGGCGGAAATGGGCGATACGCGCTTCGCCGCGGTGCATCCCGAAGTTTATGAGGCGGTCGATCCGGCCCGGACCATGCCCAAGGGCCTGGTGATCGGCGCGCTCGTCCTGTTGGTGCTGGTGGTGCTGGCGCTTAGCTGGCTCAGCAATCGCTCGATGCAGCCCGACGAGGCAGTTGCCGAGGCGTCCAATGTCACGGCGCCCGCCGAAAATGCCGCTCCCCCGCCTCCGCCGCCCGCTGCACCGGCCGCCGCGGGCCCGGTGGTGCTGACCGCAACCGAGCCGGTGTGGCTCCAGGTCAAGGACGGCCCAACCACGTTGAAGATGGGCCAACTGCAACCCGGCGAGAGCTTCGAGGTGCCCGCCACGGCAGCGGCTCCGGTGCTGACCACCGGCAAGCCCGAAGCGCTCAAGATCATGGTTGGATCGGCCCAGGCCCCCGCGGTCGGAGCTCCGGGCAAGACGGTATCGGGCGTCAGCCTGAAAGCCGCTGACTTGATGCAGGCGCCCGGCGCCCAGTCCGCCCCGCCTCAGGCGCCGCCTGCGGCAACGACCGCGGCTTCCAGCGCCCGGCCTGTGTCGCGGCCGGCGCGGCGCCAGCCGCAATCGACCGCGCCGAGCGCTCCTTCAACAGCGCCGACTACGCCGGACGCGACGCAATCGAACGGTGCGGCGCCAGCCACCACCAACTGATTCACCGCAGCGACAGCCAATGTCAGTCATCTTCCACAAGCCAAATTCCGCCAATCCGAGGATCACCATGCGTTTCCGTTCCGCCCTTCTCCTGCTTGCCGTTTCCGCCATTGCGATGAGCCCTGCCGGCGCGCAGCGCCGTCCGCCAACCCCGGAGCAACGGATCGATCGGCTCGAGCACCAGGTTCGGCAGGTCCAAAAGCAGGTTTTCCCGAAGGGACAGCCGGCCGACACGGCCGGGTTCAGCGACGATCCCGCGGCGACGCAGGATTCGGTGAACAGCCTCAACGGCCGGCTCGACGCGGTCGAACGGCAGTTGGCCGACATCCTTCGCCAGTCGGAAGAGAACGGTAACCGGGTTGCGCAAATGGAAGCCGAGGTTGCCCGGCTTCGCGCAGACCAGGACCGGCGCCTGCGCGCGCTCGAGACGGCGCCCGTGACCGGCGACGCGTCAACCGGCGGACAGGATTCAGCCGAAGCCTCGGAGCCGGCGCCGCCGCCTTCGCGCCCGAAGATTGAAAAGGCCGACGCCAAGCCGGCCGCTCTGACCCCCGCCACCGGCGCCGATCCGGCCGAAGCGGCCTATGACGAGGGCTTCCAGCTGTGGAACGCCGGGAAATATGATGCGGCGATCAAGTCGCTGCAGGCCTTCACCAAGAAATATCCCGATCACCGCCGGACCAGCTGGGCCTACAACCTTGTCGGGCGGGCAATGCTCGACAAGGGCCAGCCGCGCGCTGCGGCCGAGGCCCTGCTCGCCAATTATCGCCGAGATCCGAAGGGCGAGCGGGCCCAGGACAGCCTTTTCTATCTTGGCCAGTCGCTGATGAAGCTCGGCCAGCCCGGCCAGGCCTGCAAAGCCTATGCGGAACTGGAAGAGGTTTACGCAGGCAACATCCGAGCGCCGCTGAAGTCGGCGCTGCCGGGCGCAAAGTCCGAGGCAAAGTGCAGCTAGCATGACGGTGGCGGCTGGAGCGATCGAACGCTTCGTCGCCGATCTTGATGCGCTCGCACCGAGCAATGCCCGCATCGGCGTTGCAGTGTCGGGCGGCCCGGACAGCCTGGCTTTGCTCCTGCTGGCCGCCGCCGCAAGGCCAGGAGCGGTGGAGGCGGCGACGGTCGATCACGGGCTTCGCGCCGAAAGCGCCGAGGAAGCGGCGATGGTCGCATCGCTTTGCGAAACGCTGGCGCTACCGCACCGAACCCTGCTCGCCGACTGGAGCGAACCTCCGGCCGCCAATATCCAGGCCGAGGCTCGGGCGATGCGTTATCGCCTGCTCAACGATTGGGCGATCGAACGAGGCCTGGCGTCGGTCGCGACGGCGCATCATGCCGATGACCAGGCGGAAACGCTGCTGATGAGGCTGGCGCGCGGCGCCGGAGTGGGCGGGCTTGGCGGCACCCACGCGCGGCGCGCCCTGTCGGAGCAAGTCATGCTGATCCGGCCATTGCTTGGATGGCGCAAGGAAGAGCTGGTGAAATTGGTTGCCGATGCCGGCCTGACGCCGGTCGATGACCCCAGCAACCGCGATCCGCGGCATGACCGATCGCGCATTCGGCAGTGGCTGTCAGGTTCCGAATGGGCCGATCCGGCGCGCCTGGCCGTCAGCGCATCCGCCATTCGCGACGCCGACGAAGCGCTCGACTGGGCGCTGGCGCCCCTGGTTGGATCGCGGATCAAGCAGGATGGCGGCGCGCTGCTGATCGAGCCGTTCGACCTGCCCCGCGAGCTCAAGCGGCGCTTGTTGCTGGCCGCCTTCGCCGAAATGGGCGCCGCCCCACCGCGAGGTCCCGACCTGATCCGTGCCCTGGAAGCGTTGGAGCGGGGCGAGACGGTAACCCTGTCGGACCTGAAGCTTGAGGGGGGGTCGCTCTGGCGCCTTTCCGTAGCCCCGCCCCGGCGGCTGTGAAGGTTGCGCAGCTGTAACGCGTGGAACTTTGCATAGGGATGGATCGCTAATGCCGTGAGCGGGCAACAGGGAATGGCGATGGTTCGCGTATGTTCGTTCCTGCTGCTTCTGGCCTTGGGCGCGATGCCGGCCGCTGCGCAAAGCTCCGCCTCCGCTGACCTCTTGCGCATCCGCGAGACCCCGCCGCCCCGCAACGACCCGCAACTTCCAGCAATCAATCTCGGCTCAGGCGGTCAGTTCGGCCTGGGCATATTTGGGCTGAAATCGCAGACTCCGCGCAGCCGCGCCGTGGTCGGATATGAAGTGACCGCGCCCAAGCAGCGGCGCGCCGGCGTAGGCTTTTCGCTGAAATTCTAACGGGTTCGTTGCATGTCCGTGACGGACTCGACGCGTCGGTCAATTTCGTTAAATTTCCATTGAACGACTCAGCGAGTTGTTCGGGGGAGAAGCACCGTGGAAACCGACATTCGCTATTATCGCCGCCGTGCGTGCGAGGAAATGAGCGCTGCGACGCGCGCCGTCACCCCCCAGGCGAGAGAGCGCCGGCTCTATCTGGTGAATGTTTATCTTGACCGGTTGAAAGCCTTGAACGCGCCGTCGCCGTTCGACGACGAATATTCAGCGTTCAACTGGCCAGCCGCCAAGCGCGCCTGAGGCGCGCGCCGCCAATCGGGCCGGCCAAGCGTTCGTTCCATTGTCATTAAGGGTAATGCGCCTATTTTAGGCGGGCATTGCTAAGGAACGAATAAGTGGACGAGAAACGGAACGACAAGAAGCCCGGCAACCCCTGGACCAAGTCGCTGCTGATCTGGGTGGCAGTGCTGTTTGGCCTGGTGCTGTTCGTCCGCGCGTTCGACAGCGGGAGCGCCGCACAGGGCGAGCCCGTCGCCTATTCCGATTTCGTCAACCAGGTCGACGAGGGCAATGTCCGCAGCGTGATCATTGCCACCTCGCCGGTCGGCAATGTCACCATCAGCGGCAAGCTGGCCGACGGCAAGGCGTTCCGGACGGTAGCTCCGCCCAACACCAACGTCGCAGACCGGCTGGTCGGCAAGGGCGTTGGCGTCGCCGTCAAGGCGGAAGAGCAGTCGAGCGTCTGGCTGATCCTGCTCTATCAGTCGCTGCCGTTCCTGCTGATCCTTGGCATCAGCTTCTTCGTCATGCGGCAAATGCAGAAGAATGCCGGCGGCGGGGCAATGGGTTTCGGCAAGAGCCGCCACCGCCTGCTGAGCGAAAAGCAGGGCCGGGTGACGTTCGCCGACGTCGCCGGGATCGACGAAGCCCGCGAGGAGCTCCAGGAGATCGTCGAATATCTCAAGGACCCGGGCAAATTCGCCCGCCTCGGCGGCAAGATCCCGAAGGGCGCGCTGCTCGTCGGATCGCCCGGCACCGGCAAGACGCTGCTCGCGCGCGCCATCGCCGGTGAAGCAGGCGTGCCATTCTTCACCATTTCCGGCTCCGACTTCGTCGAAATGTTCGTCGGCGTCGGCGCAAGCCGCGTCCGCGACATGTTCGAACAGGCCAAGAAGGCCGCGCCCTGCATCGTCTTCATCGACGAGATCGACGCGGTCGGCCGCCATCGCGGCGCCGGCCTTGGCAACGGCAACGACGAGCGCGAGCAGACGCTGAACCAGCTGCTGGTCGAGATGGACGGCTTCGAGGCCAATGAAGGCATCATCATCATCGCCGCGACCAACCGTCCCGACGTGCTTGACCCGGCGCTGCTGCGCCCCGGCCGCTTCGACCGGCAGGTGGTGGTGCCGCGCCCGGACATCGACGGCCGCGAGCAAATCCTCCACGTCCATATGAAGAAGGTGCCGCTGGCGCCCGACGTCGATCCGCGAGTCATTGCCCGCGGCACGCCAGGCTTCTCCGGCGCCGACCTCGCCAACCTCGTCAACGAAGCGGCTTTGCTTGCGGCCCGGAAGGGCAAGCGCCTGGTCGCCATGCAGGAATTCGAAGAGGCCAAGGACAAGGTGATGATGGGCACCGAGCGCCGCTCGATGGTCATGACCGAGGACGAGAAGCGGTTGACCGCCTATCACGAGGCCGGCCACGCCATCTGTGCGCTCAACGTTGCGGCGACAGACCCGGTGCATAAGGCGACCATCATCCCGCGTGGCC
>DATJHF010000036.1:0-15450 GCA_035494075.1 Sphingomicrobium sp. | reverse complement strand
GCGGCCGAAGTGCTGACTCCTGGCCGGATTGCGGTCATCACTCCCTTCGCCAATGAGCCCGGAAAATATCTGTTCGTTTCGCGG
Organism: Sphingomicrobium sp.; assembly: GCA_035494075.1. GTDB lineage: Bacteria > Pseudomonadota > Alphaproteobacteria > Sphingomonadales > Sphingomonadaceae > Sphingomicrobium. The sequence goes on along the minus strand of DATJHF010000036.1, from coordinate 15,366 downwards.
CAGGTGAGCGAGGATTTCCGGAAGCAGATCGAAAGCGCTGCTGGCGTTCTGACCGATTATCGTGGCTTGCTCGAGCGGAGCCGCAGCAACCAGCTGAAGTTCAATGCCGCTCTCCTGGCCGGCGCGCTGCTGATTGTCTTCCTGGCAATTATCACCGCACTAAAGCTGGCCGACCGTCTGCTGAGGCCGGTCGAGCAGTTGGTCGACGCCGCCGGACGGATCGAAGAGGGCGATTTCACCGCGCGAGTGCCGATCATCGGCGATCCGGACGACGAGATCGCAACGCTCGGCACCGCCTTCAACCGGATGACCGGGAAGCTGCAGGAGCAGACCGGCGCCCTGATGGCCGCCAACCAGCAGCTCGACACTCGCCGCGCCTTCATCGAGGCGGTGTTGTCCAGCGTGACCGCCGGGGTGATCGCGCTCGACGGTCCGGGGCGGATCCTGCTCACCAACCGTTCGGCCGAAACGCTGCTGCAACAAGGCGAGGAGGGCGTCGAAGGCCGCGAGCTGGCCGATGTTTCGCCTGAATTGGGCGAATTCCTCAGCGGCGAGACCCGCGACGCCAATGTGCTCGTCAACCTGGCCGAGGGGCAGCGCACGCTGGCGGTCAAGCGGATGCGTTATGCCGACGGGTCGGTGCTGACCTTCGACGACATTACCGACCAGCTGAGCGACCAGCGCCGCGCCGCATGGTCCGACATCGCCAGGCGCATCGCCCATGAGATCAAGAATCCGCTGACCCCGATCCAGCTTGCCGCGGAGCGCCTGCAGCGGCGCTACAGCGCGGAGGTCGCGTCGGATCCGGAGACCTTCTCGCGCCTCACCGACACCATCATCCGCCAGGTTGCCGACTTGCGCCGCATGGTCGACGAATTCTCCAACTTCGCGCGCATGCCCAAGCCGGTGTTCCGCGACGAGAATGTCCATGACATCGCCCGCGCGGCGCTGTTCCTGCACGAGGTGGCGCATCCGGGGATCAGCTTTTCCCTCGACCCGCCGTCCGGCGAAGTCCGGATGGTTTGCGACCGGAGGCAGCTCAGCCAGGCCTTGACGAATATCGTCAAGAATGGGGTGGAAGCTATTGAGCTGCGACGAAATCGCGGGATTGAGAATCCGGATGGCGACCGCATCGACCTATGTATCCGGCGCGAAGCCGACCAGCTCATCTTCGACCTGACCGACACCGGCGTGGGGTTGCCGGAGGACCGCGAGCGGCTGACCGAGCCCTATATGACGACCCGGGTCCGCGGCACCGGCCTCGGCCTCGCCATCGTCAAGAAGATCGACGAGGAACATCTTGGCGAGATCGCCTTTCTCGACAGGAACGGGGGAGGGACCCGGGTCCGAATTGCATTCGACGCAGACCGGCTCCAAGCGCTGGCGACCGAGGAACCCCCCGCCACGGCGCCTCTCAAGGGCGATGACGATGAATATGATGAGGAGGACCATAGCTGATGGCGCTTGAAGTGCTGGTGGTCGACGACGAAGCCGATATCCGCGAGCTCGTTTCCGGTGTGCTGGAGGACGAAGGCTATTCCGTGCGCTCGGCCGCCGACAGCACCGCTGCGCTTGACGCAATCGACGATCGCCGGCCCAGCCTGGTCCTGCTCGATGTCTGGCTTCAGGGCTCGAAGCTCGACGGCTTGCAACTGCTCGAGCAGATCAAGAAGCGCGATCCGACCCTGCCGGTGCTGATGATTTCCGGTCACGGCAACCTCGACACCGCTGTCGCCGCAATCCGCGAGGGCGCGGTCGACTTCATCGAAAAGCCGTTCAAGGCCGACCGGCTGCTCCATCTGGTTGGCCGGGCCACCGAGACTGACCGCCTGCGCCGCGAAGTCGCCAACCTGCGCACCCAGGTGGGGCCGGATGACCAGCTCGACGGCACTTCCGTCGCCATCAACACCGTTCGCGCGACCTTGAAACGGGTCGCGCCGACCGGAAGCCGGGTCATGATTACCGGGCCGGCCGGCGTCGGCAAGGAAATCGCCGCGCGGATGATCCACAATTGGAGCCCGCGGGCGTCGGCTCCATTCACCGTATTGTCGGCGGCGATGATGAGCCCAGAGCGGGTCGAGGAGGAGTTGTTCGGCAGCGAGCAGCAGGGCGTCTCGCGCCCCGGACTGCTCGAACAGGCGCACGGCGGCACCATTTTCCTCGACGAGATCGCCGACATGCCGCCCACGACCCAGGCCAAGATCCTGCGCGTGCTGACCGACCAGAGCTATACCAGGGTCGGTGGCCAGCGGCCGGTCAAGGTCGACGTGCGGGTCCTTTCGGCAACGTCGCGCAATCTCTCCGACGAGATCTCCGCCGGCCGGTTCCGCGAAGATCTTTATTATCGCCTCAACGTCGTCCCGGTCCGCATTCCGCCGCTGCGGGAGCGGCGCGAGGACATCCCGGAGCTGGTCAACCATTTCCTCGCCCGCTTCGCTGCCGAGCGCCGAATCCAGACGCCCGAACTGTCCAAGGAAGCGATCGCCGCGCTGCAGGCGCACGACTGGCCAGGCAACGTCCGGCAGCTCCGGAACATCATCGAGCGGACGCTGATCCTCACGCCCGGCGACCGGGTCGGCTGCATCGAGGTCGACCTGCTGCCGCCGGAAATCATCGATTCCCAGGGCTCGGCAGGGCTTGGCGGAGCATCGATGGCGATCATGGGTTCGCCGCTGAGGGAAGCGCGGGAAAGCTTCGAGCGCGAATATCTGAAGATCCAGATCCGCCGCTTCTCCGGCAACATTTCCCGCACGGCCTCGTTCATCGGCATGGAGCGCTCGGCGCTCCACCGCAAGCTGAAGGCGCTTGGCCTGGGCGACAAGCGGGATGAGGAATAATAATAAAAATGGCCGATAAACCGCTGAGTTTACAAGACCACTTCTTGAATTCCATTCGCCGGGCAAAGGTCCCGGTGACGATATTCCTGGTCAAGGGCGTCAAGCTTCAGGGCATCGTCACCTGGTTCGATCCCTTCTCGCTGCTGCTCCGCCGCGACGGCAGTTCCCAGCTCGTCTACAAGCACGCCATCTCGACCATCATGCCGGGCCAGGCGCCGGCCGACCTCGAATTTGGGAATGGCGGGGAAGGGGGCAATGGCAAGAAGCCGATGCTCCAGGACCTGTTCCTGCAAGCCGCGGCGCGCGAGACCGAGCCGATGACCATTTTTCTGGTCAATGGCGTCATGCTGCAGGGCGCGGTCGCCGGGTTCGACCAGTTTTCGCTGGTGCTGGAGCGCGGCGGGCAGGTCCAGCTGGTCTACAAACACGCCATTTCGACCCTGCAGCCGGGCCATCCGCTCAACCTGGGGGGTGAATCCAGCCCGGAGGACGAAGGCTGAGCGTTTTCAAACGTACCGACGACAGCGGGATTGCTCGCGGCGAGCATGCGCTCGTTGTCGTGCCGGAACGGGTCGGGGAGGGGGGACTGAGGTCCCTTGACGCCCGGATCGCGGAGGCGGTCGGGCTCGCCCAGGCGATCGGCATTGACGTCATCGGCAAGAAATCCTTCCGGCTGCGGCAGGTTCGGCCGGCCAGCCTGTTCGGCAAGGGGCAGGTCGAGGAAATCGCCGAGCTGGCCGAACAGCATGACGCATCGCTGCTGGTCGTCGATGCGGCGTTGAGCCCGGTCCAGCAAAAGACGCTGGAGGACGAGACCAAGTGCAAGGTCATCGACCGCACCGGGCTGATCCTCGAAATTTTCGGCGAGCGCGCCGCCACCGCCGAGGGACGCCTGCAGGTCGAGCTGGCCCATCTCGACTATCAGGCCGGCCGCCTGGTCCGCAGTTGGACCCATCTCGAGCGGCAGCGGGGCGGCTTCGGCTTCCTCGGCGGCCCGGGCGAAACCCAGATCGAGGCCGACCGGCGGCAGATCCGCGACCGCATGGCCCGCATCCGGCGGGAGCTTGACCAGGTCAGCCGCACCCGCGGGCTGCATCGCGGCCGGCGGCAGCGGGCGCCGTGGCCGGTAATCGCACTGGTCGGTTACACCAATGCCGGGAAATCGACCCTGTTCAACCGGATGACGCAGGCCTCCGTCATGGCCGAGGACCTGTTGTTCGCGACGCTCGATCCGACCATGCGCAGTGTGAAGATTCCCGGCTTCGACCGGGCGATCCTGTCTGACACGGTGGGATTCGTCTCAAACCTGCCGACCGAGCTGGTCGCGGCGTTCCGGGCGACGCTTGAGGAGGTCGCGGCCTCCGACCTCATTCTCCATGTCCGCGACATCGCCCACCCCGATAGCGACGCGCAGGCGGCCGATGTCGAGGCGGTCCTGTCCTCGCTGGGCCTGGCCGAAGAGGATTCCCCGCCGCGCATCGAGGTGTGGAACAAGCTCGACCTGCTCCCGCCCGCCGACAAGCAGGAGCTGCTCGGCGAAGCGGAACGGCGGGGCGACGTCGCCGCCGTCTCTGCCTTGACCGGGGAAGGGGTCGACGGCCTCCGCGAAACCATCTCACACCTGCTTCACTCCGGCTCGCAAACCCACCAGGTCCGGCTCAATGCAGGTGACGGCGAGCGCATTGCCTGGCTGCATGCCCGCGGGGAGGTGCTCGAACAGCTTCAGGACGGCGACCAGCTGCAGCTGTCGGTCAAATTGAGCCCGGAGAATTGGGCGCGGTTCGAGCGGCTCTGAACGCCCGAGCATAAGTGCACGATTGCCTGGCAATCGGGTGCTTATGTCGAAGAGAGCGTGAAGGGCGGCCAGCCTGCCGCGTAGCGGACAGGACTGACGTCACGAATTTACTTCGAGACGGCCTAGCTAGGCTTCCGCCGGCGCCTTCTTGGCCGCTACCCAAAGTTCTTCCATTTGCTCCAGGGTCATGTCGGCGAAGCCCGGCGCCTGCTCGATCTGCCGGAACCGCTTTTCGAACTTGCGATTGGCCTTGCGCAGCGCCTCTTCCGGCTCGACCTTCAGAAACCGTGCGAAGTTGACCACGGCGAACAGCAGGTCGCCAACCTCCTCTTCGACTTCCTCCGGCGGAGCCTCGGCGATTTCGTCGAGCTCTTCGCGGATCTTGTCCTTGGGTCCCTCGATGTCGGGCCAGTCGAAGCCGGTCCAGGCCGCCCTCTTCTGCAGCTTCATCGCCCGCTCCAGCGCGGGCAGGGCCATGGCAACGCCGGCCAGGGCGCTCTGGTCGTCGAGCTTGGCCCGTTCCTCGGCCTTGATGGCCTCCCACAGATGGTGGCCGCCTTGCTCGGCGTCGCCGAAAATGTGGGGATGCCGCCGTTCTAGCTTGTCGGAGATGCGCGCCAGCACGTCCTGCAGGGTGAAATGGCCGGCTTCCTCGGCCATTCGCGCGTGGAACACGACCTGCAGCTGCAAATCGCCAAGCTCGTCGACCAGGGCGTCCATGTCGCCGCGGTGGATGGCGTCGGCGACTTCATAGGCTTCCTCGATCGTGTAGGGCGCGATCGTCTCGAAGGTTTGGACGCTATCCCATTCGCAGCCGGTCTCCCGGTCGCGCAGCCGTTTCATGATATTGTCGAGGCGATCGAGGCCCATTTCACTCTATCTCCAAGGCGTGAGGGGGCTCCTGGGGGCCCCTTGTCCGCATGAGTCCATCAGTATGATAATATATATTATGTAAAGTACGAGACAGGGCCAGAGGGGCCAATCTCCAGCTAGCGCCCTCAACCGTCCCGCTCAGCCTTTCAGGATCAGCCATCGGCCTTCGACCCCCCAGCGCTCCAGTGACGACAGATAGTTCATCCCCAGCACGTTCAGATCTTCATGGTCGGCGACGTGCAGGCCGACATCGTTCCGTTCGATCGGGCCGATTGACAGGCTGTCCGCCCGCGCGGTCGCTACCCGCAATATGCCGTTGCCGGTCCGCACGACCTGGTTGCGGCGGTCGCTGACCAATATTCCGGCTTCCGCCGCCGTATCCCGGCCGATCGTCGTCATGGTGGCGCCGCTGTCGACCAGGAATTTGATTTTTTGCCCGTTGAGCCTGGCATTGACCCAGAAATGGCCGTCGATTGCCATCGGGATGCGGACTTCCTCGCCCTGGACGACTGGCTCGCCGGTCGCCTCGGCCTTCAGCCGCTGCGCGACAAAGCCAAGATCGTCCCGGAATGTGAACAGGACGAAGCCGGCGCCGAAGATTGCCACCCAGGCAAGCGCCATCGTCGCCATCTTGGCGAATTTCTCCCTCCGGGAGATCAGCGAGCCGGCCACCAGCATGATCGCCATCAACAGGTAAAGGCTGCCGAGCATCCAGTCGTTGGTCAAAGCGCAAGCTCCTGGCCGTCGAACGCCGGTGCTGCCCAATCCGGCAGCTCCCTGGCCAGCGTGGCATAATCCATCCTTTTGTCGAGATTCGTCAGCAGCAATTGGCCGATACGGAGGTCCCGGGCCCAGACGAGCACGGCCTCGAGGCTGGCATGGGTAAGATGGCTCTTGTTCGGCGTGACGGCGCAAATCCAGAGACTTGAATCTTGATAGAGATTCGCCATGTCCGGCGTTAAAGCATGGAAATCAATAGAGTATACCAACGAGCGATCGCCTTCGTCGGCCCTTATTCCAAGCGAAGTGATCTCACCGTGCGGCTGCTCGGCGAAGCGTAGCAGGGCCTGCCCCCAAACCAGTTCGACTCCGAGTTGGTGAGGAACCACCGTCGGGCGATAATACTCGCTTCCTTCAAAGACATAGCTGAACCGTGCAGCGAGCCCGGCGAGCGTCTCCGGCCGCGCGTAGAGCGGCACCGGCGCACCGCGGTTGGCCGCCAGCTGCCGCAAATCGTCGATGCCGTGGCAATGGTCGGCATGGTCGTGCGTCACGAGAACGCCGTCCACCGTCCCTACGTCTGCCGACAGCAATTGCTGCCTGAGGTCGGGCCCGCAATCGAGCAGCAGCCGCTGGCCGGCGCTTTCGAACAGCATTGAGGTCCGTGTTCTGCGGTTCCTGGGATCGGCGGGATCGCAATCGCCCCAGTCATTTCCGATCCGCGGCACGCCGGACGAGGGTCCGCAGCCGAGGATCCTGATTTTCATGCCGCTTTGTTGAACAGTCTGAAGAAGTTGGCGGTGGTTGCTTCGGCCAGCTCGTCGAGCGGCTCGTCGCGCAGGTCGGACAGGAATGCCGCCGTGTCGGCCACAAATGCCGGCTCGCAAGGCTGGCCGCGATGCGGCACCGGCGCCAGGAACGGCGAATCCGTTTCGACCAGCAACCGCTCCTGCGGGATGGCCCTGGCGGTTTCCTGCAATTCCTTGGCGTTCTTGAACGTCACGATCCCGGAAATGGAGATGTAAAAGCCGAGATCGAGGGCCTTCCGGGCCAGCTCGGCGCTGCCGGTAAAGCAGTGGAGCACGCCGGAGACGCCGCCCTTCCCCACTTCGCGGGTAAGGATTTCGGCGGTGTCGTCTTCCGCATCGCGGGTGTGGACGACCAGCGGCAGGCCGGTTTCCCGCGCCGCCTCGATATGGGCCTGGAACCGCTCGCGCTGCGCCGCTCGGTCGGACTTGTCGTAATAATAGTCGAGCCCGCATTCCCCGATCGCGATCACACGCGGATGGCTGGTGGCGTCCACAAGCGCCGCTGCGCCAAGATCGGGATGGGCATCGGCCTCATGCGGATGGACTCCGACCGTGGCCCAGACGTCCGAATTGCGCTCGGCGGCGCTAATGACGTCGTTCCATTCTTTCTGGCGGGTCGAAATATTGAGAAACCCGCCGATTCCGCGCGCCCGGGCATTGGCCAGCACTTCTTCCTGGCGCTCGACCAGGCCGGCGTAATTAAGATGGCAATGGCTGTCGATCAGCCTCACGCCGCTTCCTCCTCGTCCTCCGCAAGCTCCAGGCGCGGGAAGATCGGGGTGGGCTGGGCGATCGGCGCACCGCCCACGCCACTATCGATCAGCGCGATCAGCTTCTCGGCGGACGCGGGAATGACCGGCTGCACCGTTTCCGCCAGCTTGCGCACCGCGACCACCAGCGTGCCGAGGACGGTCGCCATCCGCTTCGGATCGGTCTTCTTCAGGGCCCAGGGCGCCATCGTATCGACATAGGCATTGCAGGCGAACACCGCGCCCATCCATGCTTCCAGCCCGGTCGAGAAGGAGAAGCGGTCGAACTCCTCGCCTAATTCCGCACAGGCCTTGTCCACTTGCCCGAGCAACGCCTTGTCTTCCTCCGCTTCCCCCGCGGCGGGAATGACCCCATCCAAATTCTTGAAAATCATCGACAGGCTGCGCTGGGCAAGGTTGCCAAAGCTGTTCGCCAGCTCGCTGTTGGCGCGGTTGACGATCGCCTCGGACGAATAGCTTCCATCCTGGCCGAAACTAATCTCGCGCAGCAGGAAGTAACGCAGCTGGTCGACCCCGAACCGGGCCGCCAGCTCCATCGGTTCGACCACGTTTCCCAGCGACTTTGACATTTTCTCGCCGCGGGCCAGCAGGAAGCCGTGCCCGAACACCTGTTTGGGCAGCGGCAGGTTCGCCGACATCAGGAAGGCCGGCCAATAAACCGCGTGGAAGCGGACGATATCCTTCCCGATCAGATGGACGTCCGCCGGCCAGTAGCGGCCATATTCCTCAGCATCCTGGGCATAGCCGACGCCGGTCATGTAAGTCGTCAGCGCGTCGACCCACACGTACATGACGTGGCCCGGCGATCCCGGAACCGGCACGCCCCAGTCGAAACTGGTGCGCGACACGCTCAAATCCTTGAGCCCTCCCTCGACGAACCGCACTACCTCGTTGCGGCGGCTTTCCGGCCTGATGAAGTCGGGATTGCCGCGATAGAGCTCGAGCAGCCGGTCCTGGTATTTGGACAAGCGGAAGAACCAGGTCTCCTCCTTGGTCCATTCGACCGGCGTGCCCTGCGGCGACAATCGCTCGCCGCCCTCGCCCTCGACCAGCTCGCTGTCGTCGTAAAAGGCTTCGTCGCGGACCGAATACCAGCCCTCATAGCGGTCGAGGTAGAGGTCGCCCGCCGCCTCCATTGCCTTCCAGATCGCCTTGCTCGCCTCATAGTGGCGCGGCTCCGTGGTCCGCACGAACGCATCATAGCTGATGTTCAGATCATCGCACATCTTGCGGAAATATCCGGACATTTCGTCCGCATATTCCTGCGTCTCGCGGCCTTCGGCCCGCGCCGTCTGGACCATCTTCAGCCCATGCTCGTCGGTGCCGGTCACCAGCCGGACATCGCGTCCCTGGGCGCGGCGGAAGCGGGCCATGGCATCGGCCGCGATCGCCTCATAGGCATGGCCGATATGCGGCTTGCCGTTGGGGTAGCTGATCGCCGTGGTGATGTAGAAGGGCTCGGACATTGCCGAAGCCCCTAACGGGATGCCGTTAGCTGGGCAACCGCCAAGCCTTCAGGGCGCGACCGAGGCGAGGATGGTGCCGAGCTGGAATACCGTCGCCGCCGGGTCGAGCGACAGGCGCGGCGCGATCACCGCCGTTTCGCGCGCCTTGGTATAGGCGTCGAGCGCCCGTCCCCGCGCCTGGCCCTTCAGCCCGACCGCCTCGCCGGCGATCAGGCCCGGCACCAGCTCAAGGAAAGCGGCGTACCGCTCGGCGGCGGCCTTGGATCCAAGCGCCGAGGCCAGTTTGGAGCGGCGCGCATTGTCGGGATCGCCCTGCCGGAGGATCGCCAGCGCCTCGCTTTCCAGCGGCGCCAGGTCGAGCTCGGCAATCGCCAGCGCCCGTCCCACTGAGCCGTTCGCGAATTGTACCAGCCGGCTGATCTCGGGCGAATTTGTCTCGGACAATGAGTGGCTTAGCAGTGACGTCATGGCGTCGTCGGACAATTTGGCGAAGTCCAGCCGGCGGCAGCGCGAGCGGATCGTCGGGAGCAACCGTCCAGGCGCATGGCTGACCAGGAAGAACAATGTATTGGCCGGCGGCTCTTCCAGCATTTTCAGCAGCGCATTGGCCGCCGAGGCCTCTAGGTCGTCGACGCTGTCGATGACGATCGCCCGCCACGGGCTCATCGACGGCGTTACCGCAAGCAGGCCACCCAGCGACCGTACCTGGTCGACGCTGATATTGCGGGCAAGGCCGCCCTTCTCCTTCTCCAGCCTCTCCAGCAAGCGGAAGTCGGGATGGCTGCCCGCCGCCAGCAGTCTGGCCATCGGGTGGTCGGGAGGGGTTTCCAGCCCCGGCTCGGCAATCGGCGGTCCCGCCGCTTCCGCCAGCACGCGCGTCGCCGCTTCCCGCGCGAAGCTCGCCTTGCCCACGCCCATCGGCCCGGCCAGCAGCCAGGCATGGTGCAGCCGCCGCGAACTCCAGGCCGAAGTGAACGCTTCGACCGCCTTGTCCTGGCCGACGATCACGGCAGCAGGTCCGCCATCGCGTCCAGCAACCGCCCGGTCACCTCCTGCGGACTGCCGGATGCGTCGATGATCCGCACCCGCTCCGGTTCCTCGCCGGCGATCTCGCGAAAGGCCAGGTCGACCTTCTGGTGGTAGTTATGCGGCCGCCCGCCGATCCGGTCGCTCGCCTCATTGTCGCGCGCCCTCGCGCGAGCTCCGCCCTCGGCTAGGGCAAGGACCAGCGTGAGGTCGGGAAACCATTCGCCGATCGCGAAGGCATTGATCGCCCGCACTGCATCGATGCCAAGGTCGCCTGCGCCACCTTGATAGGCCAGCGAGCTATCGACGAAGCGATCCGTCAGCACCCATTTGCCGGCCAGGACCGCGGGGCGGATGACCTTGTCGACATGGTCGGCCCGGGCTGCGGCAAACAGCAAGGCTTCGGCTTCGGGGCTCCACCGCTCTTCCTCGCCGGTCAGCAACAGTTCGCGAATCTTCTCAGCTCCATCGCTTCCCCCGGGCTCGCGCGTTAGGACGACATCGATTCCCCGCGCCCGCAGCGCTTCGGCCAGCGCGGCGAGCTGGGTCGACTTGCCGACCCCCTCCCCGCCCTCAAGGCTGATGAACCGTCCCCGGCTCACCTCAGCCTCACGCCATTCCGAGCAGTTGCTTGAGCCCGATCCACGCCCGGGCGAAGAAGCCGGCCTCGCCCACCGCCTCGGCCGCGACCAGCGGCATCACCTGCTCGCCAGAATCCGACGTCGTCACCACCAGGTCGGCGATGTGCTGGCCCTTGGCGATCGGCGCCTTGACCGGCCCCTGGTAGCGGATCTTCATCGTATTGACCTTGGACAGCACGCCCGCCGGAATGGTGATCGAAAGGTCGCGCGGCGCCACCAGGCTAACTTCGCTCGATCCGCCCAGCTGCACCGCGGCCGTGCCGACCACCGTGTCCTTCTTGAACAGCGGCTTGGCCTGCCAGGCATTGAAGCCCCACTGCATGAGCCTGACCGATTCCTCGATCCGCTGGTTGAAGCTGCCGAGGCCTGCAACCACCATCACCAGGCGCCGGCCGTTCTGCTCGGCCGATCCGGTGAAGCCATATCCTGCCTCGTCGGTGTGCCCGGTCTTGAGCCCGTCGGCGCCCGGCACGCGGCCGAGCAGCGGATTGCGGTTGGCCTGGGTGATGTTGGACCCGCTGCCCAGCGTCTTGCCCCAGGTGAACTGGGTCAGGCTGTAGAATTTCTTGTAGAGTTCCGGATAGTTTTCGATCTCGGCCCGGGCCAGCGTCGCCAGGTCCCGCGCCGTGACATAGGTCTTCCCCTCGTCGGGCCAGCCGTTCGAATTGCCGAAATGGCTGTTGGTCAGGTGCAGCCGCTCGGCATTGTCGTTCATCACATTGGCGAAGGCGTCTTCGGTTCCCGCGATGCACTCGGCCAGCACGACCGACGCGTCATTGCCCGACAGGGTGATGATGCCCTTCAGCAAATTCTCGACGCTGACCTGCTCGCCCGGCGACAGGAACATGGTCGATCCGGCCGCGGGTCCGTGCCACTTCTGCCAGGTTTCCGGCCGCACCGTGCACATCTTGTCGAGCTTGAGGTCGCCCTTCTTGATCAGCTCGAAGGCGACATTGGTGGTCATCATCTTGGCCATCGACGCCGGCGGCATGCGCTGGTCGGCATTCTTGGACAGCAGCACCGCACCAGACGACAAGTCGACGAGGTAGGCGACCTTGGCGGGCGTATCGAACGGCGGCGCCTTGGCCGGGGCGGCCGAAGCCAGGGCGAGGGAAGCGGCGGTCAGGAAGAGCGTGGCGCGGATCATGGAGGGGCTTCGAATCCTACAAGCGTTGGGACGAAGCACTTGTCTAACGCCCCGTTCGAAGCGGCGCGAGTGCTATCGGCGCCGGGATATCGCATCGGCCAGCAAGCCGATGGTCAGTGCATAATAATTCGAGCAATTATAATCGAGGATGGACCGATAATTGGTGGTCAGCAGGTAACCTTCCGCATAGGCGCCAGGAGTTTCCATCAAGGCCGCCAGCTCATTGTCCGGAACCCGGCTGTCGGCCGGCGTGACTCCCAACGCCCGCCATTCGCGGACGGTCAGCCAGCGGCTGTGGCGGCTGTAGACCGCCGGGCAGCGCGGGGACTTGATGGCGGAACGGATCGCGGCCCGGTTAAGGTTGCCGGGCACCGACACCGGGACGCCCCACGGCAGATTCGGCTTCCAGCCAGCGTCGCGCAGATAGTTGGCGATCGACGCGAAGGCATCGTCCTCGCTGCGCCAGATGTCGGCATAGCCGTCCCCATCGCCATCCGCCCGAAGCCGCAAGGCCACCGACGGCATGAACTGCGGATAGCCGGTCGCACCCGCATAGCTGCCTTTGAGAGTGCTTCGCCGGACCCCGGCATCGAGCAGCTTCAAAGCGGCAACGAATTCATCTTCGAACATGGAACGGCGCCGGCCCTCGTAAGCCAGGCTGGCCAGCGCGTCGGCCAGGTCGAATGTGCCGGTAACCGATCCGTAGCTCGTTTCCTTGCCGTAAATGGCGATGACGACCGATGGCTCGACACCGTAACGCTCGCGGATTCGCGAGAGGTTGGTCCAGTGCCCGGCGTAGCGCGCGTAACCGCGATTGATGAGCGACGAGGTAATATGCCGGTTGATATATGACCCAAACGACGCCGGCGCGCCGCCGCTCGCCGCTGTCGGCCGCTGCGCCCGGTCGAGTTCGACCACGCGGTAATTGAACTGCAGGAAGGGAATAACCGACTGGATGGTCGCATCCCGGATCCCGGCGCTGCGTGCCAGCGCCGACAGCCTAACCTTGTAAGCAGCAAAGCCGGTTAGCTCGCCGGTGGCGGCAGGCTGCGGCAAATAGACCGGTTGCCTCGCCGTCGGCGGTTGCTGGAGGATCAACGGCCTCGGCGCCTGGGTGACTGGCTGGGGCTGGAGGATCAGGGGCGCTGGAGGCGGCGCCGGCTTTTCCGGCAGGGGCGCGAGGGGATCCGACTGGCTGCTCGACGCAAGCACTGCAGCAACCAACGCACCCAACATCTTCATGCCAACTCCAATGTTCATCGACACACGCTAACGGCCGCCAAGTGAACCGCCCATGCATGTTCATCGCTTGCCTTGCACAGCCCGTCGCCGCCGTGAATGGGCAATGACCCGGAGCGACCTCTTGCGTCGATCACTAAGGGACTGGCCGGGGGTGAACACCCAGCGGCAACATCGGTTCATTCCCGGATAGGACCGCCAGTTAAAGGGTCATAGGCCAGTCCGCGAAGTTTGGCCCGGGACGAGGGTGGAGGAAGTCCGATCGAGATATTCGGCCAGGCGGTTGCACTGACGATCGGCACCCTGCTGCCGATCATGAACCCGTTCAGCACGCTCCCGCTGTTCATGGCGTTGACGCCCAATGCGGAAGAAAAGAGCCGCAGGCGGGTGGCGCTTGCCGCCTGCGTCTATGCCTTTGCCCTGCTCATGGCGTTCCTCTTTCTCGGGACGGCGATCATCGATTTCTTCGGCATCTCGGTTCCCGGGATTCGCATCGCGGGCGGATTGATCATCTCGGTGATCGGCTTCCGGATGCTGTTCCCGGACATGAATCCGACCGCCGGTTCCGGACAGTCCGCACAGCACGAGGAGGAGATCGCCTTTACGCCGCTTGCCATGCCCAGCTTGGCCGGCCCGGGATCCTTGTCGGTGGTCGTGACCGCGGCATCGCAGATCAAGGGCAACCATCCCGAACAATATCAGCTGGTCTATGCCGGTGTGATCGTCGGAATGGCGGTGACGGTATTGATTGCCTTCGCCGTGCTTCGCTCGGCCGGCCCGATCGCCAAGCTGCTCGGCCCGTCCGGCATCGACGCCATGACACGGATATTCGGCTTCCTCCTGATCGCGATCGGCGTGCAGTTCCTGCTGATCGGCGTCAGCGACTTCTTCGGCCTAACGCAGGCCGGTTGAAGGGGGAGTTTCGATGGACGACGATCCCAACAAGCCTTCAAACGCGGACGAACAGCTCGAGCGCGAGATCCGCCAGGGCCGCAAGTTCAACCCGCAGGAAGCGCTGGCGCGGATGGCCGGGCCGGGCGCGATGAAGGGCGCTTCACCGGTCTCCCAGGTCCAGCAGGCCGAGGCGGAGATCGGCACCTGGCTGGCCAGCAACATGGTGGACACGGGCGGCGCCCTGAAGGTCGTGCTGCACCGTCACCTCAAGGGAAGCCGGCTTCTGCTCGACAACCTCGAGCAGCCCCTGACGGCCCTGGCTGGATACTGCCGGGCGGTGCTGGAGAATGACAGCCGGCTAACGGAAATTGTGCGAGAGGCGGACGTCGAATGGGGACGGGCGATGGATGAACGGCCGCACTTCGATCGCGAGGGCATCCAGCCGAGCCCGGACGACCCCTACACGTCCGAATCCGTTAGGAGGGCTCTGGACGACGTCCTGACGAAGATTCCGGGGGAAACGGGCTAGCTCGCGTTGGGGAGGGCGAAACGAAAAAGGGGGCAAACGCTGCGCCCTCCCCTTACGCACTGGATCATTCTGCCTAGTATGATCATTCCGGCCGCAAGCTGCGCCGCCGGAAGCGGTCAAATACAGAAGCCTGGAATCGGGATTTCATGAATTACGCCAATATGTTGTGAGTTCATCCGAATTGCCTGCCTCGGCGCGGACGCTGGCGACCCCTTTGGAATTTTCGAATATCCCGCTAAGGGGCCGCCACCGGAGAGGTGGCCGAGTGGTTTAAGGCTCCAGTCTTGAAAACTGGCGTGCGGGCAACTGCACCGTGGGTTCGAATCCCACCCTCTCCGCCAATCCTCGGCACGCTCTCCAATGACGGTCGGATTTTGGCGCGTACCACTGCCAACCTCCGGATACCCTAATGGCCGCTTTCGACCCATTCCGGCCATTAGCGCTTAGGATGATATTCCCACCCGGGCGGAACGTCTCCGCAGCGGATAAGCCATTGCTCGTACCCGTCACCCCGGAACACCAACTTGTCTCGACGAGTTCGCGTAAATTGCTGTCGATAGACGTGGCCCGCTTCGGAGATGGGCTCACCATATCCCGGTTCGACCGTCACCCGCACGAGA
>DATJHF010000035.1:0-11051 GCA_035494075.1 Sphingomicrobium sp. | reverse complement strand
GTCGCCAACGCTATAGGAAGTTGCCTTTACCGTCCGGTGCTGAACCGAAGCTTAGCGGCCGATGCCCTTGAGCGCGAAATTAATCGAAAAAGTGCTGCCCTTGCGGAACTCCCCGATCCGCTCATAGTCGCGCTTCCACGCTACGCCAAGCTCAAGGCACTCATCCTCGTAAGTTATCCCCAGGCGATGGCGAACAGGCTCGAAACCGTCAGCCAGGCTGATCGGATCCTCTTCCTTGCCGGTGAGATCGAGCACCGTGGACCCGAACACCGACCAGTAACGATGGAACTGCAATCGCCCGGCCAGCCGCAACTCTTCCTTGTCGCGCAGGTCCTCAATTGCGGTGGAAATATCGCGGTTCAGGCGCAAATAGCCGGCCTGGATATATGTAAGGTCATTACCGACGGTGAGGTCGAACTCGCCCCGGCGAAGTGCGAGATTGTCCTTGTCGATGCGAAAGCGCGTGGTGAAATCTATCAGCCGGCCGTAGCGTACCCGGGTCCGTCCGACGATGTCGGAAAACCGGTCGGTTAGCCCGGTGCCGTTGGGGAAAATGGTCGGTTCCCGAGATAGCCGGTAGCTTTGCCCCACGACGCTGTAGAACGACCATTTTGGCCGGTCATAGGCCCATTCGAAGCCGTAGGTGACGCGGGAGCCATCTTCCCAACGGTCGTACCCCGGGAAGCGGTTGAGCGCGAACAGGTTGCTGTCTTCCAGGTCGACCGCTCGCGCGTCTTCGTTCGGAATGTCCAGATTCTTGGTGCCGGGGGACACCACCAATTGGATTCTTGGCGTGAGCCGCTGGGTGCCGTCCAGCAAGGGGCCGACAAGGGGCCATTTCAGGTCCGCAGCCACGGCGCCGATGCCTCGGAACTGCCAGCCGTTCTTGCCGCGATAGATGTCGACCGGGGTCTCCTCGGCCTCGTCGGTGTGGTAGGCGTCGGCACGCGCGAAAGCAGTCAGCGTCAATTCCTGGCCCAAGCTCGTCAGCCGGCGGAGGTCCCACCGGGCGCTGGCGAAGGCACGCTGCGTGTCCTGCCCCTCGATTCGCAAGATCGCCAGGCTATTGGCCTGCAATTCGACGCGGCCGCCGAGGACCGGATCGTCGAGCCGCAAGCGTGCGTCGATTGCCGGCAAGGCAATCGGAATGCGTTCCTGCGTGTCGGTGCTTCTAAGGCCCTGGAAAGCCCAGCCCTCGATCGCGACATAGCTGTCCATGTCGATGCGCTCGGCGCTGATGAAGTTACGCAAGCGGTCGTCGCGGGTAATGTCGTAACGCCGGGCGACCGTCTTGTCGGTCGCGGCCCTGAGGGAGCCTGTGACGGTCCAGTTGGGGTCGAGCTGAAAGCGCCCGTTGCCTTCGAAATAGCCGCGGAAACCCCTGCGGTCGGTAGGTGTCAGGTCGATCTGGTCGGGGTCGGGAATGTTGCCATAGGTGACGAAGGCACCAAGCTGGTAGGCGCCGATACTGGTCAAGTGACGCCAACGCGCCTCAAGAGCGGGCAGCGAGCCAGTAAAGATATGCGGCGTGACGGTTAGGTCGCGATTGCGATCGAGCCGCCAGTAATAGGGTAGGCTGAGTTCCAGCCCGTTGTGGCTGTCGAGGCGTATGCCCGGGACCAGGGCGCCGCTGAAGCTGCCCCCCTGCGAGCCATCGCCGATGCTGAACACCGGCAGCAACGGCACAGTCACGCCCAGTATTGTCAGCCGCCCGCTGGCAAACCGGATCCGGCCCGTGGCGGCATCCCTGGTTACGCGGGCCGCGGTGATCTTCCAGCTAGGCTCCTTGGGACAGCCGGCCTCGGTAGTGACCGGGCATGCCGAATAGACCGCGTTGACCAGTTCCATCTGGTCTCCGGTGCGGGTGCCTCGGACGGCCGCGATCCGGCCCCCGCTTTCAAGCACGATGAGCAGGTTGTCGATCGTGCCGTCCTTGAGCGATTCGGTGAGGTCGACCCGATCGCCGATCAGCTTGTCACCCGTAGGGTTGATCGCAACGACGTTGCCTTCCGCGATGACGCGCCCACTCTTGCGATCCCAACTGACGCGATCCGCTGCGAGATAATTTCCGTCGCGCGCCATTCTTACGCGTCCGTCGGCTGTCACGACTTCGGCGTTGGTGTCGTAAGTGACCTCGTCCGCGCTGAAATCGATCATTGGCTCGACAGCCGGCTGGGCCGCAGGCGGACTCTGCTGCGCCATTGCTGCGGCGGGCAGGGAAAGGAGCAATGGGAGCGCCGTCAAACACAGGCCAATTGATCGCACTGCCAACACGCCCCGCAAGGTCCGAAAGGGTAGATAGCACGCCTATTGCACCTCGGGTCGGCGGCGGCAATGCGCCTTTGGCGACAATGGCGGCCACGCGACCCTTTGCCATGATGCGATGCACGGCTTAAGGAGCGCCAACTTCGCCCTGAGACATGTTGAGGAATTTCATGGAAATCCGCTTTTCCGACACTCGCCCAAGCGGCGATTTCGCCCTGGTGCTTCCCGCCGCGGGCTCGTCGCGGCCAGGCCTCGAAAGCCTCGGCGCGGCAAGGGCCTCGGTTGAAGGCGCGCTCAAGCGCAACCGGTTCGAGGGCGAATCCGGCGGGCTGGTCGAGCATTTTCTCGATAGCGACGGCGGCCGCCGGCTTCTGGTAATTGGCACCGGCGATGACGCCAAGTCTGGAGACGCGCCGGAAAAGCTCGGCGGCGCTGCCGTCGCGCGGCTCCTGACGTCCGGCGAAACACAGGCCGTTATCGACCTTACTGGTCTGGGTTTGGATGCCGACGGGACGGCTCGCGTTGGGCTTGGCGCTGCACTGCGCAGCTGGCGCTACGATCGCTATCGCACCAAGCTCAAGGACAAGCAGAAGCCGACACTTACCAGCATCATCATTGTCGGCGGCGGACCCGGCAGCGAGGATCGCTATGCGAGCCGCTACGCTGCCGTCGTTGAGGGTGTATCGCTGACCCGCGAACTGGTCACCGAGCCACCTAACATCATCTACCCCGAAACGTTCGTCGAGCGCGTCAAGGAAAGCGTCAAGGGA
The DNA here is from genome assembly GCA_035494075.1 of Sphingomicrobium sp. Lineage (GTDB taxonomy): Bacteria > Pseudomonadota > Alphaproteobacteria > Sphingomonadales > Sphingomonadaceae > Sphingomicrobium. The sequence continues at coordinate 8,016 of DATJHF010000035.1, read as the reverse complement.
CTGGGCCTGGAGGTTCAGGTTCTTGGCCGCGACGAAATGGCCAAACTTGGCATGGGAGCGCTTCTTGGGGTCGCCCAGGGCTCGGTCCGCGCGCCCCAGCTGCTGGTGATGAAATGGAGCGGCGGCAAGGACGGCGAGGCGCCGGTGGCATTCGTCGGCAAGGGCGTGACCTTCGACACGGGCGGCATCTCGATCAAGCCAGCCCAGAACATGGAGGCGATGAAGTGGGACATGGGCGGCGCCGGCGCGGTGGTCGGCGCGATGAAGGCGCTGGCGGGTCGCAAGGCCAAGGCCAATGTCGTCGGCGTCTGCGGGCTCGTTGAGAATATGCCTGACGGAAATGCCCAGCGGCCGGGCGACGTCGTCACCACCATGTCGGGCCAGACGGTCGAGGTGATCAACACTGACGCCGAGGGCCGGCTGGTGCTGTGCGACGCGATCACCTGGACCCAGCGGAACATCAAGCCCACGGCAATCGTCGATCTCGCCACCCTGACCGGGGCGATGGTGATCACGCTCGGCCACGAATATGCCGGCATCTTCGCGAATGATGAAATCCTGGCTGCGGCGCTGATCAAGGCCGCGGAGACCAGCGGGGACAAGCTGTGGCGCCAGCCCCTGGCCGAGCCCTATGACCGTCTGATCGACAGCCAGATCGCCGATATGAAGAATGTCGGCCCGCGCGAAGCCGGTTCCATAACCGCCGCTCAGTTCATCAAGCGTTTTGTCGATGACGGCGTTGCCTGGGCACACCTCGACATCGCCGGCATGGCCTGGTCGGACAAGGCCAAGCCGACCTACGACAAGGGCGCGACCGGCTATGGCGTTCGGCTGCTCGACCAGTACATCGCCGACACGATCGAGGGCTGATCGGAAACGGTGCGCGTCGACTTCTATCAGCTGGGTGCCGCGCAGCCGGAGAATGTCATCGGCGCCATCGCCGGCAAATTGTTGGGCGAACAGCAGCGGCTGCTGATCGTCGCGGACGACGAGGCACTCCTCGCAAGGCTGGATCGTCAATTGTGGGATCAGGGCGCAGCCAGTTTCCTGCCGCATGCCTTGTCGGGCGGAGCGGACGACGCCGCCCAGCCGATTCTCCTGTCGACCGGGACCGACGCCCCCAACCTTGCCCGCAACATGCTGATCGCCGACGGCGAATGGCGCGAGGCGGCCCTTGGATACGACCGCGCCTTCTACCTGTTCGATACGGATTCATTGGAAGCAGCCCGCCTAGCCTGGAAGCTTCTGGCGGGCCGTGACGGCGTCGAGCGCAACTATTGGGCGCTCGAAGACGGACGCTGGACGAAGAAGGGCTGAGCGGCTAGGGGCGCGGCCAATTCCAACCCCTGACAATTCTGGAGCTTCCCAATGGCGGTTACCCGCACCTTTTCGATCATCAAGCCCGACGCCACCCGCCGCAACCTGACCGGTGCGGTCACCAAATTGCTGGAAGAAGCAGGCCTTCGTGTCGTCGCCTCGAAGCGGATCCACATGACTCGCGACCAGGCCGAAGGCTTTTACGCTGTCCACAAGGAGCGGCCGTTCTACAACGACCTGTGCACCTTCATGACCTCGGGCCCGGTGGTGGTTCAGGTCCTCGAGGGCGAGGATGCGGTGAAGCGCAATCGCGACGTGATGGGAGCCACCAACCCGGCCGACGCTGCTGATGGCACCATCCGCAAGCTCTACGCCGAATCGATCGAGGCCAATTCGGTCCACGGATCGGACAGCGACGAGAATGCCGCGATCGAAATCGCGTTCTTCTTCAACGACAGCGAGATTGTCGGCTAACGGCTGAGACCGGTTAGCCGGAGAGAGCGGCCGCCGAGCAGGCCGCCTCCCTCCCATCGATATGCGAGCATGTAGGAGCCGGTGGCGGTCTTGTCCGCGCCGGCTTCGACATATCTGGCCTCGATCCGCACTCGAAGTCGGTGCGTCGTCTCGTCCTTCTCAACGGATTTGCCGAGCGCATTTTCGACGGCCTTGGCGTCCAATGTTCCGTCGCTGCCAAGTTCAATTTTCGACGCGCCTGCCGTGATCGTCAGCGACTGCAGCGCGTGACTATTCTCGACCGGCGAGATTTCGAGCGAGCGGCCCTCGTTCTGGGCCCGGCCCCGCAGCGCCAACGGTATCGATGACGTCTTCTCAACCACCACCGGCTTCTCATCCGGCTTGGTAAACTCACGCCACAGGCCAAGGCCGGAAATTATGAGGGCGGCAATGGCAATTGCTTCGCCGAGCGTTACCCACCTCAGTCTCGCACGCTTCTTGGCTTCGGATCCGGAAATTTCACTCATCGATCGGTTAACTCACCTGGGTTGGGAGATTATTTGGCGGCCCCGGCTGTGCGTTTGTAGCTCCACCGCGCGGGCTTGCTACCGTCGGCCAGCGAGATTTCGGCTTCGAGCCCCGTGTCGGTCGCCACATAGCGGAGGCGCTGCGGATAATCGTGGCCGGGGTTGGCAAAGGTGACGGACTTGGCGCTGCTTTCGACTGCCTTGAAGCCGACCGCGGGCGCCCCATTGGGCGAGCCGTAAAAGGTGACCAAACCGTCGGCGCCGCGCTCGATGCGCATCCATTCCCAGTTGCGCAGCTTGTCATTCTGCCCGGCCCGTCCCGAGCCGATCATCACGCCGCCGCGCGGGTCGGTCCAGCATTCCTCGGTCCATTTGCCATCCCTCAATCGCTCTTCCCAGCAGCCGGCCATGAAGGCTGGCATCGGCATTGCGGCCGATTCGGCCAGCATCAGCAATGCAATCATGGGTTTGCTCCCATCGGTTCGGGAGGAAAGCTACTTCGAGGCGAAACGCCCGTCGATCAGAATTCGTCGGCGGCGCGCGTCAGTTTAGTCAAGCGGGGCGGAGCCACCGCCTGCCAGCTCCGCTGCAGCCACGCCGCGACATGATCCCAGTCAACCCGCGGCCGGTCGAGGGCGATCCCGATCCAGTCGGACGGCCCGTAATAGGCCGGGCGGAAATAGAGAGCCGGCTCGGCCTCGATCAGCTGCGCCATCTCATCCTGGCCACTGCATTTGACTAGCACGCCGATCGATTCCTCGCCGTGATGGCGGTTCCACATGATGGCAAAGAACTTGCTGCTGCTCTTGGCTCCGACTTTCCAGCCGGGCGAGCCATGGCTGGTCTGGAAGCTGGTTTCGGGCAGCATGAGCGCCACTTCGCCGACCTTGCCGGTGATCCAGTCGAAATCCTGCGTGCGGCCAAGATATTGGCTGACCACGCGCGGATAAAGCTGGTGCTCGGCCACCAGCACGCGCTCGGCCAGCGTATCGGCGGTATCGTTGGCCAGCACCGCGACTTCGACCTGCCCAAGGATGTCGCCGCTATCCAGCTCGGGCGTCACCAAATGCACCGTCGCGCCGGTCAACCTGTCTCCTGCAGCAAGGCAAGCTTCATGGCTGTGGAGCCCCTTATGGTTGGGCAGCAGCGAAGGGTGGATGTTGACCATCCGGCCCTGCCACTTCGCCACGAATTCGTCCGGGATGATTCTCATGAAGCCAGCCAGCGCGACCAGGTCGATTCCAGCGTTCTCCAGCAAGCGCTGAAGCTCTTCCCAATAGGCCGCACCAAGCGACTTGGCGTTGAGTGGGTGTACCTCCACGCCCTCCGCGCCGGCGACTTCAAGGCCAGGCGCGTCGGGCTTGTCCCCAGTGACCAGGGCCACCTCATACGGACAGTCCTCGGCTCGGGAGGCGTAGATCAGCGCCGCCATGTTCGAGCCGCGGCCTGATATCAGCACCGCAACCCGTGAGCGCTCAGCCATGGTGGCTTGCGGACCAGTCTTCGACTGCGCTCCACGTCCCAGCGCTGCCTTCGACCGTGCAGCCTTTGTCGCCCGGCTCGATCCGGCCGATCCGGCGGACGGTCTCGCCCGCAGCTGCCAGCCGCTCGGTCACTTCTGCTTCATCGTCCGACGCGACGATCGCCACCATCCCGATGCCGCAGTTGAAGGTTCGCGCCAGCTCGCCCGGTTCGATCGCTCCGCCGGCCTGGAGGAAGGCAAACAGGCGCGGCAGGGACCAGCTGTCCGCGTCCACCACCGCATGGGCTCCTTCCGGCAGCACGCGCGGGATGTTCTCCAGGAGTCCGCCGCCGGTGATATGGGCCAGCGCGCCAATCTTTCCCTCGCGAACCAGCGGCAGCAGGCTTTTCACATAGATTCGCGTCGGCTCGAGCAGCACCTGGCCAAGCAGTTGCTCCTGATCGAACAAGGCAGGGCGGTCGAGCTTCCAGCCATTGACCTCGATCAGGCGGCGAACCAGCGAAAAGCCGTTGGAATGGACGCCGGAGCTGGCGAGGCCGAGGATCATATCGCCGTGCGCCACCCGGGTCCCCGTCAGCGCCTTAGCCCGGTCGACCGCGCCGACGCAGAAGCCGGCCAGGTCATAGTCGCCGTCCGAATACATGCCCGGCATTTCGGCCGTCTCGCCGCCGATCAGCGCGCAGCCGGCCTGGCGGCAACCTTCGGCGATTGAAGCGACGACCGCCGCCGCGACCTCATTGTCGAGTTTGCCCGTCGCGTAATAGTCGAGGAAGAACAGCGGTTCAGCGCCCTGGACGATCAAATCGTTGGCGCACATCGCGACCAGGTCGATGCCGACCCCGTCATGCCTGCCCATGTCGATCGCCAGCTTGAGCTTCGTCCCGACCCCGTCATTCGCCGCCACGAGCAGCGGGTCTTCATAACCTGCCGCCTTGAGGTCGAAGAAGCCCCCGAATCCGCCCAGCTCCGCATTGGCGCCGGGCCGGGCCGTTGCTTTGGCGATCGGCGCAATGGCCCTCACCAGCGCGTTGCCGGCGGCGATGGACACGCCTGCGTCGGCGTAGGTAAGCGGCTTTTGCGTCATTCGGCGGGCGACTAGCCATATCTGACTTGGATTTCCACGCCATTGTCGCCAAAAGCGCCCAGATGCTTCTTCGCCGGCCTGCCGTCATCATTGCTGCTGCCCTGCTCGCCCTCGCCGGAATGGGCGGGGCATTGGTCGCGCAGATGGAAAGTGGAGAGCGCGGAATCTTGCCGGTCGACAGCACCGGCACCCTGGAAATAACCGGAATCCAGGTAGACGTCGGCGGCAAGGATGCGGATTCGGCTCGCTATGCCGGCTGGAGGATTGCCCAGCGAGAAGGCTTCAAGGCGTTGTGGGCGAAGATGAACAAGCGCCCGGCGAGCGAAGCGCCGAGCCTGCCGGATTCGACGCTCGACAATCTGGTGAGCTCGATTGTCGTCGAGAAGGAGCAGATTGGCCCCAACCGCTACATCGCCACGCTTGGCATGCTGTTCGACCGCGCCCGGGCCGGCGAGTTGCTCGGCCTTGCGGGCGAGGTTCGTCGGTCGGCGCCGATGCTGCTGATTCCGGTGCTGGTGTCAGGCGGCACGGCAACCGGGGTTGAGCTGCGCAATCCGTGGCAGCGCGCCTGGGCTCAGTTCCGGACGTCGCAAAGCGCGATCGACTATGTGCGGGTCAGCGGTCTCGGCGTCGATCCGCTGCTGGTCAACGCGACGCAGACCAGGCGGCCGGGCCGCGGCTGGTGGAGGAACGTGCTCGATCTCTACGGCGCGGCGAACATCCTAGTCGCGGAGGTGAGGGTGGACCGGCTCTATCCCGGCGGCCCTAGCAAGGCATTGTTCGTCGGCCGTTTCGGGCCGGACGGCCGAACGCTTGGAAGCTTCGAGCTTACCGCCAGGAACAGCGACGACCTGCCGCGGATGATGAATGAGGGCGTCCAGCGGATGGACGCCATATTCACCCAGGCCCTGGCTGCCGGAATCGTCCGCGGTGACCCAGACCTGATCATCCAGGCGCCGCCTCCGGTTAAGGAAGAGGTGGTTGAAACGCCGACGGTAGCTTTGGTGCCGCCGACTGTGGTGCAGGTGCTGGTGATCGAGCGGGGCGATGCTGCTGCAGTCGCCCAGTCGATTGCGCAGATTCGCGGGCTGGCCGGCGTGATCTGGGTGACCCAGGCTCCCTTGCCCAACGGCAATGCCAACCTTGCCGTCAATTTCCGTGGCGACGCGGCAGCGCTGGGCGCGGCGCTTTCATCGCGCGGTTGGGCGGTGACGAACCGGGGAGGGGTCCTTTATGTGACGAGGGGCGCGGCACCGGGAGTGGCTCCCGCCCAGTGACCAGGCAGGCGGACCAGATCGCTCTGCCGCTCGACTGGCCGCAAGCCCAGGATGCCAGCCGCTTCATCTTGGCCGAAGCCAACCGCAAGGCATTCGAGCATTTTCGAAGCTGGAGCCTGTGGCCGGTCAAGGCGACCATGCTGACCGGTCCAAGGCGGTCAGGCCGATCGCTGCTTGCACGCGCGTTCGTTTCCCGCGTTGGCGGGCGCTTGTTCGACGATGCCCAAAGCCATGATGAAGAAGAGCTATTCCACGCCTGGAACGCTGCCCAGGACAGCGGTCGCCCAATTGTCATGATTGTGGACGATGTACCTCCGCTTTGGGAGGTTGCGTTGCCTGATCTTCGAACTCGCCTGGCCATTACTCCAACGGCCCGCATCGAGCAGCCGGATGACGGGCTCTTCCGTGCGATCATCCGGCTGCTGTTTGCCGACCGCGGCATGCACATCCCGGACGATGCGCTGAAATTCATCAGCGAGCGGGTCGAGCGTAGCTATTTCATGGCCGAGCGCGTAGTTGCGGCGATCGACCGGTTTGCCATTGCCGAGCGTGCTCGACTTACCCTGCCGACTATCCGCCGGGCGCTGGGCGAAGGAGGCATCATCGACGCAAGAGGCGCGGCATGAACGTGACGTCTGAGATCGTCAGGAGCAAGCCAAGGCTGTTCAACCGCGAGTTGAGTTGGCTGGCATTCAATCGCCGCGTTCTCGAGGAAGCGACCAACGGCGCGCATCCGCTGCTCGAACGGCTTCGTTTCCTGTCCATTTCCGGAAACAATCTCGACGAATTCTTCATGGTCCGGGTCGCGGGCCTGAAGGGTCACCAACTGCAGGGTGTCGAGGATCTTAGCGCGGACGGCATGACCGCTACGCAGCAGCTGGAGGCGATCGCCGCCGAGGCCGATTCACTGGTCGTTGCCCAGCAGGAGGAGTGGATCCTGCTCCGCGAAGCGCTGGCCGATGCTGGGCTCGAGGTGCTCGACCATGAGCAATTGAAGGAAAGCGAGCGGCAATGGCTCGCCGATCATTTTCGCGAGCAGATCATGCCGGTGCTGACGCCCCAGGCGATCGATCCGTCGCATCCCTTCCCGTTCATCCCGAACGGCGGGTTCAGCCTGATTTTCGATCTTAGGCAGGGGAAGAAGCAGGAGCCGGTCGTCGAGCTGTTGATGATCCCGCCGACCCTGCCGCGCTTTGTTCGGCTGCCGGGCTCCAAGCTCCGCTTCATCGCCATCGAGGCGGTGATCAGGGGGCATTTCAACCAGCTTTTCCCGGGCTTCGACAAGGTCGACGCCGGCGCGTTCCGTCTGATTCGCGACAGCGACATCGAGGTGCAGGAAGAGGCCGAGGATCTGGTCCGCTATTTCCGCAGCGCCATAAAACGCCGCCGGCGCGGCCGCGTTATCCGCCTGGAGTTCGCCGCCGACACTCCGCCGAACCTGGAGACGATGGTCCGCGAAGGCCTGGGCGCCGATACGGCACTGGTCGCCGAAAGTGCCGGCTTCATCGGCATCGCCGACCTCGGCCAGCTGGTCGAAGCCGATCGGCCCGACCTCAAATTCCCGCCTTATTCGCCGCGATTCCCTGAGCGGATCGTCGAGCATGACGGCGATTGCTTCGCCGCGATCCGCGCCAAGGATTTCATCGTCCACCATCCCTATGAGGCGTTCGAGGTCGTGGTCGCGTTCCTGAGGCAGGCTGCCGAGGATCCGGATGTCGTCGCGATCAAGCAGACGCTTTACCGTGCCGGAAAGCAGTCAGCGATCATCGACGCGCTGGTGGCGGCTGCCGAAGCGGGAAAGTCGGTCACCGCAGTGGTCGAACTCAAGGCCCGGTTCGACGAAGAGCAAAACCTGCTTTGGGCCAGCCGGCTTGA
>DATJHF010000034.1:0-15572 GCA_035494075.1 Sphingomicrobium sp. | reverse complement strand
GCGTTGGGCGCGCCCAGCACCGCGACCAGTCCGCAGCGGCTCATTTGAGTTTCTCCAGCAGGGCCGCCGCAGCGGCAGTTTCCGCTTCCTGTTTGGAATCGCCTTCGGCTTCTGCTTCACCACGCCCACCAACGCTGACCTTTACCCGGAAACGGGGCGCATGATGCGGACCGAAGCGGGAAATGAGTTCGTACACCGGGACGCCCAGCTTTCGCTCGGCGGCACGCTCCTGCAGCGCCGACTTGGGATGCTCCGGCGCCTTGCGCTGGCCGTCAAGGAACGGCGCCCAATGGGTCCGAACAAAGGCTTCGGCGCGATCTAGCCCGCCATCCAGATAGATGGCGCCGATGATCGCCTCGACGACGTCGCCGAGGACATTGTCGCTCAAATTGGCATTGTCCTCGCGCGCTTGGCGACCGAGAAGGATGTAGGGCGGCAATTCCAGCGCGCGCCCGACGTCGGCACAAGTTTCCCGTGCCACTAGCGCATTGTAGCGACGGCTCATCTTGCCTTCCGGCTCGTTCGGGAAGCGCTGGTACAGCCAATCGGCAACGACCAGGCCCAATACCCGGTCGCCTAAAAATTCCAGCCGCTCATAGGTTTCGCGGCCATGGCTGCCGTGGGTTAGTGCGCGCTCGAAAAGCTGCGGATTGCGAGGCTCGCCGCCCACCGCTTCACCGATGAAAGGAGGCAATTTGATCATGTGTGGTAATCATTCCCAAGCCGGTTGGTCCTCAGCGCCGAAAACCAGCTGATCGGATTGACCCAGGACGCGCTGCCGTCGGTCGACCAGAACGCCCGTTCGGCGCGTCCTACCACCCGGTCGACCGGCACAATCCCCATGCCTCCGGCCAGCACGGAATAACGGCTGTCGAGGCTGTCGTCACGATTGTCGCCCATCACGAAAATGCCGCCCTGCGGCACGGTCACCGGGCCGAAATTGTCGGCGATGCTTTGGTCGGTCTGGTCGAGCACCACATAGGTGCGGCCGTTCGGAAGCGTTTCCCGGTAGGCGGGATAGACGCAGCCCTGGCGTCCGTCGTCGGTCAGTCGCGTCATGGCAACCGCCGGCGGGACGACGCGGCATGGGCTGTTAGGCGACACCGGCATGACGAAGTCCTCGACCTGGTTGCGCTGCACCGGCTTGCCGTTGAGGATCGGTTGGCCGCCAGCGACGGCGATGCTGTCGCCCGGCAGGCCGATAACCCGCTTCACCACATCCTGGCCTTCCGGACCTTCAAACACGACGATATCGCCGCGCTCAGGCAAGGATTCCAGGATGCGTCCCTTGAACGGCGGGAATTCGAAAGGGAAACTGGCGCTGGAATAGCCGTAGGGCCATTTCGACACGAACAAATAGTCGCCAATCCACATTGTCGGGAGCATCGATCCGGACGGAATGCTGAATGGCGCGACGATCAGGCTCCTGAGAATCCAGGCGGCAAGCGCAATAATAAGCAGAGATTTCAAGAGGCTGCCGGGCGTCTCTATTTTCTCGGCCGACTGCTTGTCGGCATAGTGGCGGCGGCGGAACAGGGGAAAGGCCATATTCCGCCGCTTTCGAGGGCTGCGCCGCCAAGGTCAAGCGGGGATGGAAAATGGCTGCCGCCTCTCTATGAGGGCTGGCCATGGCGATTCTGGACTGCAAGGCCGCGTGGGCCACGATCGAGGCATCCACTCCGCCGCGGCTAACGGAATTGTTCGCAGCGGACCCCAGGCGGACGAGCAGTTACAGCTGCGACGTCGCGTCGATCCATTTCGACTGGTCGAAAACTCATCTCAATGAGGAAGTGATCGGCGCATTCTCCGTCCTTGCCTATGCGGTCGATTATTATGGCGCTCGCGACTGCCTGTTCTCGGGCGAAATCGTCAACCTGACCGAAAACCGGTCAGCGACGCATGTCGCCGAACGGGGCGAAGGCAATCCGAGGGACAACCACCTCGCTGCCGAACGCCACGGCCGAATGCGCAGCCTGGTCGATGCGATCGAAGGCGGGGCGTTCGGGGAGATCGATTCGATCCTGCACATCGGTATCGGCGGATCCGCCCTCGGCCCCGAGCTGGTAATCGACGCACTCGGCCGCGATGTCGACCGGCTTGAGGTTCGAGTCCTCAGCAATATCGATGGCGAAGCATTCGACGAGGCAACCTGGGGCCTGGATCCGGCATCGACATTGGTCATCGCGGTCAGCAAAACCTTCACCACCACCGAAACGCTGACCAATCTCGAAGCAGCGCTGGAGTGGTTGCGCGAAGCGGGAGTGGCCGACCCTTACGGGCAAGTGATCGCGGTCACCGCAGCGCCCGAAAAAGCGATCGAACATGGCATCGACGAGACCCGCGTCCTGCCGTTCAGCGAAGGGGTGGGCGGGCGCTACTCGCTATGGTCTGCGGTCGGCCTTTCGATCGCCCTGGGGCTGGGATGGGCTGCATTCGAGGAATTGCTCGAGGGCGCCGCGGCAATGGATCGTCACGTCAAGCTGACTGACGGCACGTCCAACATCGCCTTGCTAGCGGCCTTCGCAGATCTTTTTTACACGCAGGTTCGTGGTGCGCAGAGCCGGGCGCTATTCGCTTATGACGAGCGCCTGCGGCTTCTTCCCGACTATCTCCAGCAGCTTGAAATGGAGTCGAACGGCAAGTCGGTAACGGCGGAGGGAAAGCCGCTCGGCCGTCCGTCAGCACCGGTGACCTGGGGCGGCCTGGGGACTGACGCCCAGCATGCCGTGTTCCAGCTTCTTCACCAGGGCACCGCGGCTATCCCGGTCGAATTCGTCACGTCGATCGAACATGACGACAGCGTCGATCCGCGCCACCACCAGCTCCTGCTCGGCAATTGCTTTGCCCAGGGCGCGGCGCTGATGGCGGGCCGAGAGCATGACGATGCGGCCCGCAGCTATCCCGGCGACCGGCCCTCCACGACGATCCTGCTGCCGCGCGTCGATGCGCGGACGCTGGGGGCGCTGATCGCCTTTTATGAGCACCGCACCTTCGCCAACGCGATCCTCCTGGGAATCAATCCGTTCGACCAGTTCGGCGTCGAGCTTGGCAAGGAAATGGCGCGCTCGCTTGACGATCCGGAAGGTAGGGCAAAGCTCGACCCGTCGACCCGAAACCTGATCGAAAGGGCGGGGCTATGAGCGACTATGACCTGTTCGTGATCGGCGCTGGTTCCGGCGGCGTGCGGGCGGCGCGGATTGCCGCGGCGCACGGGGCAAAGGTTGCAATCGCCGAAGAGCATAAGGTCGGCGGCACCTGCGTCATTCGCGGCTGCGTGCCCAAGAAGCTGCTCGTCTACGGCGCTCATTTTGCAGAGGATTTGAACGACGCGGCGATGTTCGGCTGGGACGTGCCGAAGTGCGACTTCAACTGGCCCGTGCTGCGCGACAATGTGCTGGCAGAGGTAACCCGCCTGGAGGGTCTCTACACCCAGACGCTAAGCAACCACCAGGTCGAGATCTTTCACGAGCGGGCAACTGTGGCTGGCCCCAACGAGGTCAGGCTTGCATCGGGCCGCACGGTCACTGCGGGCAAGATCCTCATTTCCACGGGCGCTCGTCCGCAAATGCCCGCGATCGACGGCATCGAGCATGCGATCAGCTCGAACGAAGTATTCCACCTGCCGCAGCTGCCCAAGCGCATCGTAATCGCCGGCGGAGGCTATATCGCCAACGAGTTTGCCGGCATCTTCCATCAGTTCGGCAGCCACGTCGTGCTGGTCAACCGGACCGATGTGATCCTTCGAGGCTATGACGAGCAGATGCGCGACCGGCTGCTGCAAATCTCGATCACCAAGGGCATCGAGTTCCGATTCAACTCGACCTTCAACAGCATCGAGAAGCGCGACGATGGACGGCTGCTGGTCGACATGGAAGGTTGCGACGACCTGGAGGCGGACGCCGTACTGTTCGCGATCGGGCGGATTCCGAACACGCAGGGACTGGGGCTGGAAGACGCCGGGGTCGCCCTGGGCGAACGGGGAGAGGTCAAGGTCGATGCAAGCAGCCGTACCAGCGTCCCGTCGATTTTCGCGGTCGGCGACGTAACCGACCGCATCCAGCTGACCCCGGTCGCGATCCGTGAAGGCCACGCCTTCGCCGACAGCGAGTTCGGCGGGAAGCCGTGGACGGTCGACTATGGCTGCGTGCCGCATGCGGTGTTCTCCCACCCGCCGATTGCCAGCGTCGGGATGACCGAGGGCGAAGCCCGCAACCGCCTGGGGCAGGTGAGGACCTTCACCAGCGACTTCCGGCCGATGAAGAATGTGCTCGCCGGCCGGAACGAGCGTTCGCTCTACAAGCTGGTCGTCGACGGCGCGACCGACCAGGTGGTCGGCATCCATATGATCGGGCCCGACGCTCCCGAAATCCTTCAGGCGGCGGCCGTGGCGGTAAAGGCGGGCCTCAAGAAGGCCGACTTTGACTCGACGATCGCACTCCACCCAACCATGTCCGAAGAATTGGTATTGATGCGCTGATGCATGACGTTCTGATCATCGGGGCCGGTCACAATGGCCTGACCTGCGCCCATTATCTGGCCAAGAAGGGCCTTAAGGTTGCGATCCTCGAAGCCGCCGACAAGGTCGGCGGCGCCGCGGTGACCGACGAGTTCCACCCGGGATTCCGCAATTCGGCGGCTAGCTACACCGTGTCGCTGTTGCAGCCCAAGGTCATCAAGAACATGGAGCTGGAGCGGCATGGCCTGAAGGTCGTGCTGCGCAAGAAGGACAATTTCCTGCCGGGTTACAACGGCGAGTTCTTGCTGACCGGGCGGGATGGGCTGACCCGCTCCGACATCGCCCGGCACGTCCCGGCCGACGGTGCGGCCTATGACCGTTATCACGAAGAGCTGGACACGGTCGTCCCGCTCATCCGCAAGTGGATCCTGAAGACTCCGCCTGGACCGGGCCGGGGTGTCCGCGGCCTGTCGACATTGGCCAGCCTCGGCAAGGACCTGGTCGGGCTTAAGACCGATGAGATCAAGATCGTCCATGAGTTCGCGACCAAGAGCGCCGGCGACATATTGGACCGGTTTTTCGAGGGCGACCTTACGAAAGCGCTGTTCGCGTTCGACGGCATCGTCGGCAATTTCGCCTCGCCCTACACGCCGGGCACCGCCTACGTCCTCCTCCACCATTTGTTCGGGGAAGCGGCGGGTGTCCCGGGCGCTTGGGGCCATGCGATCGGCGGCATGGGCGCGATCACCCAGGCCATGGCGAGCGCTTGCCGCGAGGCGGGCGTCGACATTGTGCTGAGTTCACCGGTCAGCGAAATCATCGTCGAAAAAGGCCGCGCCGCAGGCGTGGTATCGGGCGGCAAAAGTTGGCGCGCGCCAACCATTGCCGCTGGAGTGAATCCAAAGCTGCTGTTCGACCGGCTTGTGCCGAAGGGCGCCGTCAGCCGCCCTGTCGAGGAGCATTTCGCTCATTGGGGCTGCGAGAGCGCCACCTTCCGAATGAACGTCGCGCTCGACAAGCTGCCCAGCTTCACGGTGAAGCCGGGCCGCGGCGACCACCTCACCGCCGGCATCATCATGGCGCCGAGCATGGATTATATGCACCGAGCCTTCGCCGACGCTGCCCTGAACGGCTGGTCGTCGCGGCCGGTGATCGAGATGCTGATCCCGTCGACGCTCGACCCGAGCCTGGCGCCCAAGGGCAAGCATGTCGCCTCGCTGTTCTGCCAGCATTTCCGCTTCAAATTGCCCGACGGGCGGTCGTGGGACGATGAGCGGGAGAAGGCGGCCGATGCGATCATCGCGACAGTCGAGGGTCACGCGCCCGGCTTCGCCAAGTCGGTCATCGCCAGGCAAATCCATTCACCGCTCGACCTCGAGCGGCGGTTCGGGCTGATCGGCGGCGATATTTTCCACGGCAAGATGGGGCTGGACCAATTGTTCAGCGCCAGGCCGATGATCGGGGCGGCCGACTACCGCATGCCACTGGCCGGGCTCTACCTGTGCGGGTCCGGCGCGCATCCCGGCGGCGGAGTCACCGGCGCGCCGGGGCATAATGCAGCGCAGGCTATCCTTGCCGACCGCCGCAAGCTCTTCAAGAAGCGCCGCGCGGCATGAAGCGAGCGCTGGAGGGGGTCAGGGTTCTCGACCTCAGCCGAGTGCTGGCCGGGCCTTGGGCGACCCAGCTCCTGGCCGATCTCGGCGCCGAAGTAATCAAGGTCGAAAAGCCGGGCGCGGGCGACGATACCCGCCACTGGGGGCCGCCGTGGCACGAGCATGGCGAAGAGAAGGTCGCGGCCTATTTCCTCGCCGCCAACCGCGGGAAAAGGTCGGTTGCGATCGACTTCGCGACCGAGGAGGGCGCTGGGCTGGTCAGGCGCATGGCCGCGGATGCCGACGTCCTGGTCGAAAACTTCAAGGTCGGAGGCCTTGAGAAGTTCGGCCTCGATGCCGCCAGCCTGCGCGCCAAACATCCGCGGCTGATCTACGCTTCGATCACCGGGTTCGGACAGGACGGGCCCTATGCGGGGCGGGCCGGCTACGACTATATCATCCAGGGGATGGGCGGGCTGATGAGCCTAACCGGCCTGCCCGACGGCGAGCCCGGCGGCGGGCCGATGAAGGTCGGCGTGGCGGTCGCTGACCTGTTCACCGGCATGTATGCGGCAAGCGCCATCCTCGCCGCCCTCTACCGGAGGGAGCAGACCGGCGAGGGGGCGACGATCGACATGGCCCTGCTCGATACGCAACTGGCGATGCTGGCCAACCAGGCATCCAATATGCTGATCAGCGGAACGGACCCGCGAAGGCTCGGTGCCGGGCATCCGAATATCGTCCCATATCAACCGTTTAACGCCAAAGACCAGCCGATCATCATCGCCGTCGGAAACGACCGGCAGTTCGCCAAGCTGGCGGCGATCGTAGGTCATCCCGAATGGGCCGCGGACCCTGCCTTCGCAACTAATGCGGCGCGGGTGAGCGCGCGGGAGAAACTAGTCCCAATGATCGCCGGGATCATTGCCACCAAGCCCGCCGCGGAATGGCTGGAGCAGCTCGAGGCGGCCGGAATCCCTGCCGGGCCGATCAACACCATCAGCCAGGCGCTCGCCGATCCGCAGGTGGTTCACCGCGGCGCTCAAATCAGTGCGGGAGGCGGCGCACTGGGCGAGGTGCCAATGGTCGGCAGCCCGATACGCATCGACGGGACACGCGCCGATGCGCCGCTCCCGCCGCCTGCGCTTGGCGAACATGGTGACTTGTTGCGAGAATGGGTCGATGAGGCCGAGCTGAAGCGGCTGAAGACCATGGGAATCATCGGCTGAGTTAAATTCTTGTTATCTTGAGGGCATTGTAACATACCCGCGCTCTCCCTCAGGGAGGACTGATGGCGAAAGTATTTCTGAGTTACGCCCGTGCAGATGCTTCCGCGGCCAAGCAGTTGGCCGAGTGTATCGAACGAGCCGGGCATCAGGTCTGGTGGGACCACCAGATCGAGGGCGGCTCCCGCTTCACGGCCGAGATCGACCGTGAGCTTAAAGGCGCCGACGCCGTGGTCGTCATCTGGACCAAGTCGTCGGTGGAATCCCCTTGGGTCCAGGACGAGGCCGCTGAGGGTCGCGACAGCGGCTGCCTCGTTCCCGTCCTTCTCGGCACGGACAAGCCACCGCTCGGTTTCCGCCAGTTTCAGTCGATCGATTTCGGCAATTGGAATGGCGAGGGAGATCCGCCGGCGCTCGAAGCTCTGGTTCGGGCGATTGCCCAGAAAGGCGGCGAGCCGCAAGCCGCACCAGTGAGCGGCAGGGCTGCCGCCAAAACTCCCAGCCACCGTGCCGCAATTTGCGTTCTGCCGTTCGTCAACATGAGCGGCGACCCGGAGCAGGAATATTTCAGCGACGGTATCTCGGAGGACATCATTACCGACCTGTCAAAGGTCTCCGCCCTGTCCGTTGTCGCGCGAAATACCGCATTCCAGTTCAAGGGCTCGGCAGTCGACGTCAAGGAAGTGGCCAGCACGCTGGGCGTCGACCATGTCCTTGAGGGCAGCGTGCGCAAGGCCGGCAACCGGGTCCGGATCACGGCCCAGTTGATCGACGGCAAGGCCGGAGACCATCTTTGGGCCGATCGCTACGACCGCGATTTGACGGACATTTTTGCTATCCAGGACGAAATATCGAAGGAGATCGTGCGGGCATTGAAGGTCAGGTTGCTACCCGAAGAGGAGCAGGCGATCGAAACCCGCGGCACTGAGAATGCACAGGCCTATAATCTCTATCTGATGGCCCGGCAGCAATGGATCTGGGGAAGCTGGGGAAATAGTCGCCGCGACGAAATCATCGTTCGCATCTGCAAGCAGGCTGTCACTTTCGATCCGAACTACGCCGAGGCCTGGGCGCTGATGGCACTCGCACAGGCGGAATTGCGGTTCTGGCATGGCAAAGACGAGGATCCGCTACCGGCGGCCGAGCGGGCGCTGGAGATCAACCCGCGGCTGGCGGAACCGCATTGTGTCAAGGTTCGGTGTTTTGATGAGGAGGGTCGCCGGGAAGAGGCTGACGAAGAGTTCGAACAGTCACTCAAGCTGGGCAGGGACAGCTGGGAAGTGAACCGGGAGGCGGCGCGGCTCATGTTTCGCCGTGATCGGATGGGCGATGCAATTCGCTACTTCGAAAAGGCATCACAGCTGATGGATACGGACTTCCATAGCTGCCTGATGCTGCAAACCTGTTATCTGGGCACGGACGACGAGCCGGCTGCTTTGGAAGCTGCCCGACGAGCATTGGAACGCTCGGAACTGGCCCTCGCGAAGGACCCTACGAATGGCGCCGCACTTGCTGCGGGTGCAAGCTCGCTGATTATGATGGGCGAGATTGAGAGGGGGAAGGACTGGACCCAGCGGGCTCTGCTGCTCGACCCGGAAAATCAGAGCATCAGGTACAATGTCGCCTGCAGCCTGACATTTCGAAATTCGGACCTTGAGGGAGCGCTCGACCTCCTCGATCAGTATTTCAAGCGGGTCGACAGTCCGGGCCAAATCAGACACGCCGAGATCGATCCGGACATGGATCGAGTGCGCGAGGATCCGCGGTTCATCGGCATGATAGCAACCGCAAAGAAGCGGCTCGAAATGCCCGCGGCCGAGGCCAATGCGTGAGCCCGCTCACGTCTTCGTATCATACGCCCGGTCGAGCGAGGGGCAGGCGAACCGCGTTGCCGAAGCGCTGCGCGGAGCCGGCTACAGCGTTTGGCGCGATGACGAACTGCCCGCCCACCGCAGCTATGCCGAGGTCATCGAAGAGCGGCTGAAAAGCGCGAAGGCCGTGGTGGTGCTTTGGTCGGCGGAAGCCGCCAAATCGCAGTGGGTTCGCGCCGAGGCCGATACGGCCCGCGGGACCGGGACCCTCGTGCAGGCGAGCGTTGACGGGACCATGCCGCCAATTCCGTTCAATCAGATCCAGTGCGCCGACCTTAAAGGTTGGGACGGCGGCACCGATTCACCCGGTTGGCAGAAGCTAGAGTCCAGCGTCGCTGCGCTGGTTGGAGGAAATGAGGAGGAAGCTCCCTCCGCCGCGCCGGCAGCTGCGCGGGCGCCGCTGGTGCGCGCGTCAATCTGTGTCCTCCCCTTCATGAACATGAGCGGCGAGCCTGAGCAGGAATATTTCAGCGACGGCATCAGCGAGGACATCACAACCGACCTTTCCAAGATTTCCACGCTCGAAGTGGTCGCCCGCAACACTGCGTTCAATTTCAAGGGCCAGAACCTGGATGTGAAGGATGTCGCGGCGCAGCTCAGCGTCAGCCATGTGCTGGAAGGCAGCGTCCGCAAGGCAGGCAACCGAATTCGGATCAATGCCCAGCTGATCGACGGTTCGACCGGCAAGCATCTGTGGGCCGATCGCTTCGATCGGGACCTCACCGACATTTTCGAGATCCAGGACGAAATATCGAAGGCCATTGTCGACGCGCTGAAGCTGAAGCTTCTTCCAGCGGAAAAGAAGGCGATCGAGAAGCGCGGAACGTCGAACGTCGAAGCCTATAACCTGTACCTGATGGCGCGGCAGCAATGGATCGGCGGAGCACTGGGCAAATCTTCACGCGAGGAGGCCATTGTCCGGCTCTGCAAGCAGGCGACGCAACTTGATCCGGATTATGCGCAGGCCTGGGCGCTCATGGCACTCGCACAGCTTGAACTTCGCTACAGCCACGGGCGCGACGTGGACTCCGTTCCGGCAGCGGACCGGGCGCTCGAGATCAATCCTGGGCTGGCCGAGGGGCATTGCGTCAAGGCGCGATACCTGGAGGAGAAGGGTCTTGCCGAAGAGGCCGAGAAGCAAATCCGAATGGCGCTTAAGCTGGACCCCGACTCCTGGGAGGTGAACCGCGAAGCAGCGCGAATGTTTTACCGGCACGGCCACATCGGTGAAGCGATTCCCTTTTTCGAAAAAGCGACGTCACTGATGGACTTCGACTGGAACAGTTCGATGATGCTGGTGCCCTGCTATTCCGCCACCGGCGATGACGAGAAGATGCGCAAATCGGCGCGCACCGCCGTCGAACGAGCTGAACGAGCGGTCGCCCAGGATCCTACAAATGGCACGGCCCTAGGCGGCGGCGCATACTGTCTTGCCATGGCCGGCGACGAAGACAGGGCGCGCGACTGGATCCGCCGGGCGTTGCTGCTCGACCCTGACAACGTCACCATGCGGTACAATGTCGCCTGTACGCTCGCCCTCAAACTGGGCGATGCCGACGAGGCGATCGATGCGCTGAGACCTTATTTCGAATCAGCGACCGGCGCTTCGCAGATCGCGCATGCCGAGGCAGATCCCGATCTCGACACGCTCAGAGAGAATAGGACGTTCAAGGAAATGCTTTCCGCGGCGAAGCAACGGATCGGGATGGCCTAGCCTAGCCGTCGATCGACTTTTCCGAATAGCGCGACTGGATGAAGCGGCCCTGCGTTTCGAACGCGGCCATGTCGGCCTTGGCCAGCTTCTCGGAAATTTCGGTTAGCGCCTGCCTCCCTGCTGCTAGCGCTTCGACCAGCCTTTGGTCGACGCTGACGTCCTCACCGTCCCTTTCGCCCCGGTAGGCCGCGGGGACATGGACATAGCGATCGATCAGATTGGGCAGGTGGACCGACATCAGCCGCCGGGCGTCCTGGGCGTTGGGATCGAGGTCGGGGATTCGCTCAAGCGTTTGGCGAAGCGCCGGCAGTTGCGCCGAAAGAAGGTCCAGCTCTGCCTGAGCGGGGGCGGGCAGGGCGCGCCGCGCGCGGAAGAGATAGCTGTCGAAACGGGCCACCATTTGGCCGTTGGGCAGGTCGGGCGTGACGTTAGGCGCTGCAATTTCGCGGCCGCCAGAGAAAAGCAGCAGTGCCGCCACGCCGACGGCCAGGCCGACCGCCGCCAGGAAGCCGAACATGCCGATCGGGACGATTAGTCCGATCACGATCGCCGCCAGGCTAATAACGCCGACCGCGATCCCGACGCGAGCAAGCGTCCGCCCAAGGCCGGCATTCAGCCGCTGCCGTTCGCGCCGGGCCGCATCGCGGGCTGCCCCTCCACGCTCATCCATCGACCGCATGACGCGGTCAGCGCGGGCAATTGCTAATTCAGTCTTCTCCGAGGTCATTTTTGCTCAATGGGCGTGAACGGCGATGTCGCATTTTCAAGCTTGGCCTGGGCGACGCCCTCGGCCCGGGCGATATAGCCTTTCGACTTTTCGACCTCGTTGCCGAGCGTATCGACCGTCTGCTTCATGTTGGCCAGCGCGGCCAGCTTGAACTGGTCGATCTGGTCCATCGTGTCATAGATGTTCTGGAAGGCGCGCTGCAGCGTCTCCAGCGGGATGGTCGACGAGGCCGCCTGCTCGTGGATTGCGCCGCTCTGCGTCTTGAGCATCTCGCCGGTCGAATCGATCATTCCGGCGGTGGTCGTGTTAAGCGCCGTGATCTGCTGCAACACCAGTTTCTGGTTGGTCATGGCCTGGGCGACAGTAACGGCCGTGCGAAGGGCCGAAACGGTAGTGGTCGAGGCCCGGTCGACTCCCTTCACCAACTCGACATTGTTCTTCTTGACGAGGTCGAGCGCGAGATAGCCTTGGACCGTGACCGCCATCTGGGTCAGCAGGTCGGTCGTGCGCTGGCGCGTATAGAATAGCGCGCTCTCCCGGATCGCCTTGGCCTTGGCCGGCTCGGTCGCGTCGAGCTCGTTGGCCTTGTCCTCGAGCTGCTTGTCGAGGCTCTTGGAGATGTGAATCATCTGCTCGAGCCGGTGCATCGTCTTCCACAGGCCGGCGCGCTCGGTGTCGATGGCGGCATTGTCCATCAGCAATTCGTCCTTGCCGTTGGCGAGGCTGCCGAGGATCTTCGAGATGTGGGTCTGGGAACTGCGGTATTTGTCGAAATAGCGGTCGACCCGATTGCCGAAGGGAATGATCCCCAGAAACTTGCGGGTCTTGGTCGCTTCTTTCGGGTCGAGCTCCTCGACCGTCCGGCGGAGCTCGGTCAGGTCGGCGCCAATGCCGGTGTCCTTGTCGATCGCCTTGACCGGCCGGTCGAGGAAGCGGTTCGAAGCGCCCGCGGCCTCGGCGATTTCCTTGCGGCCCATGGCGGTGAGCTGGTCGACCTTCTTGCCGAATTCCGGGCTGTTGCTGTCGAGCGCGGCCAGCTCGTCGACGAACTTGGCGACCTTCTGGTCGAGCTCGCTCGTCTCTTCGCTCTTCAGCGGTACGAGGCCCGATGCCTCCTTGACGGCAATCGGCTGAAGCGCCTCGGGCGGGTCCAGCTTGATCTTGGTCGCGGTCTCGGTCGTGGCAGCCGTTGCCGATTGGGGGTCGCTGGCCATGGTCGCATCGTCCTTCTGTTCCCTGTTGCTGTGGAGGGTGGAACGCCCGCCCGCCCCGCGCAAGAGGATTGTCCACTGTATTATAGGGGTAAGACGCGATGCTTCAAGCGTCCCGCATCCGGACGTGGTTAGTGAACTGTCAACCACGCGTCGGAACACTTCACTTACCGTGTCGGGGCTAGAGCAGTCGAAACGCGTCCGGACACGAGGAAAAACGATGCTCAAGGCATTTAGGAAGCTGTGGAACGACGAGCGGGGCAATATGCTGGTGATTTCCGGCGTGGCGCTGCCGCTGCTTGTTGGCGCCGCCGGGCTTGCCACCGACACCATCCAGTGGGCCGTGTGGAAGCGCGAACTGCAACGCGCCGCCGATTCTGCCGCGATTGCAGGCGTCTATGACCGTGTCCAGTCGGCCGGCGCGACCACCAATACCGAGCACGCCATCGGTCGCGACCTTGAGATCAACTACCATGTCGGGTTCGACTTGATGGGAGGCTATCCGCAAATCAGCTATCCGGCCGACAGCGGGGACGAGAGGCAAAAGGTCAAGGTCGACCTAGCCGTCCAGCGCAAGCTTGGCTTCAGCGGCCTGTTCATGAGCTCGCCGCCACTTATCAAAGCCTCGGCAACCGCCGCTACCGTGCCCGGCAGCGACAATTATTGCGTTGTCAGCCTGGAAGATACGACCAGGACCGGGATCGAAGGATCGGGCACGGCGCACGTCGAATTCGACTGCGGCATGATCACCAACAGCGTATCGACCAACGCCGCGACGGCCAAGGGCACTTCATATATCAAGGCGACCACCATCGCGGCTTCCGGCGGCATCCAGGAATCGAGCAATTGGGACGTCGACAAATATGACCCCTACACGCCTGCCCAGGAAGATCCCTACAAAGACCTGGAGCCGGATACGAACGAAACGAGTAAGTGCTCGTCCAATCCGCATCTTGCCATCACCGGCGGAGACTCACCAGGGCCAGACATGAGCGCTGGCAATGATGTTTATTGCGTCCCGTCGATCACCGTGAATTCGAACAAATATCTAACCCTACGTGATGGCGTGTTCCTGGTCGATGGCGGCAATGTGGTCATTCGCGGCCACCTTACCGTGATCAACGCGACGATCGTGCTGACCAACAAGAACGGCGCGAGTAACGCGACCATCGGCACCTTCGACGCAAATGCCCAGGCCACAGTTTCCATCACGCCGCAGACCACCGGCAAATGGGCGGGAATAGCGGTCTACCAGGATCGGCGTGCGGTTACCGATACCGGCGCAATCGCCAGCGCTCCGAACAAGATCAACGGCGGCGCGTCCGGAAACATTAACGGCGTGCTCTATTTCCCGAAGCAGTCGCTGGCGTTCCTTGGCAATTCGTCAAACCAATATATCTGCACCCAGTTCGTGGTTCGCCGGATCATCTTCACCGGCACAAACGGGTCGGCGAACAAGTTCAACGACGACTCTTGTCCAGCGATCGGCGTCGATCCGATCGTGGGCGGCACCAGGGTGAGGTTGATCGCATGATGAGGTGCATTCCAAATCTCTGCCGCAACCAGCGTGGCACCGCCACCATCGAGTTGGCCCTCTTCGCCCCTATCCTGGCGATGATGACGATCGGCGTGGTCGACATGAGCAACGCCTATGGCCGAAAGCTGGCAATCGAGCAGGCCGCGCAGCGGGCGATCGAAAAAGTGATGCAGACAACCGGCATCAAAAGTGTCGCCGATACGATCGTCGATGAAGTCGCAGACCAGGCCAACATCCCCGACGACCAAAAGGCCAGCAAGATTGCTGTCACCTATAGCCTTGAATGCGACGATGAAGATCCGCTGACCAGCACGGACGCGGACGTATTCGACACCTTTGAATGCGGAACTGGCACCGTCAAGGAAGCTCGATACATCGAGGTCGAGATCAACGACGTCTACGAGCCGATGTTTCCGCTACATTTCGGCGCTTACGACAGCGGCAAGGGCGGCTATCCAGTCCGCGCCACCGCCGGGATGCGCACCAAATGAAGAAGTTTAGCACCCTTCGCCGCGACGAGAGTGGCGCGGTCGCCATCGAAACGGCTTTTGCGCTCCCTGCGCTGATCATCATGGTGTGGGCCGTGGTTCAGCTCGGGCTGGTGTTCCGGGCCATGTCCGGCATCCAGCATGCGCTGGGCGAAGGAGCGCGTTTGGCCACCCTCTATCCCCAACCAACCGACGATGCGATTCGCGACCGGATCGAGGATGTCGTTTACGGCATCGGTCCCGGCACCTTTACAATCGAGGAGCCGGTTCCGGGGACTGAAAATGGAAGCGCTTACCTGGACCTGGAAGTGAGCTACACGCAGCAAACCGACATGCTGTTCCTGCCCGGCCCAACAATTACGGTTTCTCGATCCAAGCGGGTGTGGGTGGCCGAGGATTGATCAGGCCGCCGGAGCTTTGGCCCTGGCCGCGAAGAAGGCGGCGATTGCCCCTTTGACCTCATCGGATTGAAGCCGTTCGGCGAAATGGCCGTTTTCCAGCTCCATCCGTTCGAGGATTTCCTCAATATCTTCGCGCCGCAGCAGGCGTTGGGTTAGGCGCAGCGCTTCGGGCGGCTTGGCCAGTAGCGCTGCCACCAGCCCGGCCACGGCGCCCTTCAACTGACCCTGCGGAACCACATGGCTGGCGAGACCCATGTCGAGCGCTTCCGCAGCGCCGAACGGTTCGCCCAGCAGCAGATGGCGCGCAGCCTGCCGGCGGCCGGCAAGGCGCGGGAACAGCAGCGAGCTG